>JBKPQL010000001.1:0-3704 GCA_046734045.1 Verrucomicrobiota bacterium
ATTGGCGATCTCGATGCGGTGGTGGGTAATCATGTGACGTTTTGGGGCGCGCAATGGTGGAGGCTAAATCATTTGAGCGGGGGCCCAGCTCCAGCAAGTTTCAAAGGCTTTGCCGATTCTCCAGACCCAAATCCGCCGGCCTGTGGGGGCACGTGGCAAAGTGATCCGGGCAATAGTTCGGGGCCACCAGAGAGCGTCTCGGCTGACATTATAGTGATTGTCTCAAGCTTGATAACGAAATCGGGCCCGATAATCAGCGGTGACGTGCCCAAGATGGTGATCGTCCACACCGATCCCGGCTACTCCCCGAACCCCGGTCACGAGGGCACCGGAACGGTAACAGCAGTTGTCTGTCAAAGCGCTTCTCTGGGCAACATCAGTACGCGGGGGTTTGTGCAGACGGGGAACAACGTGATGATTGCCGGGTTCATTATTGAAGGCACTGGACCAAAGAGGGTCATTGTGTCTGCCATTGGTCCTGAGCTTACGCAGTATGGCGTTCCCGATGTACTCGCTGACCCGACATTAGAACTGCACGACGGCACTGGAGCCTTGATTGCCTCCAACGATAATTGGCAGCATACGATAATCGGCGGGATTATTACCGCCGGCCAGGTCGCGGCTATCCAAAACAGCGGGCATGCTCCCACTGCGCCAAGCGAGTCCGCGATCGTCGCAACGCTGCAACCGGGAAATTACACCGCGATCGTGAGGGGTGTGAACGATACCACCGGGGTTGCTCTGGTACAAGTATTCGATCTGCAATAATATTCGCGATCCGGGAGGGTAGGCCGTACGCTGTGTGCGCTACGACCAAGTAAAGGCGATGTTGCTCAATGAGTTCCTCAAGGAACACCAAACGGTTCAGGAATTAAAGTCTGCGGCTGTAAAACAGGAGGCAATGATCGCAAGCCAGCAAAAGCAAATTGAACGGCTTACTGCGGGATTGCAGAGAGTAAAAGCGCAGCTTGAATTGAACAAACCTGCGCCGCAAACGGTTCTAAATGATTTTCGATTTGCGTGGCAACGTCGATCGCATGATTCCGTTCGACGACGCGAATCGAAAGCTGTGATCGTGATCGAGACGCACGAATCAGCCAGCGATTTCAAAGAGCGGTAAAGCTTGCTAAATAGCATCCATGGCGAACTCGTAAATCACTCTTTCCAGTTCCATGAACGCTGCCTTTCGGGTAGCGCTGGAAGCCGGGGCGGACGGGGGGATTGACGAAAAAATATTTCACGGCCCCCTGCCAAAGTAGCTCGAGCCACGAAGATCGATCCCAGGTTCTCGCCACAAAGGGGGGTCAAAGGAATCGACCTCGACCGAGTACGGCGTGGTTGGTTGCGCAGCTGTAGAGCCGGACTTGTTAGGCTGGGTTCCCTGATTTACCGGTGGCGACTGGCACGCAGCTAAAAAAGCAACTACTGCGCAAAATAAATGGCTTTGGAGACCACTTCGCATCGGTGGATTAATAAACTCAGCCACCGTTCCGGCAGGCGCAAGTGCCGGCGAAGGGGAAACGATGTGATCGAAACGCACGAGCACGCGGGCGATTTCAAAGAATGGTGACGCGTTACAGGTAAAACAAAAAGCCGCCATGCTGAAGCGTGGCGGCTCATTTGCCAGTCGCTGCCTGTTTGGGGGGGCAAACAGTCAACGCTTATGTTTCTGGGGAATTGGCGCAGAAAATAACCTCTTAAGACAGGTCGCGCTATTAGACCTTAGTATAGTGAACTTTAGTATAGTGCTGGGTAAGAGCGGTGGCCCTTCATGCAATCGGCCCGCGAAGCACCCCAGCCGGTCACATGATGCAGTGATTCGCGTTTACGATGATGCTGGCAACGTGATCGAGACGCTCGAGCACAAGGGCGATTTCAAAGAGTGGTAGCGCTCAGCAATTTTACGGATTGTTCAGAACGGTTTGCGGCGCAGGTTTGCTCAGTTCAAGCTGTGCGCTCACTTTCTGTAGGCCTGCACTAAGCGCTTCAATTTGCTTCTGCTGCTGCACGACCTTGCGATGCTCTTTTGAGAAACTCATTAAACCAACATCGCGTTCAGTCCTCGTGTAGCCAACCGCTTTCTGTTTCGCGCTTTCCGCCGCGAATAGCTAGGATCACTCTACGAAGGCTATTTTTCTACCACCGGCGCTTCAAATACGGCCACGGGTTATGTGGCGCTCTGAGTAAACCGGCGCCGCACACCGTTTTAAATAGGCACTAAAGCTACCGAGTCACTGGCGGGTCGTTCGATCGGGACAGCGAGCATGGCTACCGTGCCCCCTCTATCCATAGGGACACGGCTACGGTACCGCGTTCCTTCGTCTCATTGCTGGACGCCGTGCTCGAGTGTGAATACCCTCAGCCCCTCGTTCCGCCCGCGACTTACCCAAGAATCTGGAAAAAGATGAAGCTGACTGTGATCGTCTGGGCGAGAAAGAAGAGAGCATAGAACTGATGATAACGTTCGTTTTTGGTGATGGCGGCGGTCACCATGCCAGTGAGATAGAGCAAGCTACTGATGATGTATGGTGTTCCTAACGCAAGGAAATGCGGAACTCCCTTCAGCAATGTGTCAGCGACGTCAACCACCGCAAACATGCTAAAGATCGCGAAGAATGCGCGATGGTTAGCATAGAAGTGCGCTTTGTAATCAATTGATTCGTCGACGCTGCCTTCCCGTGGGAAAAGAAGCATCGAAGCCAGATACATGATCGTAGGTGAGATCAGAACGAAGACGAACAGATAAAAGGTCCACGATTGCTGATTGCGCCAGCGATAGAAAATCCACCAAGCTACGACCAGACAGACAAAAAGGTTCACAATCCAAATGACGTGCACCCAGTATATGCGATGCCGGGAGCGTGCCTGCAGCATTTCACCGACCCCTGCGAGAACCCGCGTCATGCCTAACGCGATAATGATTGAGATCAGAACGGAGAGATACTCGAATGCGCCCATCGGTTGGAGATTGATTTAGGAGGTTTGATGTTTCATGTGAAGCCAATACCATGAGGATCCACAAGTGATAATCCGATCACGATCACGAGCAGGAGCACGAGCATGAGCACGATCAAGAGCACATATGATGTTGTAATCCTGGGAGCGGGACACAACGGACTTGTCGCCGCGAGTTACCTCGGCCGAGCCGGGCTGAGCGTGCTGTTGCTTGAAAAAAACGATTACATCGGCGGCGCGACGACTTCGCAGCAGATCTTTCCGGATTACGATGCGCGCTTGTCGCGGTATTCGTATTTGGTCAGCCTGTTTCCGCACAAGATCATTCACGATCTCGACTTGAAGTTGGAGTTGCGCCGGCGCGCGATCGCGTCCTGCACGCCATACTTTAAGCACGGACACCATGGCGCGTTGCTCTTGAGCAATGTCGATGAAGAGGTGGGCCGCCGGTCGATGTGTGAACTGACCGGAAACAACACCGAGTATGACGAGTTGAAATGCTTCTACGCGTTGCCGCGCGTGTTCGCCGACCGTGTCTGGGACTCTATGCTCCAGCCGCTGGTCTCCAAAGAAGAAATGGCGCGGCGCTTCAAAGTTGACGAAATCTCGCGCGAAGCCTGGCGCAGTTTGGTTGAGGAACCGCTCGGGAACGCCATCGAGCGTTATCTCCGGGACGATCTGGTGCGCGGCCTCGTGTTTACAGACGCGAAGGTCGGCGTCTTTACGCATCCGCACGACAGTTCGCTGCT
>JBKPQL010000002.1:0-31485 GCA_046734045.1 Verrucomicrobiota bacterium
AGCCAGCACGCTCCGGGCAGAATCGATTATGGAGTCGGTCTCTTCGCTTGTCGGATAAGCCCAATGCGTGTTGGCGTTGTGATGATAAAGATAATCGTTCATTGCCTCCACCACGCTGCGCGGCACTTGAGTCCCGCCGGGGCCGTCGAAGTAAGCGACGGGATAACCGTTATGAGTGCGCGCGAGCGCCGGAAAAAGACGCCGTATTTCCTCGACGGACATCATCGGTGCGGATCGCGGGCCTGCAGTCTCTCTTAGCATGACGGAGACTCTCACTGATTGCGATCGTACGGAATGATGTTGTCCCATTCGTCGGCGGAGGAGCGGGCGACAAAAGCGATGACCGGTTCGGTGTCGCTCATATTAAAGACTTCGTGCGGCACACCGGGCTTGATGTAAATGAAATCGCCGGCTTCGTTCTCGATCTTCTGCTTGAGGCCAGATCCAAACTCGTGCCGAACTTTTCCTTCGATGATGTAAAGGATCACTTCGAAGCCGACGTGAATGTGAGCATAAGCGACGCCGCCCGGCGGAATCGTCGCAACGTTGGCGGATAGACTCTTCATACCGACATTTTTCGCCGACATTCCCTGTTTATAGTGAATGCCGTTCCAATCACGGCGGGCACCACCGCCGCGGATGGTCAATATCCCACCGTGCTCTTCTACCGCGCTCAGTTGAATGTTGTCTTCGTCGTCTTTCAATGGTTCGGAATAAGTATCATTGAGCCTTATGAAAGAAATCGTCGAGCGCTCGGTTGTAATACATCCAACCTTTCGATGTGGGGTGCTCACGATGAGCAATTAGAAAAGCCGGGTCGGCATCATGGTCTTCAAATTCAATTATGGGGATGTGATATTGCTGGGCGAGCTCGCGCATCTTATCATAATAGACTTGGCGAGCCGATCGTGAGACGCCCCTCGCGGCATAAGGGTCAATCGGCATGCTTAGGATGAGCGGTTTGGCTCGGAGCTCCCTAAGTGTGCGAAACAACAGCTCCAAATCGCTCCATTCGCTTGCAGCCGCGACCTGCGCTCGAAAGGCAGCATCGTGCGCCGGGCGAACTGCATCGAGCGACTCGGTGGTCACGGATCGCTTGCCATCGTGACTCGTGGTCTTGGGCGACTGCGCCTTGCGCAAAGAAACCAGCCGCAACCAATGTGGGAACGGCCTGCCTCCACTCAAAATGTAGACGAGCGCTTCGAAGTGGTCTTGCAAATCAAGCACTGTGTTCTGCAACTTTCCCAACGGCCAGATAGCCGTCAGAACGATGCGGTCCAGCGGACGGCCAGAAGCGAAGCAGGTGGCAGCGAGTTGGAGGAGCCCACCTTTTGCCAACGTGTCCGGAAATTGTAGCATCCGCTTTGCGATCTCGGCCTTCAGGTTCCAATCAAGGGCGTGGCCAAAAAGCATGCGGCTTGCCGCAGGCAATGAAAAGCTTCCGGCATAAAAATCCGGCTTGATGGCAGGCCTTAAGAACCAACTCGGTGAAAGCGAGATCGCAATTTTCCGGCCGTGCATGTCGGAGCCGAGTGCACCCACTTTTTGCAAGATAATCAGCGACGTGGTTCCGGGACGCCCCACAGGACACACCTGAAATCCCGTTGGTTCATTCGAAAAGAAATCAGATGCTCTGTTGGGAACAGGATCGATCAATTCGGAGCTGCCATAAAGCATTAGGATGTCTGGCGCGCGCGCCGCAGCGCGCTCAAATGCAAGTCCCTGATTCTTGATAAAGAAATCTTGGGGAGCGGTCGCGTGAATCGTCTTCTCCTCGAGGTAAATTGCCAGGAACCTGCCGCTGCATAGGATCACAATCGGAAGCGCACAGGCGACCAGAGCAGCAGACACGTGGGGTACGCGTGGCATCATAAAGATTCGGTAATATTATGTTCAACCGGCACTTTTCCACATAGAAGTGGAGTGCTCGAAGAGCGTTAGCGGGCAAATGCCGATTTGCTTTACTTGCGACGCTGCCGGCCACCGAGTTCCGCATGTCGCGGACATGTCACCAGATGATCGTTAACGATGCCGGTCGCTTGCATCAAGGCATAGCAGATTGTTGAGCCGGCGAATTTGAATCCGCGCCGCCGCAGATCGCGACTCATCGCGTCTGATTCGGCTGTGCGCGTTGGCACGTCACTCATGCGGCGCCATCGATTCTGGATTGGCTTGCCGCCGACAAAACTCCAGAGATAAGCGTCGAACGTCCCGAATTCTTTGCGCACCGCGAGAAACATTTTTGCATTCTTGATGGCGGCCGCGATCTTCAATCGGTTCCGCACGATGCCCTCGTCCCGGAGTAGCCGCTGGACATCGCGCGCGCCGTACCGGGCGATCTTCTCCGCGCGAAATCCATCGAATGCTTTCCGATAGTTTTCCCGTTTCTTCAGAATGGTGGTCCAGCTCAGTCCAGCCTGTGCGCCTTCTAAAATGAGAAACTCGAAGAGCAGTCGATCGTCATGGACAGGGACGCCCCATTCCTCATCATGATAAGTAATGGCGGGTTCGGCCGTGGCCCAGGGACAACGCGGCATACCGTTCAAAGATTAACAAGCATATTACAAGTTAGTTGTGAAAATCCATGTCAATTAACTCCCACGAGATCACTTCTCTTTAGGCTATTTCTCAGGCCAGAACGCACCGACGCAGTTGTGGCGTGCTCCTGAGCATCGAAATCGCGGCAGGGGCCGAGATCATATACTGCGCAAACGTCTTTCGGGAAGAGAAGGTCCAGTGTCCAGTCAAATGCCACACGAATCTTTTTGTCCAAGCCGGGCAACTTGCTTAGATAAATCGTGCGCCACAGCCACCAAGCGAAGAAGCCTGAGAAATTGAAACCGAAAATCCGCGCCACGCCCGTCCGACGACCGATTGAGGCCAGCAGTCCAATGGTCTTGAATGAAAATCGTCTTAGAGGACGCCCCAGTAGTGCAGCCGCGATATTCTGCGCCACAACCTTGCCTTCGCGTATGGCATGTTGCGCGGTTGGCGGATGACACTGCCCCTGATTTCTGACATCTGGCACAAACGCGCAGTCACCGACGGCCCAGACATTAGGCCAATCGGAGACTCGCAAGAATTCGTCGACGCGGATTCGGCCACGATCCTTTACACAGGGGAGCGAAGAGATAAGCGGGCTGGGCACGGTTCCGGCCGTCCACACCAAATTGCGGGTTGGAATTGAGACACCTTCAAAGGACACGTTTTCTGCAGTCATGCTCGTGACTCGAGCGTTGAGTCGGATTTCCACGCCGCGTCGCGCAAGCACCTTCTGAGTGTACCGTCCTAGATCTTCACCTAGTTCCGGTAGGATCACTGCACCAGAATGCACGAGGATAACTCGCAACATTTCTTCACAGAGGTTGGGATAGAATGGAAGTGCGTCTCGCACGAAGTCATTCAAGGCCGCTACCGTTTCCACACCTGCGAAGCCTCCACCTGCGACCACAAAAGTAAGTAATGACTGGCGATCGATCAGATTACATTGTGAATTTGCCTCTTCCAGATGGCGGAGGATTTGACCGCGCAATCGAATCGCATCCGAAACTGATTTCATCGGTACAGCCAACTCGGCAAAACTTGGCAGATTATGAAAGTTCGTGACCGATCCCAGCGCAATAATCAAATGATCATAGCCGATTTGTTGTGGGTGATTGCGAAGACCGCATGAAATCAGGACCCGCTTGTTTGGCAGGTCAATCTCGTTCACATCACCCACCAATACCTCAACCTTATGGAGCAGCTTCCGAAGGGGATTTACGATATTTGTGATTTCGAGATCGCTCGCTGCGACCTCGTGAAGCATAGGGGTGAATAGGAAAAAGTTATCGTGGCTAATGAGGCAAATCTCCGCTGCGCGTTCTCGCCCCAGCAATTTCTCAAGATGCATGGCCGCGTAAACGCCACCGAAACCACCGCCCAGAATAACGATGCGCTGTTTGCGCAGCCTACGGGTTACCCGAATGATCATTGAGGTTTTTCCTTGCGAGGCTGCCAGCGAGGGCCCGTTGAGAACTAGCGTGCAGACGGCAACTCGCTTTTTTGGTCCAGTAGTTTGGAGGGTGCTACGCTGTTGGAGCCGGACTGAGTGAGCTCCCTCTCAACCTCATCTCGAGCTGCGCCGAACTCTTTGACCGCCCGACCCATTCCTCGGGCGAGCTCAGGCAGTTTTTTTGCTCCAAATAGGAGCAACACGATGAGGAGGATTACCATTATGTCCGGCCCCATCAGATTCAGGATACTGGCGATCGTAATAGTCATAAAGAATCTCGGATATGTTTGTTTCGTAAGAAAGTTGTGCAGCGTTCAATCCATTCATACCGAATTGGCAAAGTTATATTCCAAGAAAGTGATCTCCCGTACGGTCTACCCCGAAGATCTCTCGAGGGAGTTAGAGCAACCAGGCCTTTCTCGTTAGGAGAGCGGAATAAAAACAGGCCTGTCCAGTTGTACTTAACAAATGGAAAGATGTATATGAATTACAAAAAGCTTGTTGCAGTGACAATTGCTCTTACAGTTTGTGCTTTTGCGGGCTCGAACGTGACTGCGCATGGCGGCGGCGGTGGTGGCGGTCACAGCGGCGGCTTCGGTGGAGGCGGTGGCTTTCGCGGTGGCGGGTTTCGTGGTGGCTTTGGTGGCCGTGGCTTTCGTAATGGTGACTTTCGCGGCGGTCGGTGATCCGTACAATCAACCTGTTTACCAAGGCAGCGCCGGATACCGACGAGGAGAAAGTCGATCCTCCAGTTCGTTTTTCAAAAACTGGGGAATAAAAATGGGACTGCGCCGGTTATATTAAATGAATGCAACCGTCCATAACCGAAGCAGGAGCCTTGTACCCCATAGCGGTCGCTGAAGCGTCAAATAACACCGCGGCGAAAGGACAGGATCGGTATGTGTTGCATAAAGGCGCGATGTGGAGGCATCCACGCGCGGTGCGGTCTCGGTGGCAGCGAACCTTCCGCGATTTAAGACCCGTGGAGACTGGCCGATGCTGCGGCGGTGGCCCGACGCAAACGCTTTGGTTCTAAATCCACTTTCTAGCCGAGCTGACTGATCAAGGAACAATATGGTCGCACCACTGAAAATCGACTATGCTTTTAACGCTGAAGATCTCGAGTCGAATGCCAAGATTGTGAAGTTTACCATACTTAAAAAGCACCAAGAACCAGATGCTCCTCAGGAACAAGAATTGGCGTCTTTTGAAGAAACGATGTTGCCTCACATGGATGCGGCCCACAACCTTGCCAGATGGCTGCTTCGTAACGAAGAGGATGCGCAGGATGTCGTTCAAGAGGCGTATCTGCGCGCATTTAAGTCTTTTGGTGGATTCCATGGCTCCAATGGCCGAGCCTGGTTGCTGACGATTGTCCGAAACACCGCTTACACACTGCTCAAAAAGAATCGAGCAGTTGATCTTACAACAACTTTTGATGAAGAGATCCATGCAACCGGCCACGACTTGGCCAGTCCGGCAACCATTCTGGAGCACGCTGAAGACGCGGAACTAATAAGGAAAGCAATGGATGAATTGCCTGCGGAATTCCGGGAAATCTTGGTGCTGCGCCACCTGGAAGGCCTATCCTACAACGAAATAGCCGACATCGCGCAGCTTGCGCCCGGCACTGTCATGTCGCGGCTCTCGCGCGCGCGGGGTAAGCTTAAGGAATATTTGGCGGCTCGGATCGGTAAGGGTAAATAGATGAACTGCGAAGAAGCTATAAAACTGATGGATGGTTATTTGGATGGCGAACTAGATCCCATTACTAACCAAGAAATCGAGCGGCACTTACGCGATTGTCGTGGCTGCGACGAAGCCTATGAGGCGCAGCGCGCGCTGGTTCGCGCGATCGGGAGTGCTGCCCTGTATCATAAGGCGCCAATGGAATTGCGTCAGCGGATTCAATCTTCTTTGCGGAATGAGATCGGCGCAAAGGCCACGCGCAATAGTACGCGAGGAAGTCAGGTAATGCAGACAAAAAAGCAACCCGAGCCGGGAGCCGCTCTTTTCGGGATGCCATGGAATTGGCTCGGTCTATCTGGGCTCGGTCTTGCTGCCGCTATCATTTTCGCTGCGATTATCTTTTCGAACCTGGCACCACAATTGCGACGCCCTGGCGCCGATCAATTCCTCGCGACCCAGCTCATAGCCAGTCACGTGCGTTCGCTTATGGCAAACCACCTCTCGGACGTCGCTTCGTCCGACCAGCACACGGTGAAGCCATGGCTGGACACCAAGCTCGATTTTGCGCCTCCGGTGGCCGACCTTTCCAACAAAGGATTTCCTTTGGTCGGTGGCCGTCTCGATTACCTCGACAACAGGCCGGTAGCGGCGCTGATTTACCAAAGGCGCAAACATTTCATTAACCTGTTTGTTTGGCCGGTAGACTCGAACGCGGCTAAAGGCACGGAAACAATCTCGCGCCAGGGCTATCAGCTTCTGCACTGGGTTAACTCCGACTTCAATTATTGGGCCGTTTCCGACGTTAGCGTCGGCGACTTGCAGGCATTCAAGCAGAGTTTCGAGCAACAAGTTCCGCTTCATTGAGCGAAAGGACTTGATCGACGCGGACGATGCAACGCTCTGCAAGCTCGAGCTGGTTTGCTTTGAATCTAGGTCGCCAGGCATCGTCGTGACGAGTCATGGGGACTCTCTGACAGCCGATTAGCCCGCTGTTCCGGTAGGCTTTGTCCGGGAAAGGCTAGATTCCATCTTGTTACTTAGAGAGGTTTTGGAATAGGCTCTAATGTCAATTCTTGGAAGCGTGGGTCGTTCCGGAGCGGATCGAACATTGGATCGAGCCGTAGCAGCGCAGGAGTCAGCGGCACGCGTGAAGCGAGTGCTCCCTCGGACGGTATCGACAACAGTTTCTGTAACGCGGCGATGGCGCGGTCGGGCTCTCCTATCTGCGCCGCCACCCGGGCGAGAACCTCGATCGGACCGGGACCACCTATGACGTCCTTCTCGATCGGGATCACGGTCATCGCGCGCTCCGACAGGGCCAACGCGGCGGTTTTGTCACCAAGGCCCATATTGGTCAGCGCGAGATCTCCGATGAGGATATAATTTTCCGGCTGTTCTTTGAGGAAGCGTTCCAGTTCGCTGCGCGCCTGTCGCCAACTTTCCTAGGCGGCGGCATGGTCGCCGGCGACTTCTTGCGCCCAGCCTAACCAAAAGCGCAGTTCGCCATTGATGTAACCCAACGCTGGATCAGGCTTGGCAAGTATTTCCTTTAGCCGAAGGATGATTTGTGCAGGGCGGCGCTCCAGGATCGCTTGGTAAACTTGTGTTCCCAAGGCGGTGGTGTCGTCGGCGTTCGGGTGGAGCGGAGCGAGAAGTACTGACGCACGCGGCAGGTCGCCCTCGGCTTGTGCAATAGCCGCCTTTTGCGCAAGGGTATCCACGTCGTCCGGTATAATATCGAGAACCTGATCAAGCTTTCGCAGCGCTTCGGGGAAACGACGAAGGACAATGAAGGATGCTGCGTGCGAGGCGAGTAGGTTAACGTTGCGCGGGTCGAGCCGCTCGGCCTCGTTGAAGTAGGAGTCGCTCCGCTCCCACTGGCCTCGCCGGCGCGCGACATAGGCCAGCGATTCAGGAATCTGGCTGCTATTCGGTAGGAACTGACGTGCTTGCTCAAAGTAACGCACCGCGGTGTCATAATCTTTTAGACAGGCGTAGTGGTAATATCCATTGGCCACTACGGCCTCGCCGAGGTTGGGCTGAAGAGTGAGCGCGGTTTCAGCTGCCTGCCGCGCCTCTTCGCGGAGGGCGACCGTTGGTTGAAGGTTCAGCGTGAGGTAGCCGAGCGCATCAACGTATGACAGCAGCGCCCAACTGAGGGCGAAGTTAGGGTCCAACTGCACCGCTTCTTTTAGATATTTCTGTGCGCCAAGGGCGTCGGCAGGTGAGGGTCCCGTTTTCAGTGTATAGGCCAGACCACGCAGATAGGCATCGTAAGCCTCAGGATTGTCTGTAGGTCTGGCGGCGATGACTTGCTCTTCCTGACCGCTAAGGTGCGCCCGCAACTGATCAGCAATGGCTTTGGCCACCTCACTCTCGACGGAAAAGATGTCGGTCAGTCTGCGATCAAAGGTCTCTGCCCAGAGATGTGAATCATTCGCGGCTCTGATCAATTGCACATTGACGCGCACCCGATCATTTGTTTTCTGGACACTACCTTCCAGAAGATTGGCGACACCGAGTTGGTTCGCAATCTCAGAAGGTTTTTGAGCCGTGTTCTTATAACGCTGCGTTGACGTGCGCGAGATCACTTTGAGATCCGCGATCTTTGAGAGCCGGGTCAGAATTTCGTCCTGGATCCCGTCGGCAAAGTAGGCGTTGGATTTTTCCTCACTCAGGTTTTCAAATGGCAGAACGGCGATGGATTTTTCATTTGGTGATGGCGCCGGGGCAGCAAAGAAAAAAGAGTAGACAAACGCCGCGGCCGCCAAGATCGCCGGCAGAGTGAGTAACACGCCCCGCTTGTGACGTTTGATTTTGCTGACGATAGATTCGGCACGCGCTTTGGTCCGCGGCGAGGAGCCTTCTGCTTCCGGTTCCTCCTTGAGATTGCGGAGGTCGGCGAGCATCTCCTTGACCGTCTGGTAACGCTCATCACTGTTTTTGCGCAAAGCCTTTTGCAGAATGGATTCAAGTCTGAGCGGAACATCCGACAACACGTCGGATAAAGGCGGTGGCTCCGTCGTCAGGATGGAGGCGATGCAATCGCTCGGCGTCTCGCCCCGGAACGGCGGGTTCCCTCCCCACCATTTCGTAGAGCACCACGCCCAGGCTCCAAATATCCGAGCGCGTGTCCACCTTTTGGCCGCGCGTCTGTTCCGGAGACATATAGTGCCCCGTGCCTAACACTAACCCCGGTCGCGTTTGGAGCACCGCCGTTGTTCCGACCTCATGATGGTCCGATGCCGGCGTTTGCTCGGTCAGTTTGGCAATCCCGAAGTCGAGCACCTTCACGTATCCGTCCGGTCGCAGCATGATGTTCTCCGGTTTGATGTCGCGGTGCACGACGCCGGTTTCGTGCGCGGCATCCAGCGCCGAGGCCACTTGCACGGCAATTTCCAGCGCGGCGTGCAGATTCATCCTCCCGCACGCGAGCGACGTGCGCAGAGTCATGCCTTCGATGAACTCCGTCGCGATGAATTGCCGGTTTCCCTCCGCGCCGATCTCGTAAACCGTCAGAATGTTCGGATGATTCAAGGCCGAGGCACTCCGCGCCTCGGTTTTGAAGCGGCTCAGCTGCGTCTTGTCCGCCGTCAAGCGCTCTGGAAGAAACTTGAGCGCGACTTTGCGCCCGAGTCGCTCGTCCCGCGCAAGATAAACCTCGCCCATTCCGCCGACGCCGACGAGCGACTCGATCCGGTAATGACCAATCAATTCTCCAAGCATTGTGCCGGCCCTGTCGTTAGTCAGAAGCTCGGGGGCGACTTGGAAGGCCGGTGACTCGATAAAATTCTCCGCCCGTTCGTAAGAGGCGAGCAGAGACTTCACCTCGCGGCACAAGCCTTCGTCGCCGCGGCAAGCCTCGTCAAGAAATGCGGCCCGCTCCTCAGGCGCACGCTCGGCGGCTGAATGGAAGAGATCGTTGACCTGTTGCCAGCGCTCAGCTTTCATCAGGTTTCACCCCCGCTCAGCGCCCGGTAAAGCCAGGCCTTGGCCATGTTCCATTCGCGCTCCACCGTCCGCTGAGAGAGTTTCAGGAATTCAGCTGTCTCTTCGACCGTCAAACCGCCGAAGTAGCGCAGTTCGACAATCTGACTTTTACGTGGGTCCTGCACGGCCAACCTTTCCAATGCTTCATCGAGGGCAAGGAATTCCTCCGATCGCGTTTCCGTCACTAACGCAGCTTCATCCAAGGTTACTTTCAGCGCGCCGCCGCCACGCTTGAGCGAGTGGCGTTCACGGGCATGGTCAACCATGATGCGCCGCATCAACTGCGCAGCGGCCGCGACAAAGTGGGTCCGGTTCTGCCAGAGCGGCTTCGTGTTATCGACCAGCCGCAGGTAGGCTTCGTTGAGGATTGCGGTGGTTTGCAGGGTGTGGCCGGCGCGCTCCCGGCTCATGTAATGGTGGGCCAGGCGGTGCAATTCGGGTTGCACCAGCGGGATCAACTTCTCCAGCGCTCCCTGATCTCCGCCGCTCCAGTCGTCGAGCAGTTGGGTGACCTCTTTCTGCGCGGTTGCGGGCGTCGTCATATAGGCTGCTCGACGCTGCAAATTCTAACACGATCGAAGGATTTTTACAGCAGGGCGAGAGGCGATTAAAAAAACTGCGAAGTCGTGGCGGGTTCCAGGCGGGATTTCCGCTTTAGGAGATAGAAGCACATTCATGCCAACACGAAAAAACAGACGCGCCGGACAGATGTCACACCTTAAAAGAAAAATTATGAAAACAACTGATTTGATCAAGGACTCCCCTAACCACTCGTCTCGGCGACGCCGTTTTCTTCAAAATGCTTCCAAGACGAAAGATTTTGAATAGGACCCGAAAATTGTGAAGTTCGTCGTAGTCAAGAAGGACGAAGAAAGCCACGCTGAAAAAGGGGACTTAATCTCTTTTGAAGCGCTGATGGTGCCTCATCTTGATGCAGCGCACAATTTAGCAAAATGGCTTCTTCGCAACGAACATGATGCGCAGGATGTGGTCCAAGAGGCGTTTTTGCGCGCGTTTAAATCTTTCGGTGGATTCCACGGCTCCAACGGCAGGGCCTGGCTTCTGGCAATTGTCCGAAACACCTCCTACACGTTGCTAAAAAAGAACCATGCAGTTGATCTCACTACCACTTTTGATGAAGAAATACACGTGTCCGGCCACGAATCTATGAGTCCGGCGACGATTCTGGAGAGGAGTGAAGACGCGGAACTAATTAGGGAAGCAATGGATGAATTGCCTGCGGAATTGCGTGAGATCCTGACGCTGCGACACCAAGAAGATCTTTCTTATAAGGAGATAGCCGACATCGCGCAAATTCCGCCTGGAACTGTCATGTCGCGACTGGCCCGCGCTCGCGCCAAACTTAAGGAATGTTTAGCGGCCCAGATCGGTAACGAGAAGTGAGATGATGCCGACTTCAATTATTGGACCGTTTCCGATGTCAGCGAAGCAGACTTGCAGGCATTCAAGCAGGTTTTGGAAGAACAAACTGCGCGGCACTGACCGCGCGGAGACTCAATCGCGGATAGTTCGTTACCGCAGAATGACGCACTGATCGGACGTTCGATCGTGCTCAGTTGATGTTTCTGTCGGTGTTGCGGCATCTGCTGTTAGGTCCCTTTCTCAGGGCTGTTGCCGCTTCTCGCGTCGCACTGAGTTACAGCCTTGCCTAAAATCTGACGCGCTGACCCGGAATTCTGCTTCCCCGCAGCATTTCTAACAACGGGAATATTCGCTCACCAAAACGGTATGAATAGCTGAAGACAATCTTACCGATCGCTCATAATGAAACCCAACCATAAAAGGAGTCACATGATGTCAACGTCCTTTGTTGAACATCAAAAGCCCCGCGCAAGGTGCGTCTCCGTACTCGCTCCATTCCTAAGGCACTTAAATATGGGCACCCTGGCCTTCATCATGTTTGTTGCTCTCGCACTTCTGAGTAATACCCGTGGCAAGGAGGCTGAAACCAGAGAGTTAACTCCTGCTGGAACTACCAAGAGCGAGGTTATTATTGATAAGCACCATAACGATACCCCCCAGGTTATGGCCAAGACGTCCGGGCAAACGATGCCCGCACCGCTAAGCCTGTGGCCATCGGCAGCATGATTAACGCCTTCAAAGGCGCTTAGCACACAACTAACGAATTGCGATTTATGAACTCCGAAAAGAAGAATGAGATTGGCGCAGATGATAGTAATGGCCGCGTTCTGAAAATCCGAGAAGCGGCAGCCCTCGCATTAAAGGAATTAGACCAATTGCGTTCAGCCCATCGGTGCGTGTTGCACGTACGAGGCGTCGGCAAAATTACGGCCCCGAATTCAATCTTTTTTGCGAGAGAAAATCGCCGCCCGTCCCATGCGCAATCTGAAAGGGAAAATCATCGTCGAGTAAACAGCGACCCCACCGGCTATATGAAATCACTACGCTGCTCGTCTTTTTTGAAAACCGCGCTGTTGATTGTTCCGCTGGCCTTGTGCTTCGGCGGTTCAACCGTCCTGAGAGGAGATAGCGATCCGTTATCCATCGGCGCGGTACGGCCGGGGACATTCGACCATCGCACCGAATCAGCGCAGGGCTATCTAAAGGTCTATTCAGCGACCGATGAGTTCAATGATGGTGGTCTCGCCTATTACTCGCACAGCTCCTACGCAATCTACACGATTGACGGAGAGCTCTTTAAAGGCGTGGAAAATCATATTTCGCGCAGTGATGAAAGCCCCGAGTTAGTGGCATTGCCCGCTGGATCTTATCTGGTGATAGCCCGATCTAACAGACAGGGAGACGTCGGCATTCGCGTTGCCATCAAGGCAGGCCAGCTCACGATCCTCGACCTCGACCTTGGCAAAGGGGACCGGCAGACGATTAGCTTCTGGCGAGTCGTCGCGCCTGGCGGACAACTGATCGCTGGTTCGTGAGTTCAAGGCCGCTCGTGACTTCTCAATCTTACGAAAACTTGCATGAACTCCGAAACGAGGAATGAGTTTGACGCAGAGTACGACGATCGCGTCCGGAAAATCCGCAAAGCGGCCGCCCTCGCATTAAGGGAATTAGATCAATTGCGTTCAGGCGGATCCATGACGCAAGAAGCACTCGATGCTGAGGTTGCGCGCATCGCACGAGAGAAGCTCCAGCCGTACGGATGCGATCTCGTTGTTCATCGGACGGATGATGGCGTCACGCGATTCTTAATCAAAGTCCAGAGCACTGGGAGAGGATACGATCTAATAAAGAGTTTTTTCCATCGCGACCACGGATCGATTCCACAAAAATGGGAGCACACAAATCTTACTGGTGATCCGGTTGAGTAACGCCAGGACCTCACGTCGCACTCTCAAAGATTTTTGGAATAAAAATCCGCCGGATCGGTAAAGACACGTGTGAGGCAATTTGCCAAGCACTCAAATAAACCAAAAAAACCACATTCCTATGCAATCTGATATCCATCACTTCGACGACAACCACGCCAAAGAAGCTACAGAATCATCGCGATTAGCGACCTCGTTCTCAACGTCCAACCGCCTCGCTAGGCGGAGATGTGCAGGCCGGATTACCGGCGTTCTTGCAAACAATAACCCGAGGTACAAACAAATATTCAGAATTTTGGCCACGTTTGCGTTAATCCGCGCTTTCTTGCAGGTCGCTTCGCTTGCGAATGCAGCGACGGACGAACAACAGAATTCGGCCCAGCCCGTCAACGCCGTTATCGAGTGGAATAGAACTCTCTTAGCAATCGTTCGCACGCCCGGTGCTCAGCCAAGCAGCATTCACTCAACTCGCAATTTCGCAATTGTGCACGCCGCGATGTATGACGCCGTCAATAATATCGAGGGAAAGTTCAGTCCGTATCTTGGGAGCCTTCCGAACGTTCCAAGGAGCGCATCCAAGATAGCTGCGGCCGATGCGGCAGCGCATGATGTCTTAGTGTCCCTATATCCTGCGTTTCAGGCGTCGCTGGACAGGGAACTCCAGCAGGACCTCGTGCGGCTTCCCGATAATGAGAGAAAAGTTCAGGGAGTGGCTATCGGCCAAGCAGTCGCCGCCCAACTCCTCGTCGCACGCAGTACCGACGGAGCGAATGTAACGCCACCGTTGTACCTGCGGGGGGCCCAGCCCGGAGACTACCAGTTGACGCCACCGAACTTCGCGCCAGCGGATTTTACCCAGTGGCCTAAGGTCACTCCATTTGCATTGGAGCGGGCCGACGAGTTTCGTCCCGGTCCTCCTCCAGCACTTACAAGCGCCACCTATACTGAGGTCTTCAATGAGGTCAAAAGTCTCGGGTTCATTGACAGCGCAACCCGAACCGCCGAACAAACTCAGATCGGGAAGTTTTGGAATGGTAACATCCAGGACTTCTGGAACGAGATCGCACAGACGGCCGTGCTTGCGCATGATCTCAATCTGGAGCAGAGCGCCAGGCTCTTTGCTCTGCTGAATATAAGCCTTGCAGATACTACCATTGCCTTTTTCGACGCCAAGTACGCGTACAACTTTTGGCGTCCTGTTACTGCGGTGCAGTTGGCGGATACGGACGCAAATCCGCAGACCGACCCGAATCAAACATGGCTTCCGTTAAGCACGAAGACCGCTCCCGACCCTTCCTACCCCGGAGCACATAGCGCAATCAGTAAAGCGGGTGCAAACGTGTTGGGTTTTTACTTCGGCGATCAGTTCCCCTTCGATGTCACCTCCGAATCGCTGGCAGGAGTGACGCGCCATTTCACTAGCTTTTCCGCGGCGGCGGAGGAAGCGGGACTGAGCCGCATTTACGCAGGACAACATTTTCGCACTGACCACATTGCTGGCAAGGGTCTGGGCGGGCAAGTAGCAGAGTCTATCGACGAGAACATTCTCCGAGGGGAATAAAAACAAGAAAGTCGGTTACCCCTAGTGAGACTCGTTTCGCATGAGGCGGATGATGCACAGCTTGAGAAAAAGCATGTTGGTAGAGTCCAGGTCGAACCACAAGATTTTCGGGAATAAATGCGCGCGGGATCGGTAGAGATACGCGTGAGGCAATCTGCCGAGCACCTAAATAAACCAAATATAAACCAAAATATAAACCACATTCCTATGCAATCTGATATCCATCACTTCGACGACAACGGCGCCAAAGAAGCCACAGAATCATCGCAATTAGCGACCTCGCTCTCAGCGCCAAACCGCCTCGCCAGGCGATCCTTTCTCCGACGGCTTGGGCTGGGCGCAGCTCTTCTCACGCCCGGTGCCGCCTTGCTTAGCGGCTCCGGCAGAGCTTTAGCAGCTAATGGGAGTCAAAACCTCACACCAGGTGATGTTGCGATCCTTCAGCTCCTCGCCGCTGCCGAATTGATCGAGGCCGATCTTTGGAAACAATACAACGAACTTGGAGGAGTCGACGCGCCAGATTCAGGGTACAAGGAAGGCCTCGTGATTCTGGATGGGGACCAGCCCCAGTACATTTCCGACAACACGGATGATGAGATCAGTCACGCGGCTTTCTTAAATGCCTATTTAAAATCCAAAGGCGAGCAGCAGGTTGACCTGAAACAGTTCGCCAGGTTGGCGCCCAGCCAAGTCTCGTTCGTCCCACAAACTGGACGACTTACGAACCTTAAGCAGCTCACTGTAGACACCAGCTGGTGGACCCGCTACCGCAGCACCACCAACCCGGATTTCGGCGCAACCTTCCCGAACGCAGTCCCCAGTTTGGACATTGGGCTGCATACCGCAATTCCGAGAAACAATTCCGAACTGGGCGACCCGAACAAACCAAGTGACCATGTCAAGGCAATCGCCTTCACGGCGGGATTTCACTTCGGTTATATTGAACAGGGTGGCACGAGCCTCTATGCGACGCTCGCGCAAAAAGTAACCAGCCTGGAAGTTCTACGAATCCTACTTAGTATCGGCGGATCGGAGATCATGCACTTTCAGACCTGGCAGGACAAGGCAGGCAATGCCACTCCGCTAACTGACTTTGACCCAATTAACAATTCAAGCGTGACGTTTACAGACCTGACTACAAATCAGCCGGAGACGTTGCAGGCCAACCTGATCATGCCCGAGCCGTGCGAATTCATCAGTCCAAAACTACCTCCCTGTGCAATCATTCGTCCGAGTGGTCCAGGACAGTTAGACGCAACGGGTGTTATTAACAGCTTCATTGCGGACGGGCTTTTCAAGGGACAACCCCTTCAATTTCTGCAGCTGATTAATTCTCTGGCCAGCGCTGCAGATGCGGCAGAGAGAGAATAAGTCGGTGATTGACCGTACCTGGCTAGCTCAAACGCCGCGCTGTGGGCCGACGCCTGAGCGCGGCGTTTTTGCAAAGGTAAGCGTCGAAAAGTAACGAGCGCAAAGCACGAATTGCGGAAACTACCGCGGCTCGCGTTCTGATGCGAAAAGAATTCGGGAATAAAAGCGCATTGAATCAGTAGGGATAGGTTTCGCCCCTCCTGTTGTCGATCTTACAAATGCCGGTTTTCCCTTGATCGGCGGCGGTCTCGACTATCTAGACAACCGGCCAGTAGCAGCCTTGATTTACCAGAGACGCAAACATTTCATTAACCTCTTTGTCTGGCCGGCGTCAGATGCGAGCAAAAGGACAAAGGCGATATCGCATCAAGGTTATCATCTGCTCCACTGGGTTGAAGGCGACTTTAACTATTGGGCGGTCTCCGACGTTAACAAAGAAGATCTGCAGAATTTCCATCACATTTTCGAAGAGCGAGTTGTAGCTCACTGACGCTCCTCGCGAATTTCGCTGCAGAATAAATCGGCTGGTTTCTTAAGAGCAGGCTCGGACTCCAAAGTAGCTTCCTCGTTGTTGAGTAGGCACACCGTTCGGGCGTTGCGCTCCGAGTACCTAGAGCTCAGTCACCGAGTCTGATTTCGAAGGACAACGGGAATATTCACTAGGCAAAATAAGTATGAATAGCTGAAGACAATTTTACCCGAGCACACCCTGTTAAATGAAAGCAAATCATAAAGAAATTCAGATTACGTCAGCTTCTCCGGTTGACTATCAGAAGCCCGCTACGAGGTGCATATCAATGCTTCCTTCTTTTCTAAGGCATTTAACGATGAGTCATTTGGCTTTCATCATGTTCGCAGCTCTGGCGCTTCTGAGTCCAGTACGAGGTAAGGATGCCGAAACAAGAGAGTCAGCTCCGGCGAGCGCGATAACGAGTGGAGTTATCGTCAACGGAGGCCAGCGAATGATTGGAAACTTGGATTTCACAGAAAAGGAGACGCTCAGGCGACACCTAGCCGAATAATGACGGATTCGCGAGTTTAAAGGATCCAAAGGTCAAAGAAGCTCTCCTATCATAGTTACGCGAAACCCCACGAAAAGATCGCATGAACCCGTTTGACATAAAGGCTGCCCTGCTCGCAAGACACGCACAGCACCCAGTCATCATTCATTTTCCGATTGCGCTTTTTGTCATCAGTGTGGCGTTTGACCTCCTGGCGATCTGGAGAAGGAACCCTGCGATGGCCAAGGCCGCATACTATAATCTTGTCGCAGCCGCGCTTACGGCGCCGGTGGCGATTGCGAGCGGGTTGACCGCATGGCAATGGCAATTGGAAGGTGCGCGGCTTAAAGGAAACTTGCTTTTGCATCTCATCGTCGCGTTAGCGGCGAGCGGGATGATCTGGTTTCTTTGCGGCTGGCGTGTTTTCCAGCGAAAATTCCCACCACAAACCCCGGGCATTACCTACATCTTCTTCGCGCTTGCCACGGTGTTGTTGATTGCGGTCGCCGGGCATCTGGGTGGGATCCTTAGCGGCGTTGAAGCCGGCGCGACCTAAAGATTTCGGGAATAAAGACGTGCCGAATCGGTAAGGATAAGTGTAAGCAACTTCAACCAATAACCTAACCAAACTAAATATTATGTCTGACTACATTTCTCACGACCACGAACATGACGGGATCGATCGTCGCGGCTTTCTGCACTGCATGGCATGGGCCGGCACAGGCCTGCTTTGGACCGTCAGCGGCGGCGTGTTCGCGTCAAAAACCTTAGCTCAAATTGCAAAGGCCGGAGACTCGCTGCCAACAGCTACGGATCTGAGCTTTCTGCAGATCAGCGATAGCCACATCGGCTTTAGCAAAGAGGCTAATAAAGATGTTACTGAGACGTTCAAAATTGCCCTCGATCGCATTAACGCGATGCCCACCCCACCGTCTTTCCTTATCCACACTGGAGACCTCACGCAGCTATCGAAACCAGAGGAGTTCGACACGTTTGATGAAGTGCTCAAGAGCTGCCGAACAAAAGATGTCTTTTACGTACCGGGTGAGCACGATGTGCTAAATGACGGTGGCAAACTCTACCGTGACCGTTACTTGAAGCGAGTCGAGGCGAAAGGCTCTGGTTGGTATAGCTTTAACAAAAACGGCGTCCATTTCATTGGGCTGGTCAACGTTCTGGACCTTCAGGCTGGTGGCCTGGGGCAGCTAGGCGATGAGCAACTAGAGTGGCTCGAGGCCGATGTGAAAGGCCTGGGCGCGGACACGCCGATCGTAGTGTTCGCGCACATCCCGCTCTGGGCGGTCTATCCGCAATGGGGCTGGGGGACGAGCGATAGCGAGCGCGCTCTAGGATATTTGAAACGCTTTGGCTCAGTGACAGTGCTCAACGGTCACATCCATCAAGTGCTCCAGAAAGTCGAAGGTAACATCACTTTCCACACCGCGATGTCCACCGCCTTCCCGCAGCCGGCGCCTGGAACTGCTCCATCTCCTGGGCCACTGAAGGTGCCGGCCGAGAAGCTGCGCAGCATGCTTGGCCTAACCAGCGTTCAGTATAAGCAAGGCAAAACCGCCCTCGCCGTTGTCGATTCCAACCTCAGCTAAGCTAATCAGCTAAAAACTAACGTAACCTAACTATGAATGCACTAACTCCAAAAAGAATGGCGCTACTGTGCGCTGTCAGTTTTCTCAATCTGTCCATGTTTGCACTTGCTAGCGAAATGAAGGAAACCGATACCAACAGCAGCAAACAAAACAGAATAGAGATCAAAGACTTCGCTTTCAATCCCCAGACATTAACCGTGAAGTCTGGAGAGACGGTGACCTGGATTAACCGGGACGAAGAACCGCACACTGTCGTGAGTGTTCAGAAGCAGTTTAAGAAATCGACCGCGCTCGACACGGATCAAACGTTCACAATCACAGCAGGCGCTCCCGGTACCTACACCTATTTTTGCTCAGTTCACCCGAAAATGACCGGGACGATCGTGGTCGAAAAGTAGTAAGGCACGATTGATCCGCACTTAGACGCCACTGTAGCAGAGATCCTTGGGACGTTATGAACCTGTTTCTCGCACATTCCCATTCCCTGAGTCCCTTCGATCTCAAGGCCGCGCTCCTCGCCGGACATGCACAGCATCCAGTGATCATTCATTTTCCGATCGGCCTGTTTATCGCCAGCGTTGTGTTTGATTTACTCGCGGTCTGGCGCAAGCAACCAATCTTTGCAACGGTCGCCTTTTACAATCTCCTCGGCGCCGCGCTGACCATCCCTTTGGCGATCGCCACGGGCTTGGGGGCGTGGCGATGGCAACTCGAAGGCGCGACCCTCAAGGGCAACCTACTGTTGCATATGATCTGCGCGCTCACTTCTGCATTGCTGATCTTCCTTCTTAGCTGGCTGCGCTCCCGCCTTCGTAATAAGGACAGATTACCGGGTATCGCCTATTGGGCAATAACGCTGATCGCGTTGCTAGTAATCACGCTCACCGGCCATCTTGGCGGAATTGTCAGCGGGGTGGAAACGCCTGTGACTGGTACGTGATAGAAACTTAGTCGGCAGATACCCTACATCTGCCCAATTGGCCACTGTCCGCCGCGGCCCCGAAGATCGCAGGGATCCGAGCACTGATGTTCCCACCATCTGTCTGCACAGGCCTCGGTTCCTAATGCGTGCAAGCTCTGATTTCCTGAGCGATATTACGGATAATGGTCGCGGAGCTCCGGCAATCTGATTATGTAGGACGCTGGTGGATAATGCTGCCGGATGGTCGGGTCGAGTGCCGATTGTGCCCCCGGTTTTGCAAACTCAATGAAGGCCAGCGCGGATTTTGCTTTGTGCGTCAACGCGTGGGCGATCGGATAGTGCTCACGACTTACGGACGGAGCAGCGGGTTTTGTGTCGATCCGATTGAGAAGAAACCACTGAACCATTTCCTGCCTGGAACCAGCGTGCTGTCATTCGGCACGGCGGGATGCAATCTCGGCTGCCGCTTTTGTCAGAACTGGGATATCTCTAAAGCGCGCGAATGGGACAAGCTCGCGGATGTAGCGTCGCCGGAGCACATCGCACAGGCAGCGGAGCGGCTCGGCTGCCGATCGGTCGCGTTCACTTACAATGATCCGGTGATTTTCGCCGAATACGCGATTGATGTTGCAGATGCGTGCCGCGAGCGCGGAATCAAAGCAGTAGCAGTTACGGCCGGTTACATTACCGATGATGCGCGCGCAGAATTTTACCAGCACATGGACGCGGCGAACGTTGATCTCAAGGCATTCACCGACGCGTTTTATCATCGGCTTTGTTTCGCGCAGCTCGATCCGGTGCTCGACACGCTAAAATATCTGCGGCATGAAACGAATGTCTGGTTCGAAGTCACGACGCTGCTGATTCCGGCCGAGAACGATAGCGACGACGAACTGCACCGCGCATCCGAGTGGTTTGCGGAAAATCTCGGCCCAGATGTGCCGTGGCATTTCACAGCGTTCCATCCCGATTTCAAAATGCTCAACAAACCGCACACGCCGGCTGCGACACTTGCCCGTGCGCGCGAAATCGCGCGCTCGAAAGGGTTACGCTACGTTTATACCGGCAACGTGCATGATTGCGAAGGCGGCAGCACGTGGTGCCCGCGATGCGGCGAACTACTGATCGAACGCGACTGGTACGAGCTCGGCGAATGGAATCTTCAGAATGGCAATTGTCAGTTTTGCAGTTATGCAATCGCTGGGCGTTTTGAAGAACAACGCGGCTATTGGGGCGCACGGCGGTTGCCAGTGAGGCTGGCAGTCTGAGAAAGAAAGCAGAAGAAGACGTCCAACCCGCCTCGGCCTTGGACGGGCTCCGCGGTGGCGAGCGCTCAACGCCGAACGCCCAACGTCAAAGGCCGAGGTGAGTGGTCAATCGTCAGTGGCCTGTTGCCCTGCTCGTATTATCGGTCGGCGCCAGCAGATAACCGAAGAAATGACCTGCGATGAGGAAGATGATGCCGGCTGTGCCGCATAGCACAGAGTGCAAGAGCCAAAAATGTGTGGCCGGCATTTTTTCGAGAAGACCGCCAATGGTGCCTACGATGTTGTTCGCGGCAAAAAAGGCCAGGTAATAGATGCCGATGATAGTGGCGGACAACGCCGCCGGTGCTACGCGCGCATACAGCGCAAGCGAAACTGGGAAGATGTTCGCGAACCCGATACTGTTAAGAACGTGGAAAGTAACAAGCCAACCCATTGAAACTTTTGTTCTCGCACTTGCGGCAATCGCTGCACCGATGGCGAGCGAAATGAATCCGGTTACGGCCACGAGGCTGCCGATGCCGATTTTGGTAATTTCCGCGGGTTCTGGAAATTTTTTCGACCAGAGCCGCCAGAAGATTACTGCGCCTGCCAGAAAACTTACCGACACGATCGAGTCGAGCGTGATGAGCCAAGTGGTAGGCATTTTCTTGCCAAAGAAAATCAGATCTACGTTTCGCTCGGCCCACACAAGATAAGCATTGAAGATTTGTTGATTGCCGATGATGGCCATCGTGAGCACTGGCAGCAGCAGTAGTAGCGCGACCACCGCCATTCGTTCGCGATGAGTCAGCCGAGGCTTTCGCGCGCTTTCACTTTTTTCTACGACGGGCGAATCGGCAGGAAGCCAGTTGCGGCCGGAGAGATAAATCGTCAGACCGATCAGCATGCCAACGCCAGCAGCGCCGAAGCCGTAATGCCAGCCATACACTTCGCCGAGCGTCCCGGCGATGAGCGGCGAGATGATCACGCCCGCATTGATGAAGATGTACTAAATCTGGAACGCGTCGGCGCGACGATTGTCGCCAGTCGCGTACAGCGCGCCGACCTGGCTGGCAAGATTTCCCTTGAAACAACCGACGCCGATGAGAAGGCACGTCAGCGCGACGAGAAAGGTGACGTCGAAAGCAATGAGAAATTGGCCGGCAGCCATGAGTAGAGCGCCGATCGTGATCGTGCGGGTGCGACCGAGGAGGCGATCGGCCAGCAACCCGCCGGCGATCGGTGTGAGATAAACAAGACCGGTGTAGAGCCCGAAGATTGCAGACGCGAGCGGCTGAATACCCAGATGACCGCGATAAATAGTTTCCAAGAAATGGCGAAATGGAACGAATCCAGCGATGTGTTCGATGTGGCCGGAATGCAGTAAGCGATTGACCATGTAGAGCACGAGCAGCGATTGCATCCCGTAGTAGGAGAACCGTTCCCAAGCTTCAGTGAACGCGATATAGCCGAGTCCCCGCGGATGGCCGAGGAAGCTGCGATCCTCTGAGTTATGCATGGCCGCAGAGTGTTGTGGTCGGCCCGCTTTTGGCAAGCTCTTCGCTTTAAAGGCACGCTTTGTATCCTCTGCCCGCTTTTGTTAAATGAAGCGATGTTCGTTGGACATTACGGCGTCGCGTTTGCAGCTAAAACCGAGCGAAACAGAATCCCGCTCTGGGTCTTGTTTATCGCGGTGCAATTCCTGGATTACATCTGGGCGACGCTCGTTTTGCTTGGAATTGAGAAGCTCCGCGTCATCAAAGGTTTCACCGCAGGGAGTATGCTCGACTCATATTTCCATCCGTATTCACATAGCCTCATCACGGCGATCGCGTGGTCTGTTCTTGCCGCTATTGCTTACAAAGCTGTTTGCACCCGACACGGCTGCCCCTGCAGCACCTCCGCTGCGTTGATCATCGGCGTCGCCGTCTTTTCCCATTGGGTTCTCGATTTTATTGCGCATCCTCGCGATCTCCCGATCTATGACAACAGCTGGAAAGTTGGTGTCGGCTTGTGGAATTATCGAGACCCAGAATTTGTATTGGAAATCGCCCTCGTTGTCGGCGGGATCGTTCTGTACCTGGTGAGAAACGCGATGCCGGCAATTCGCAAAAAGGCCGTGATCGCTTTTGGGCTGGCTTTGGCTGTGGTTCAGATAGGCGACACGTATGTGCCTCGCACGCCATTGACCGATAAGGCCACCGCCATGGGCGTCTGGATTTTCTATACGCTTTTTGTCGTTGGTGCCTTCCTTGTGGAGAAGATCGGCAGTCGGAGGCAAACTAATGTGTTGTGATAGTCATCGTCTATGGAGTGTCTGGTGCTGGCAAAACAACGATTGGCCAATTGCTCGCTCGGCAGCTCGGCTGGCATTTTATTGAAGCTGACGATTTTCATCCGTCAGCAAATATCGAGAAGATGCATAGCGGTCGTCCGCTGACCGACGAAGGCCGATGGCCGTGGCTGGACCGCCTGCGCAAGCAGATCAAACGTTCTCTTGCCGCGAGAGAGAACGCAGTGCTGGCGTGCTCTGCGTTGAAACGAGCGTATCGGGAGCGATTGCACGTTCGCGGAGAAGTGAAGTTCGTGTTTCTCCGCGGAGACTACGCGCTCATCGAAGAGCAACTAAGTCAAAGGCGCGGTCATTTCATGAATCCTGCGCTGTTACGAAGTCAATTTGCTGATTTGGAAGAACCGAAGACGGACGAAGATGTGCTAACAATCGAGCTAGGCGGAACGCCGCGAGAGCTCGTCGAAGAAATCAAAACGAAGCTCTGCCTGACCCGCAGGGGCTAATCAATATTGAAATGACTGCGGCGTTGCCCTTTACAGTTGGATTCAGAAGCGCTGTCTTTTAGCTAACGACAAATATTCGTCGGGCATGTTATTGCGCGGTTATGTTGCTGACCCTCAGATCTCGACCACGTGCCGGTGCTGCGCTGCTTTAAGTAGGCGTCATTAATCGGCGCTTTTGGCATTAGCCCGTGAAAATTCAGCCCAAAAAGGAAGATGCTCTGGATCTTTGGCGTGAGGAATTGGTGCTTCTGCGCTAATCTCGCCCTCCAGCTTCGAAGCTCGCAGCTTTAACCACAACGAGAGTCGATCGGCTTTGATGGCTCTGGCGACAGGCAGATCGAGATCGCCGCGCACCTTCCCCACCAGCATTCCTTCGACCAGGCCCAAACTCGAGATCGGCTCCGCCTTTTGTCCTTGAATCTGAAAAGTGGACTCCTTTTCGGCGATCGACAAGGTTAGCGGAACTACTCTATCGCCATAGTGCAATCGTCCTCGCCAACTATCGCGATAAGTCTCGGGTAACGGTTCGGGGGATGGCGGAGACAACGTTTTCCAGCTCCAATCGGGAATCAAGGTGCGAATGGCGGCGTCGCGAATTCGTTCCACTAGTTGCCAGTCGTCCTCGTGGTTTGTCAGGACGACACAGGAGATGTCGCGAGAAGGGAGCAGCATCATCACCGTGACGACGCCCGCTTGATCGCCATTGTGATAAAGCACCGTTAATCCATCGAAGTCATGACCGATCATCCAACCAATGCCATAGGATCGGTCGGCGAGAGAGCGAATCACCGGACGATGAAGCTCCTCGATTTGTTTGTCGCTCAGGATAGATTGTTGGTCGGCCAGGTGGTCCTTTAAGTGAAACATGGCAAAGCGCGCCACCTCGTGCGCGCTGCCGTAGAGCTCACCGGTGCCAGGTGTGGACGTCACGTAAAATGGGAAAGCATTCCCTGTGTCGTCATATCGCTGAGCCATCTCATCGCGCCGGGGCAAATCGGTATCAAAGAAACTGTGATTCAACCCCAAAGGCTCTAGAACCTTGTCGTGCAAGAATTCCGCGAACTCCACGCCACTCTCCCGTGCAACAATGTATGCAACAATGCCCATGCCCACATTTGAGTAGTGATACCGCTCGTTAGGCGGCGCGACCAATACTCCATACGCCCGAATCACGTCGTCCATCGACGGTTGTTTCCGTGGACCGTCGATCGGAAAAAGCTGGAATGTTGCAGGAAGCCCTGACGAATGACTGGCCGCTGCGCGCACGGTCACGTCGTTCGGATCACCGACCCAGCCCTGATTTTGGCCGCACCGAGGTAATCATTGGCGCGCGCGTCGAGCGATACTTTCTTTGCCGCCACCAGAACCATGAGAGCTGTCGTCGTGAACGGTTTCGTCACTGAAGCCAAAGAGAAGGGCGTATCCGGCGTTACACGGCGCCCGCGTTCTTTGTCGGCCCAGCCAAAGCCCTCCTGCCAGATTATCTTTCCATCGTGGGTGAGAGCTACAGCCACACCCGGTTGCGCGGCCAGCCGCAATCTCATGCTCGATATCTTGTCTGATCGGATCGTATTGATCTTCGCCCTGTGCTGTTTTGATGCACAGGAGAGTTGCGACAACAGGAATTATTTTGTTCACGGCGGATTCATCACGCACCTATCTAGATCTTCTAAGATTTACGCATCAGAACTTTTTGCGTATTACGCCGTAAAACCAGGGCAAATGCCACGGCGCCAGTTGTTTCTCAAAACGAGAAATTCGAGCCATGACTAAGCTGATAATCGTTCTGGCTGATGCGTTCGGTCTTAGTGTTCAAAGTTATCGACGCGCTTAGGCGTGCGTTGGGTTTCTTAGCGATGTGATTTTGTTGACCAGTAAGTTGGTCGATTTTTCCAAGAGCATTCCCCACGCACTGAGAACGGCCAGGGTGGGGATGGTGATCAATAGAAATATCCAGATCGGGACCTCGCGAATGCGGAGTCCAAGCCAAATAACGTACGGCTGATGGATCAGATAGAGCCCGTAAGAGTACGCTCCGACGAGGCCAAACACTTTTGCCGGCCCTTGAACCAGCGAAATGACTCCCGCGATCCCAATGATCTCCAGCATGCAGCATGCACCGGTGGCGAAATCGACGAAGACATAAGTAGTTGCGTTGTGGTACAGCCATAACGCTGCAGGATAGAAGATCAGGCCGACGACGAATCCGGTACCGCGAAGAAGAAACCATTCTACGCGTGCACTCGATCGGCTGTGCCACATTGCCAGGGCCATGCCGAGCGCAAACTCCGGCAACCGACAAACTGCGAAACCACCCAGCGTCCACAAACCATTTTGTGGCCAGGCCACGAGAAACAAGTAGCGGGTAAAGAATCCCGCGCCACACGCGACTAACAAAAAGAGCCATGGCCCAAGTCGGCACGCTGCCCAGAAAAGGAGGGGAAAAATAAGAACGAGCTGGATCAGCATGGAGAAGTACCACCAGGCAGCGTTGAGGTACATAAGATTCATCTGGATATCGATGAAGCGCAGCCCGAGCAGGCTCAAGATAATGCGACTGTCCACCGGTTCGAGCCGTGCAATGAAAGGTGAAATCAAATAAACCAAATGCGCGACCCAGTACATGGGATAAAGCCGCAGGAACCTTGCGCGATACCACGCACCCCAGGCGACCGCGCCGGACTCGGCCCGGCGCATGGTCGATCGCATCAGTGTCCAACCGCTCAAGATGAGAAAAACACCCACGGCGTGCAAAGCGAGCTCCGACACTTTCAACCACGCCGCTCCCAAGATGGTCTCAGTGCTGGTCGCGAGACTACTCCAGTCGGCTGGCGGAAGCGTACCGTGCTCGAAGTAAGTTCTGTAGAAGTGAAAATATACGACCCAGAGGATTGCCAGTCCTTTTGAGATATCGAGCCAAAGCAGCCGTTTCACCGCATCGGCTTAACAGGGCAGACGCAACCTGGTCAAGACGCGTGAGGGCTCCGCGAGCGGCCGCGTTTACTCTTCTGGCGCTGCCAGCTTGGCCAGCACGCTGAAGTCCTCGAGCGTAGTCGTATCCCCGGTGACTCTCGCGCCGCTTGCGATCTCCTTTAAAAGCCGCCGCATAATTTTACCGCTTCGCGTCTTTGGCAATGCCTCGGCAAAACGAACTTCGTCCGGCTTCGCGATTCTGCCGATGTGCGCGCTGACGTGGTCACGCAATTCGTCTTTTAGTGTGCGCGAAGGCTCAGCGCCTGTTTTCAGCGTAACAAATGCAACGACGCCCTGGCCTTTCAACTCGTCCGGCCTACCGACCACGGCTGCCTCGGCAACTCCCGGGTGACTCACCAGCGCGCTCTCGATCTCCGAAGTGCCGAGTCTGTGACCGGCGACATTCAAAACGTCATCGATTCGGCCAACGATCCAGAAATAACCGTCTTCATCGCGACGCGCGCCGTCGCCAGTGAGATAATTTCCTGGAAACTCGCTCCAATATTGCTTTTTGTGGCGCTCCTTATCGCCGTAAATCGTGCGCAACATCGCCGGCCAGGGCCGACGCAGAATGAGTTTACCGCCAACATTCGGTCCGACTTCGCGTCCATTTTCATCGACGATCGCTGGATCCACACCGAAAAACGGGAGCGTTGCGCTGCCGGGCTTTGTTGGAATTGCACCGGGAAGCGGCGTGATCAGGATCGAGCCAGTCTCCGTTTGCCACCAGGTATCGACAATGGGACAGCGTCCGCCGCCGATGTTTTTGTGATACCACATCCAGGCTTCAGGATTGATCGGTTCGCCAACGGTACCGAGGAGCCGCAGTGACGAAAGATCGTGTTTCGCCGTCCAATGGTCGCCCCAGCGGATAAATGCGCGGATCGCCGTCGGCGCGGTGTAGAGAATATTGACGCGATATTCCTCGATGATCTTCCAAAAACGGTCTGGTTCCGGCCAGTTGGGCGCGCCTTCGTACATGACGATTGTCGCACCGTTCGCGAGCGGGCCGTAAACGATATAGCTATGTCCGGTCACCCAGCCGACATCCGCTGTGCACCAAAAAATATCTTCATCGCGAATGTCGAAGACATATTTCATGGTGGAGTAAACGCCGACCAAATAACCGCCGGTGGTGTGCAAAATTCCCTTCGGTTTGCCGGTCGAGCCGCTGGTGTACAGCAGGTAAAGCGGATGCTCGCTGTCGAGCGAAGCTGGCGGACAGTTTGCATCGACATATTCCAGTTCGCGGTGCCACCAGACATCGCGACCTTCTTCCATGTGGATCTCGTTTCCCGCGCGGCGGAAAACGATTGCCCGCTGGACCGAGGTGCCGTTGCGGAGCGCGTCATCAACATTTTTTTTAAGCGGCACAATTCCACCCCGGCGATATCCGCCATCGGCCGTGACGACGGCGATCGCGCCACTGTCAGTGATGCGATCACGAATACTGTCTGCGCTGAATCCTCCGAAGACCACTGAATGTACCGCGCCGATGCGCGCACACGCCAGCATCGCGATCGCTGCTTCAGGAATATTTGGCAGATAAATAATGACGCGATCGCCCTTGTTGATATTGTTCCGCTTCAGAACATTCGCGAATCGGCAGACTTCGCGATGCAGTTGCTGATAGGTAAGCGTGCGTTTGTCGCCCGGTTCGCCCTCCCAGATAATTGCCGCCTTGTTCCGTCGCGGACCGGTCAGATGTCGATCCAGACAGTTTTCGGAAATATTGAGTTTGCCGCCGACGAACCATTTCGCAAACGGCGCCTTCCATTCGAGAATTTTTTTCCATGGCGCGCGCCAAAGAAGCTCGCTCGCTTCGCGCGCCCAAAATTTGGAGGGCTGCTTGATCGATTCCCGATACATCCGTCGGTATTGACCGAGGCTTTTAATGCGAGCCTTCTTCGCGAAATCTTTAGGCGGTTTGAAGACACGCTTCTCAACGAGATGCGATTCGATGTTGTTCTGCATGGGCAGTCCCTTATATGCCGAAGAAAATTTTTCGGGCAAGCGCCGCTTCGCTCGCCAAAGCTGACTGCTACGTTACAGGAATAGCTTTTTGCCTCGAGTTCTCGATCTCAGCGACCAAGTGCCTGACGTAGCGGTGCAGCGCCTGGCGGCGGAGGTGTCATTCCACTTAGAATCTCATCAGCTCTGACGGGTCCGCCATAGTAGCGAAAATTTGAGTCCCTTTGTGTGCCAATCACTGCCCCCTCCAGGGATACACCGGCGAAAAGGCCTTTGCTCTTGCTATACGTATAGACGGCAGCCGTTGGGGTGACTGCGCCTGCCGCAGTGCGACCTACTGGTCCTGCAGCAGCGCTTACATCCGCGCCAATTGTCACGTTCCCCCCGCGAGAGAATGCTCGCACGGCATTGGCATTGTTAAGGACGATCACATAGTCGGTCACCTGCGCGCCAGCCTGAAGACCCCAGCCAGCGCCACCTGTGGCAATAAAAGACGGTCCCGACCAGCCGTGAGGTGTACGCGCGACGACGACTCCCTGACCACCTTTGCCGCTAAAGATAAATCCGGCTTTGAAGACGCTCATGATGGCCAGTCCCCTTGCATGCCGGAGCACATCTCTTGGAATTGCTCTTTCCCGCATTTGTCGAAATTCGCCAATGATCGCAGCGCAATGATTCACAGTGTCCTGTTCAGTCGCGCCAGCCTTCACCAGCGCGAGAGAGAATATCGAGAGAATGAATAATATTTTTTTCATCGAGTATATGTGCTTCGGCAGAGCCCATCTGCGTGGACGTGTTTTGTAGCCACGGAACCTGCAGGTTAATGAAAAGCGTGCCCTCGGATTGGACGCTTTACGGAGCATGGCTACAACTTCAACCATGATTGAATCGCCAAACGACGAACAGTTCATGCGCCAAGCATTGCGCCAGGCAAAGAAGGCGTACGACGCCGATGAAGTACCTGTTGGCGCGGTTGTCGTCCGAGAAGGTAAGATCATTGGCCGCGCCTACAATCAAGTCGAATTGCTCAAGGACGCCACCGCGCACGCCGAGATGCTTGCGCTGACACAGGCCGAGGCGGCGGTAGGCGACTGGCGGCTAACCGACTGTGACCTTTACGTGACGAAGGAGCCATGCCCAATGTGCGCCGGCGCGCTCATCCATGTTCGAATCCGCCGTGTGATTTTCGGCTGCCCCGATTCGCGGGCGGGCGCCGCTGGAACCGTTCTCAATCTCCTGCAAATACCAATTCTGAATCACCAGTGCGAAATTACTGCCGGAATTCTGCAAAGCGAGTGCGCCGAGATTTTGCAGGATTTTTTTAAAAAAAAACGGGCATCAGATGGGTGTAAGTAGGGGCGATTGAACTCAATCGCCTGGGGCAGTTCGGTGAACCGCCACTACCATTTTTGCTGCAAAAGAAAAGCTGGCTCAGAATCTCTTCCAAGCCAGCTCGCTGATTCTTACGTCATTACGTCAGCTTAGTAGCTGCGGTAGTAATGATGATGGCGATGGTGGCGATAGTAAACTCGATGCCCGTTGTACCAGTAGTATGAGGGACCGCTGTAGTAGTACGTTCGGTATGGATAGTACCCGTAGTAGCTGGATGGGTAATACCCGCCGTAGTACCTCGGATAACCGTAGTATCCGTAGCTCGGGTAACCGAATCCAACGCCGACCCCAACTCCTGTTCCTGGAACTCCGACGTAAACCTGCGCGTCAGAATTCTGCGCGGAGACAAAAAACAGTCCACTTGCCACCAATGCAATTAGGAGAAGCTTTTTCATAGATTTTCCCTTCTAGTTTGTTGTTTCGCGAGGGATGGAATCTCCTGCTAAGGATCTCCACGGCGCTTGAAAGTACACGCCGCCCTCTATATTTAGAATCGGACGCGGAGGCTCTCGCGGTTCCCTGAGAAGTAGAAAAAATCTCGCAAGCCATTCCGCATAAACTGCTTCGAACCTAGACAACGAACGATCTTTTACGAGAGAGAATCAAAAGCGATACACACTCGCCCGCTGCTCAGGATCGCGCTAGAATCGTTTCTGATTGCGTCGCCGCTACTGCGGAGTCGCCTAAGAACGCGATGAATTTTTCGCTTGCGACCCGGTTGCCGAAGCCAATCGTCAGCGTCCGCGACGAATGAAAAGGGGCACAAATATACGTCTGCACTCTTCGCTTGCTGCGATGAACAGGTACAGTCCGGGGCTGCCTCTGGTGAGGGCCAGCCCATAGAGGATTGGTTCTTCATGACGGGAGCGCGAGCGCCAATGTTCGCGCTCCTTTTTTTCTAAGCAACACCGCTGCTCAGGATCGCGCTAGAATCGTTTTTGATTGCCAGACGGCAAATGATCCGGCCTTATGACATCGAAGAATCGTGCACACGAATCGCGAAGTCCTCTTTGCTAACGAAGCGTTCGCCATTGGCATGCTCCAAGGCGTATCTGGCGGCGCTGTTGTTGCCGCGCTCGCTCAGGCAGAGTCTCTCGTCAAGTGGGCGGGTCGCACATCATTCCTGTTGTTCATCACGGCTGCAACACTTGCCTTGGGTCTCGCCGTTCTTGCGGCTTACTGGCGCCATCAGTATAAGATGTGGGATGTCAAAAATCGGAGCGCCAAGGCGAACTTCTATCTGCATGCGCTACGTTCTCATCGCCGCAGTGCTTTGTATCCTTTTCGCTCTTGGGCAGTTCATAGTATCTCTGTGGCTTTATGCCCCAAGGCAACACCATGATTCCTAACCATTCGACGCAGCGACCACACTTTTACGAAGTCCCCCCGCGTAAAGATCTTCGCCGCGCTGTGCGTCAGCAATCCAGATCGTTTGCCCGTTGGAATCAATCGCTGACACGCAGCCCCAACTCCATCCGGCTTTGCTGAGATTGTCAGCGATAACCGGTCGCCCCTTCCCCTTCGTATAGGACTAAAGTCCTATATGCGGCTGTTCGGCATTGCTGGTAAAATCATCCTTGATTACGTCATCCGACGTCTCAACGCACTTTCGGTCCGGTTCTGAAAAGCCGGTTGAGGGGCTTAACCTTCGCTGAGACACCGCTTA
>JBKPQL010000003.1:0-3141 GCA_046734045.1 Verrucomicrobiota bacterium
CAGACTTACATCATCAGGGTGACCACGGATTTCTTCCTCCTGTTGTGCGCGTGCCCTCATAAAGGCAGCGCGCGCAGAAGTTTCGTCTCCTTTCAAACGAGCGATTACACCTACCCAAAAATCGCGGCCCAGTTGAGGAAAGCTCCACCCGAGCGAATGCTTCTGGGAAAGCACCGTCGCAAGGCTGCTGGCCGTGTTTAAGTCGCGATCGTACAAAGTAAGAGTGTAGCGCTGGCCCGCCACAAATGGATCTTTCTCTGACCCAGGTTCATTGGCGAGCATGTTTTCAATTGCAGCACGCCAAGGCCCTGTGTCCGCTCGACGGTATACTTCGACGGAAGCCCGATAAATCCGCCCTACTCTCCGCTCTGGATGAAGCGCAACGATGCGATCCATAATTCTGATGTGTTGGTCATAGTCGTGCAAACACAAGTAGGTCGATCCGAGCTTAATCAGGTAAGGGAGATTTCGAGGATCGAGTTCACATGCGCGCTCGAGATTCTGCGTGGCGTCAGCCCAGCGACTCTGACTGCGGTCCATCGATCCAGCTAACTCGTAAACCACCGGGTTGTTGGGTAAACTCTGTTGAGCAAGAGCAAGTTCGGCACGCGCGCGGTCGTAATCGGAATATCCCCAGTAAAGATGCCAAGCCAGCGCCAGGTGCGCTTCTCCCGAATCGGGCCTCAGCCGAAATGCAGAATCTATGGCCGACTTTGCCAGGGCCAAGCGCGCGGGAGTGTTTCCAATCAAATCGTGTGCAAAGGCTAGCTGGCAATAGGCGAGAAAGAAGTTAGGATCACGAGCAACTGCCTTATTAAGCAGGTCCACTGCCTCCGAAAGAGTCTTGTCTGCATTTAAAGGCGTATCGGCGGTGCTTTCGGAGGGTACCTGGACATTGTAAATCATCGAGACAGCTCGGGCATAAAAATCATAGGCGATCAAGTCCTGGGTTGGTCGTTCTTCAATAGACGCCTTCTCAGTAGCTGACAGCTTGGCATGAACGTGCTCGGCAACTTTCTGCACGATCTCGCTTTGGATGGCAAACAGGTCATTCAAGTCGCGGTCGTATTGCTCGACCCAGACGTGGGTATCAGTCCGCGAGTCGATCAACTGCGCATTCAGATGAAGATGCGTTCCGGCTCTGCGGACGCTGCCCTCCAAAACGTGAGACACGCGAAGCGCATCGCCAATCTGGCGCACATTGCGTTTGCCGCGATATTCCATCACGCTGCTCCGGCTGATGACTTTGAGATCGGCGATCTTCGCCAGCTTGGTCAAAATGTCGTCCTGCACACCATCGGCGAACGCCGCGTTCTCTTTTTGCTCGCCCAGGTTTTCAAACGGCAGCACCGCGATTCCGGTTGTTATCGGACCACGGATTAGTTCGCTTTTCCAAAGATTCCATCCAACCGCTGCAGCAAAAGCAACCAGAGACGCTGCCAGGAGCGCGCTGGTTGGATTGCGTTGCACCCATTTCTTCTCTCGAGCGAAAATTCCAGTGCGGCGCGCCTGAATGGGTTCGTGCTTCAGCCAACGATCAAGGTCTTCGGCCAGCGCGAGAGCGGACGAGTAACGTCGCTTTGGATCTTTCTCGAGACACTTAAGGCAAATTGTGGAAAGATCGCGACTTATTTTCGAATTCAGCACGCGCGGTTGCCGCGGTTCGGTGTCCAAGAGTAACCTGATAGTCTCGTAGCTGGTCCCTCCTGCAAAAGGCGGCTGACCTGTCAGCAATTGATAAAGTACTGCGCCAAGTCCATAAACATCTGTGGCGCTACTGACGGCCGCGTTGTTTCCCACGGCTTGTTCCGGGGCCATGTAACTGGGCGTGCCCATCACTTCCATCGTGCGCGTGATGGTGCTCTCGAATTCGACCAATCGGGCAAGACCAAAATCGGTCAGGAGCGGTTCGCCTTTTGCGTCGAGCAAAACGTTTCCCGGTTTGATGTCGCGATGCAGAATGCCGTGTTCGTGCGCGTAATGAACGGTGCGCGCCACTTTGGCCACGAGTTCCGCCGCCTGCCTGATCGACATCGGCTTGCGCCTGACCACCCTATCAAGCTGCCCGCCTTCGACGAACTTCATGCTAAAGTAGCACGAGCCGTCGCGCTCGCCCACTTCGTAAATGGGCACAATACCGGAATGGTCCAGGCTGGCGACCGCTTCGGCTTCCCGGCGAAACCGCTTCAGGTGCGCCTTGCTTGCCGACTGACCAAGGCTGATGACCTTTAACGCGACTGTGCGGTTCAGACTCTTTTGTCGCGCTCGAAATACCGTGCCCTGACCGCCGCGGCCGATTACCTCCAGCAATTCATAATCGCCAAGTTCTCCCAGCAGCATTGCGGTACCCGCTGTCTTGGACGCGGACCCGCCATTGCGCGCTGTAGCCGGCATTGGTGATGGTGGTTGGCCGGGGTCATCCGGCTTCGACGTGGCTACGTCGGACAAGTCCGTCCCGACCAAAGTATCCGGCAAAATCTCTAGTGCGGTTTCCAGCACGCACCCGGTGCAAAGTCCTTCCGGTGCGTCAGAAAAGATTTTCCCACCGCACTTTCGGCAAACTCTGGTTACTGCGATCATTGTCGGAGAGTCCCCGGCGCACTCTCCCTGTTGTATTTAGTAAAATTCTCTCACACGTTACGCTCATCTGCACCTAATGCCTTTTACGTCAGTGCCTGCCATCAAAGAACGCTCATAAGACACAAATTTCACGAATTCAGACGAACTGATTGCACTTAAACCTTCGTGATAATTTGTGTGATTGGCGTCTATGCCTTATGAAATTTGTGACAATTCGTGCAATTCGTGTCTTTACGCCCGCACCACGGCAATGAGATGGCACAGCTCATCTTCGATCTCGCCGGATGTCGCCACGGTATGTGCGATCTCCTCTCGCAATAATGATTGATAGCGTTGCCGAAATCGATGAAACGCCTGACGAAGCGCATTTTCGGTCATTCCCAATTGCGCAGCGATCTCCGCCTGTGACGGCGACCCAGGCTCATCCGGCAGCAATTCCTTTACCGAATCAAACAACGCGGCGTTACCTGCCACACGGTATTCGTCTTTTAGTCGGCTCAGCACGCGTTCTAACACCGTCGAAGCCCACTGGCGTTCGTAAATCATTGCGGCAGTCACCGG
>JBKPQL010000004.1:0-91290 GCA_046734045.1 Verrucomicrobiota bacterium
ACATTGGGCGGCCTCCGCCGCGGGCGATCAAGTTGGCGAACACGAAATCTATCACGACGACGCTGTTTGCGAGTACCCACAGTCAGGCGAGATAATTTACGGTCGCCGAAATCTGGAGGCGCTGCGTAGCCACCACCCTGATAAGCCATCCGAGTTTACCGTCAGGCGGATCGTGGGGGAAGGTAGCCTCTGGGTTAGCGAGTACGTAATTAACTACGGCGGCAAACGTGTCTTTACCGTGAGTGTCATGGAATTCCGAGACGGGAAAGTGTCGCGCGAGACACAATATTTCGCCGATTCATTTGATGCTCCTGCCTGGCGCGCCCAATGGGTCGCGCGCGCGCCCTGATTCGCCCAGACATTCCGGAACGCTCGGACCGACGAGGGATGAGTGGAGGCGTAGCGGTCCACACTATCTGTAATAGAGTTGTCACTTTACTTTCGCGTTAATTGTCAGACAGTTGCAGCCAGCGCCAAGTCCGTTGGACGTCTCCGCAAAAAAGAGCTTCGCCTGACCCACTTTCCGCCCGTCAAACCGCGAGGTGGGTCCGCTCGCACAACTGGAGCAAACAATGAAGATACTGATGGTACTAACCTCTCATGATCAACTGGGCAACACTGGTCGCAAGACTGGCTTCTGGCTGGAAGAGTTTGCGGCACCGTACTTTGTCTTCAGAGACGCGAACGTCCAACTCACACTCGCTTCTCCGAAAGGCGGACAGCCGCCGATCGATCCCAAAAGCGACTTGCCTGAAAATCAGACCGAGGCAATGACGCGGTTCAAAGAGGATCCGGATGCGCAGCAGGCTCTCTCGCAGACCATCAAGCTGGCCGACGTGAAAGCGGAGGATTATGACACGATCTTCTATGTCGGCGGACACGGTCCGATGTGGGATCTTGTTGATAATCCTGTCTCGATCGCTTTGATCGAATCCTTCTATAACTCGGGCAAGCCGGTCGCCGCAGTTTGCCATTCACCGGGCGTGTTTCACAAGGTCACCTACAAAGGTGAGCCTCTGGTGAAAGGTAAGCGCGTCACGGGTTTTACGAACGGCGAAGAAGAAGCTGTCCAGCTCACTCATGTTGTTCCTTTCCTGGTCGAGGATGAACTGAAGCGATTAGGTGGCCGGTATGAGAAAGCTGCCGATTGGGCGCCATTCTCAATTATCGACGGGCGCGTCGTCACTGGACAAAATCCTGCATCGTCCACTTCCGCGGCCCGAGATCTCCTCAGTGTACTAGCAGCGGGAAAGGCGGCTTAAATTTCACGCGAAGGAATAGCGCCGATGGCGGAAACAGCGAGAGAACCGGTTCGACCTCATCAACCGGGGCAGGCTGATTTCAGAGCAATTCTCCCGGAAGAGATCGAATGGAAACCGGAGTGTGGGACTGGGGTCAAATCTAAATATTTAGCATTCCGAGAAAGGTTGATGGTTGAGAGCGTAAAGCTCCGTCGGAGCCCCGCTCCTTTACGGAGTTGAGAGTTGAGAGAAAAAAAGATGGAAATGTCTTTTTGGTAAAGCAAAGCGGAATTAGCTCCTACAGGTTTCCACTATGAACATGCGTTGCATCGCCGTCAGCATCATCGTTCCGGGGTTGGTTAGCACTTGTGCTTACGGGCAATCTTCGACGCCAACGCCTCCACCAGAACTCAAAAAGTGGGATCTTTGGATTGGAGACTGGAACTTATCAGGAACAGCGAAGGACACGCCGACCGGACCTGAGTACAAGGTGAACTGGTATTTGCACGAACATTGGATTCTTAACGGGTTCTTCGTGCAGGTCGATCAAACGTGGAAAGGCAACGGACAGGAGCTGCACAGCATCGAGATCCTCTCATACGATCCGGTTAAGAAGATTCATACTGTTTCCGGATTTTCGGGTGACGGCTGGACCTGGGCTCTGACCGCAACTTTCGACAAGAAAACGACGACCGAAGAAGGGGTAGCGACAGGTCCAGACGGCGCGATCGTAACATCCCGCATTGACTGGGAATTCAGCAGCGATGGAAAGGCGTTATCTGGTACACAGCAAAGCGAGCAGAACGGAGTCCGATGGACAGCTTTCATGGTCAAAGGAACGAAATCGAAGCTGACGCATTAATCCGTCGTCGAGCAAGCTTGGGCAACGAGTTCCAAAAGCTGAGAAACTGAAAAACTACCACGCTGAACATGAAAACGATTCAGGGCTACTACTTCATCAAGCCGGAAGATCTTCACTGGCGGCCGTCGAATTTGATGAAAATTCCGAATGCCGATTATCTCGAGCGCACCGGCAGCGAGAATATTGGCGCGCGACTTTGGCGACTGCCGCCGAAGAGTGCGAACACCCTGCACAAACACATTCGCGCGGAGGAATTTTATTTTGTGCTCGAAGGCATCGGGCGCATGCGCGTGGGCGACGAGACGTTGACCGTCCCGAAGTACGGTGGCGTGCTGGTCGGGCCTAACGAGTTACGTCAAGTGTTCAACGACACCGATGATGAGGTGCTATGGCTGATCATCGGCGCGCCGGAGGAACTGGAATTTTTGCAAGGCTCAAAATCCCAGATGGACCTGTCGCTTATCTACCCGGTCGATCCCAAACAACTGCCTAACGAACTTGCCGGTGTGCAATGGCCGCCGGAAAATTGAGGGCGTGCCTTGCGAATTGATCTACCGCTAAACGCGATCGCCGGGGCCGTTGCGCTCGCAAAATATATTTTTGAGTCTTGCCGGTCCTAGAAAAGTAAGAAGTAGGAAGGAAGAATTAAGAAGTAAGCACTCCTGATCAGTCAGAATTCACAATTGAGAAATTGAAACTCGCTCATACCCTCGTCACTTTACCTTCCATGTCGCTCATCCCATTCGCTCCATTCGATTTTCTCCCGATTTAGATTGCTAGCTGAACGGCCCGATCTAAAAGATTCGGTTCATGAAAGAATTTGAGGGAAAGGTGGCACTGGTAACTGGCGGCGGATCAGGAATCGGTCGCGCGACGGCGGTGGCGTTTGCCCGCGAAGGGGCGCAGGTTGTGATCGGTAATCGCAACGTTGAGCGTGGCGAGGAAACAGTCTCGATGATCCGTGACGCCGGTGGAACGGCCAGCTTCCAGCGGACGGATGTCATGGTTGCGGCCGATGTCCAGGCGTTGGTCGAGCATGCCGTGAAGACGCGTGGCCGTCTCGATGTCGCCTTCAACAACGCCGGCATCGAAGGCAACGTGAAGCCCACGCTTATCGATCAGACTGAAGCCAACTTCGACGCGGTGATGGGCATTAATGTCAAAGGCGTCTGGCTTTCCATGAAGTACGAGATTCCCCAGATGCTCAAGACAGGTGGCGGCGCCATCGTAAACTGTTCGTCTGTCGCAGGCGTAATCGGGTTCCCCGGAATTGGGATTTACAGTGCGTCGAAACACGCAGTGATCGGACTAACGAAAGCAGCTGCGTTGGAATTTTCCGCGCAAGGGATTCGCGTCAACGCAGTCAACCCCGCGGTGATCGATACAGAGATGGTCGACCGCCTCGCTGATGGCATGAATGTGAAAAAGGATGATCTGACCACTTTTCATCCCATCGGACGCCTCGGTCGGGTCGAGGAAGTTGCGGAAGCTGTTTTGTGGCTGTGTTCCGATAGGGCATCGTTTGTGACGGGGCACAGTATGATGGTCGACGGCGGATTCACCGCCCGCTGATGGGCAATTGAGCCAAGAATTCATCGACGATTTTCCAGGTTTGTTCCGGTTGCTCCAGCCATGGCATGTGCCCACACTTGTCGATAAACGCTAGCGTCGAATTCCCGATTAGTGAATGCGCTTCACAAATATTCGCTTCTCCGGCCAGATCTTGCCGGCCTTGAAGGAGAAGAACGGGGGCCACGATCGTTGTGAGCTTCGGCCGGATGTCGTAATTTCCCTCGGCTTTCAGAAAGGCGGGCGGAACGCGGAAGTTGTAGTCCTTGGGATCAAGTTCCGCCGCCATCAGCCCCGCCTTCTTTCGATCATAAAAGTAAGCAACCGTTGCAGCACGTAAACGTTCAAATGCGGCCCGGTCGGAGTCAGCTGCTTCTCGTGAAGGCTCTTTCCAAAAGTCGCGCACTTCGAGTTCGCACGGTCCTAGTCGGACGTATTGATTATCAGAAAACACACCGAGGTATTCGAACGTGATCGGACCCGAACCAATCGTGACGACGGCGCGCACTGCATCGGGGTGCGCCCCCGCATAAGCAAGGCCCAGGATCATTCCCCACGAGTTTCCGACCACAATAAATTTCTCGGTGTGCAGCTGTTTCCGGAGCGCTTCGATGTCCTCCATGTACGCATTCAGATTGATTGTCGACGGGTCATACCGTGGCAACTTCGACCTACCCGTTCCGCGTTGTTCCCACATGATGCATCGATATTTTTTGCCGAGCACCTCGGCGATACCTTGCATGGAGTGGACGTCTTCGCCGGGTCTGCCACTTAGGACGAGCACATAATCACCGCTCGTCGGACCGACGATCCTGTAGAACAGATCGATGCCATCCTGCGTGACCTTGCCGTCGATAGAATTCTGCTGCGCCGCAGCGATGTCTGCCAAGGCTGCGCCAGATAAGTTGAGCAGGCAAACGGTTGCAAGGGCGGCGATGTGCTGACTCGCTCGCGACCTGGCCGCAGTATCTGTTATTCCCGCTCTCATTTGTGAACAAATGTCAGCTTGCTCCTTGGCGAACGCGCGTGAAGCGAAAGATGTTTTTCCCGGTCTTCCCCTTGTGCTGGTAAGACCACTCCTGAGTCAGATGATCATTATCGTCCTGGATGACCGTGAGGCCGGTATTGTGAAAATCGTCAGGCGATTTCAGGCCCGTAACCCGTACCAGCGAAAATTCTAACGGCTTCTGCACATCAGTGATCGCCGGCGTCTCCATCTGCGGCTGATTCCTCGCAGAGCAATAGTGGGTCGCGATCAAATGATCGCCGTCCACTGTGAACATCGTAATCATTTCCGATCCTTTCTCGGGCCGGCACTGCTCCACCAAAGCACTGCCGTTAGCCGTCAGCGTATAAATCAGAGTGGTGTTAACGCCGTCTATTTCTCCGTTCCACTCGCCTTTGAGTGAGGTTAGACGATCAAACGCTTGTTCACTTTTGGTCTTGTCTCCAGCCAGCGCAGCCGATGCCATAGCAACGAAGGCCACGCCGACTGACCCAAACAGAACGTTGCGCTTCATGATTATTTGCGATGTCGCTTAGATTTCGCTGCCGAGACCTTGCTTGCTCGATGTTGGTGTTTGGTAGCTGCGAACCTTCGGGGTTGTTTGAAGACGGTTTCGAACACGATGGCTTTGAATCGCTCTAGAGCCGCTGGACTTCTTTCCACCTTCATTCGGAGAATCGCACCTTCCCAGGACGCCAACAGAAATTCGGCCAGCTCTGTCGCCTCGAACTGTGACTCGATTTCGCCGGCAAACTGAGCTGCCGCAATACATCCCGCAAACAGCGCTCGCCATTCTTGAAAAATTGCATCGAGCCGCTTGCGCAAGGCCTTGCTGTGAAAACTCGCTTGAAGACTGAAGTCGCCGATCAGGCATCCGATCATCCAACGATCGCGCTCCAGCTTGTCAGTAATGATTTCCAGATAGCGCTTGAGCCGTTGACGCGGTGTAAGACTCTCATCGTTTAGCGCATCCCTCACCAATCCCTTCAAGTACTCAAAGTATTGGTCAAGCACTTCGACGGCGAACGCCTCTTTCGATCGAAAATGGTTGGTAAAGGAACCTTGCGGTGCACCGGCCGCCGCGCAGATATCGCGCACGCTGGCGGCGTGGTAACCGGACCGGAACATCACGGGCAGCCCAGCCCGCAATATTGTGTCGCGCAATGAAGGCCTGGCCATTAGGCAAATCAATACGCACGTACGTATTGGAATGTCAAGCGACAAGTCTGATCAGTCGGGAAATTGACTCACTGCGGAGAGATCGCAGGCCGTTGCGCTCTCAAGATATATTTCTGAATCTTGCCGGGCCTGGAAAAGTAAGAAGTAGGAAGGACGAATTAAGAAGTGTCCGCAACAGACATCTCAGAAAGCGTGGCTAGTCACCCCAACAGGGCGGCGTGTACCCACCCGAGCAGCAGAACAGGGAGAATGGGGTCGCGTCTAAACATTTGACATTCACGCGAGCTCGATGCTCGCGGTTAACCGTTAATTGTTCATTGTTATCCGTTGGGAACCAGCAGGGGCAGCGAACGCGAAGCACCGAATGACTTTTAACAAATCATCGCAGCTGCCGCTGAATGCGGAGGAACGACGTTGAGAGCGTGGAAATCATTGAAGAAAGTTGATAGTCGTTAGTTGAGGGTCGTGAGACAAACGCCGGGAAGCTGAAATCCTGAAATGAAAATGTTGATTCAACCGTTGATGACTTTTTGCGTTGTCGTTATTGTCGTAACCGCGGCACAAAAAATAAGCGCTGCCGACTCGGAAGTAAGTGGTGTCTTCAAGGGTAACGATCAGCCGGCGAAGATTGCATTTGTTTCAGCGCACAAAGGCTCGGCGGTCGCGGGCAGCGACACGATTAAGCTTGTGTTTACCGAAAAAGATCATTCCAAAGATCAGCAACCAGACTTGAAAGCATTGTTCGGCGATTACGGGAGCGCTTTGATAATTGGAATCCGCCCGGACGGGAAGGTTGTGACGTGCGACATTGCGCACGAAGCGCTCAAACAAAAACCGATTAGTTCGCCGGCTTCAGTGAAAATGAGCGAGTTTAAGAACGAGGACGGCCAGATTTTAGGAAAGCTTGCGACTGACGGAAAACAGGAAGCGTTCGGCCAAACCTGGGAAGTTAATCTGACTTTTAAAACCAAGGCGCCGTAACGCTCGAATACTAGAAGAAGTTGATAGTCGTTGGTTGAGAGTTGAGAGCGAGCAAGAGGTTGAGGTGTTGAGTGCGGAGAAGACGTTGAGATGTTGAGCCGTAGAGCCGGACTCGCGGTAAGACTGCTTTCCACCCGCCACGGTGGGCAAGCTAAGCAGGCGGCGTGACAGGCTGGCGCGTCAAAAAAGCTACTCTGGGGGGAAACCGGGGGTCAGATCTAAACATTTGACGTTCTGCAAAGGCGAAAAACCGAAACGCTGGAAACGGAAAGGTGAAGAGTACGCTCCGCTGGTGCGTCGATCAAAGGCTTAGAGTCGTTAGTTGAGAGGAAGTCGGCAAGTCAGAAGTCGGAGGTCAGGCGTCAGAGGTCGGAATTTCAGAATTCAGGAGCGAATCGGCTAATCGAAAGTATCCGACTGCGGATCCCAAAAATCGCCTCCTAAGCCGAGGCGCGCGAAGATGGAACGCATCTCATTAGGCTGCGGACGCCGCGAGTTCTCTTGTAAGCGCGTCGAATACCAAGTCGTCGCAAGCGTCCATAACTGCTCCATCGTGACGAGCGGCCGCACGGGATAACCTTGCGCGGCGCACCACTCCCGAACGCGTTCTTCCGACCGGAAGAAAAGCATGTTCCTTCAGGTGAAAACAATGTCGTCCCACCACTTGGCCGCGGGAACAAGGCAATGAAAAAGCCAGCTGCACGGCGGCGGACCGTCTAAACCAATCTCCATTGAGAGCGGTTCACCGGATTGCTCGCAGCGGGAATGAACCCGCCCCGGGCGATGCAGTGCCGCCGGTATACCGAACGAATCCCAGGCGCAGTTAGCGAAATACTTCGTGTCATTGACGATTACGACATGTTGGGTCGGTACGCCGGAAAACGGCGGAGCCATCCGAATAGACACTCCATCGAGCTCCAACACCAACACACGCTGAGCGCGTAATCTGACATAAGCTTCGCGGACGCTGCTCACAACTTGCAGCGACGGCCGCCGGCCGGTCTCGGCGAAGTGCCGGTAAATCGCCAGTTTCGTCTGCGTATCGAGACTCATGCGCTATCCAATGTTAATCAGGAATGTCTACTCTGAAAATCGCCGGAGTTTGTGGTTGATAGTTGAGAGCAAGCGCGGAGGAAAATTGACTCACTGCGGCGCTATCGCAGGCCGTTGCGCTCTCAAAATATATTTCTGAATCTTCCCGGTCGCAGTTTTGGGTAGCTCTTTGACGAACGTCACGCTGTGCGGTGCCTTGAAGTGCGCGAGGTTCGCGCGCGCGAACTCGCGCAGCTCGCGCTCATCGGCGCGCGCGCCTTGCTTGGGAACAACAAAGGCGTGCGGCGCTTCGCCCCATCGTTCATGCGGGAATCCGACGATCGCCACCTCCTGCACGGCTGGGTGTCGCAACAGCACGCTTTCAACTTCAACCGAAGAAATGTTTTCCCCGCCGCTTATGATGACGTCTTTCAGGCGGTCGCGAATTTCGATGTAACCATCCGGATGCACGACCGCGGCGTCGCCGGTGTGAAACCATCCGCCGCGTAGAGCCTGCTCAGTCGCTTCGGGGTCGTTGTAGTAGCCGGCCATGATGACGTTGCCGCGGGCGACGATTTCACCCTGAGTAACGCCATCCTGCGGCACGTCGTTGTCCTCCGTGTCTACTACACGCAACTCACCCGACGTAATCAACTCAACGCCCTGGCGCGCTTTGATCGCGGCCCGTTCGCTGATCGGGAGAGACGCATGTTCCGCGCGCGGCTCGCAGACCGTGATGAATGGCGCTGTTTCCGTTAGTCCGTAAACGTGGGTGATCATCCAGCCCAGTTCTTCTTCAAGTCGCTGGATGGTGGAGGCTGCGGGCGGCGCACCGGCAGTGACGACGCGGATTCCCTTAGGCGCGAGGCGACGGAGATCTTCCGGCGCATTTGCTAACGAAATCAAAACCGTCGGCGCTGCGCACAACATGGTGACCTGCTCGGTCGCCATCAATTCAAAGACAGCGCGCGGCTCGACTTTGCGCAGGCAGCTGTGAGTCGCTCCCGCAGCCGTCACCGTCCAGACGAAAGTCCAGCCGTTGGCGTGAAACATCGGCAGCGTCCACAGATAACGATCAGCACAGGTCATGGGTGCATGAAGCAGCGTGCCGATAGAATTCATCCAGGCATTGCGGTGGGTGATCATCACGCCCTTCGGACGCGAGGTGGTGCCGCTGGTGTAGTTGATTGTGAGCAGATCGGTTTCGTGAATTTCCGGACGGGCAAATTCAGTCGAGCTTGCGTTGACCATCGCTTCATAGTCGAGCCAGGCGGAATTCGGCGGAGGACAGCCGACGCTACAACTCAAAGCGACGAAGTGTTCAACTTTGGGGAGCTGTTCGCGAATATTGTCGATCGCGCCGAGATAATCGCGGTCGGCGCAGACCATGCGCGACCCACTGTGGTTGATGAGGTAAATGAAGTCGTCCGCCGTCAGGCGATAGTTTAACGGCACAAGCACAGCGCCGACTTGCGGGACGGCATAGAATGATTCGAGTTGCGCGTGAGTGTTCGGCGAGAGATAAGCGACTCGGTCGCGCGAGGTGATTCCAAGTTTCTGCAAAACCGCCGACCAACGATCACATCGATCTAGAAACTGAGCATAGGTCCAGCGTGAGTCCCCATCGATCACGGCGACACGTTCGGGATAAAGTTTGCGCGCGCGGCGAGCAAATTCGAGAGGCGTCAACGGCGTTTCCATTGGTCTGGTTTGAACCGGTTGATAGTTGATTGTTGAGAGCGTAAAGCTCCCTGGGAGCCATGCTCCTTTACGGAGTTGAGGGAAAAACATGGAGATTAAAAGAAATAGTTTCCCGCCTTCCAGCAAACACTTCATCAAATGATATCATCCGAGTGGTGGACGGCGTTCGTTAGGCGTGCCGGTCTTGTCGGAATGATTGTGGCTTTTCCTGGTGCCGCATTATCCGGCGCAACGATGAAAGCCATTGTTATCCACGAGTACGGCGGACCGGAGGTGTTGAAACTCGAGGATGTGCAGGTGCCGGAGCCGAAAGACGATGAGATGCTCATCAGGGTCTTCGCCGCGGGCGTGAATTCATTCGATGGCGTCCTGCGGTCGGGCAAGTACGCAAAAGTTTTCAAAATGCAGCTGCCCTGGATTCCGGGCTATGACATTGCTGGCACGGTTGAAAAGGTGGGCGACAAAGTCAGCAAATTTAAACCGGGCGACCCTGTTTACGCTTGGATTTCAATTCCGACTGGAGGCGGCTACGCTGAGTACGCCCTGGCGAAAGAAAACCAGGTCGCACCCAAACCCAAGACGCTCAGTTTTGCCGAAGCGGCAGGCGTGCCGAGTGTCGCTTTGACCGCATGGCAGGCCCTCGTAGACAAGGCTAATGTTCAATCGGGCCAGACGGTCTTAATTCAAGGAGCGTCAGGCGGGGTCGGGATGTTCGCGATTCCCATCGCTAGGCTTCGTGGCGCGAAAGTCTTCGCAACTGCTTCGACTGCCAATCAAGATTTTCTCAAGCAACTTGGGGCGGATGCTCCCATCGATTATACGACGCAAAAATTTGAGGAGATCGCGAATGCGGTAGATGTGGTCGTTGACGGCGTCGGCGGCGAAACGCTGGCGCGATCCTATCCGATCGTGAAGAGAGGCGGAATCCTGGTGAGTCTTGTAGGGCGCGTCGATCAGGCGCAGCTCGACAAATACGGGATTCGCGGCGTAGCCCTCGAGGCCGAATCGAAGGGCGATCAGCTTGCCGAAATCGGAAGGCCGATCGATCAAAAGAAAATCAAGGTCGTCGTTTCCGAGAGTTTTCCGCTGGCCGACGCGGCTAAGGCTGAAGCGAAGGCGGACACCGGTCATGCCCGCGGGAAGATCGTGTTGAAGGTTCGCGACGAGCCGCTGAAGGCCGAAAAGCTGAGACACTAAATAAAGATGCGGTCGTTGCCGTTGCACCCGAAACGATGACGTTAGGGAGATGGCGACAGAAAAATCGTTTATGCCGGACCGTAGTTATGAATTCGTTCAGCTCGATGTCTTCACCCAGACGCCGCTGACGGGTAATCCGCTCGCCATTTTCACCGACGCGCGCGGCCTGAATGATGGGGAAATGCAGGCTCTTGCGCGTGAGATGAATCTTTCAGAAACAACTTTCATTCTACCGGAGGATGTCGCGGCTGAAGCCCACAAGGTCCGCATCTTTACTGTCGCGGAAGAGTTGCCTTTTGCCGGGCATCCGACGCTCGGCACGGCGCTCTATTTGTATGCGTCGCGGCCTGCGGCCGGTTCTGAACAATCGATGGAAATCGTGCTCGAACTGAAAGCGGGAAAAATTCCGGTGCGTTTTACGGCTGATTCGGAGAATGCCGGACGTAATCGAGTGGACGGTCAGGTGTTCGGCGAAATGCGCCAACGCGATCCTGAATTCGGAGTCACCTTTTCGCGCGAAGAAGTCGCTCGCATGATTGGAATCGCTGCGGACGAAATTCCTCCCGACTGGCCGGTCCAAGTCGTCTCCACCGGGTTGCCTTTTGCAATTGTCGGCATTCGCAGCCAGGAAACCTTGGCGAACCTGAATTTTTCTCATACGCAGGCGGCAGGATTTCTTAAGAACACTGGCGCCAAGTTTTTTTATTTTCTTTGTCCACAACGGCGAGAAAAAAACCCACTGGAAGCCAGGGCGCGCATGTTTTTCGATGGAGGTGAAGATCCGGCCACGGGATCAGCGGCCGGTTGCGCCGCGAGTTGGATGGTCCAACACGGCATCGAAGAAAGTGACGAACAAGTGGTGATTCGACAGGGCGTCGAGATTCGTCGTCCGAGCGAAATGTATGTGCGAGCAACGCGCGACGGCGAACGTGTCACGAACGTTCGCGTGGGCGGATATGCCGTGGAAGTGCTGCGCGGAATTGTGACTCTTTAGAGAGCTTGATCGTTAGTAGTTGAAAGAACGGAGGGGATCCGGAAACATGGAAATCAAGAGAAGCGGCTCAACTCTAAGAATTGCGGAAACCGGATACCGGAAAGCGGAAAGCTGACCAGTGACGAGTAGTAGAGTGGCGGACTAACGAGCCGATTTTCCATCAAGATCGACAAGTAACAGACAAGATTGTCCTGCGGTGCTTACCCAGATAACGATTCGTTGTTTCTGACGCAGTTATGTGGGCGGCAACGCTACCTCGTGTCCGGAAATAGTTCGTTCACGCGTGCCAGCAGTGCCGGGTAGCGTGCGTCGTTCCGCAAACCGTCCAAGTCGGAATCGTATTTGACCCAGTTAACGAGTTCGGGGCCACCGCCGGCGATGGCACGTTCCAGCAAGGCAAAAGCTTGGTCGTAGTCACGCAGCTTGGTCAAACCGCAGGCGACGTTGTACAGGGTAAGGGGGTCGTCCGGGTCAATGGCGAGGGCGCGGGAAATCCACTCCCGCGCGCGTTCCATTTCGCCCAGTTCGAAGAGCGCGCCGGCGCCCAGGTGCGCCGGCCGCGGATCGTCGGGATGCGACGACAATTCCTTTTCCGCGAGTTCGATGCCGCGTCGAGCAGCGTCTTTGCAATCGGCCACACGCCCAAGTGATCGATAAATGTGAATCAGCAAACAAACTGACTGATAATCATCGGGACGAAGCTGGGACGCGCGTTCGAAAAGTCGCGCGGCTTGTTCGAGTTGCCCTTCGGCAAAACTGGCGCGCGCGTAACCGTAGTAGGCTTCAAATAAATTTGGGTCGAGGGCAATCGCCTTCTCGAATTCCGCGTTTGCCTCAGGATAACGTCGAGCAGCGGCGAGCGCGTGGCCGCGGGAGGCGTGAGCTTCGGGTAAAGTATTATCCAAACTCAACGCTTTCTCGGTGGTAGCTAGTAACGCATCGATCGGCACGTCCACGCGGTAGTTGAGGTAGAGAAAGGAATCGCAATCCGCCATTCCGGCGTAGGCGCGCGCGTAGTCAGGATCGAGCGCGACGGCCTTGGCGAACATTTGCCGTGCGATACGGCAGTAATGTTTGGAACGGCGATGCAGGAAATCCCGGCCGCGCAAGTAGTAGGTGTAAGCTTCGACGTTATCGGTGGGGTCTTGGCCAATCGACTCCGCTTCCTGTGGAAGCAGTTTGACCTTGAGCTGAGCGACGATCGCGTGCGTGATCTCATCCTGAATGGCAAAGATATCGGTCAGATCACGGTCAAAGCGATCGGCCCACAGGTTTCCGCCGTCCTTAGTGCTGGTTAGCTGGCCCGTAACGCGGACACGCGTGCCCGCCTTGCGGACGCTTCCCTCCAGAATGTAAGCGACGCCAAGCTCGCGTGCGATCTGCTCCACCGTTGCCGGCTTGCCTTTGTAGCTGAAGACGGTGTTGCGCGCGGCGACCCATAACCCGGAGACTTTCGACAGGTCGGTAATGATATCCTCGGTGATGCCATCGCTGAAGTATTCCTGTTCGGAATCGCCGCTCATGTTGCTGAACGGCAAAACGGCGATGGACGGTCGCTGATCTCGGTTTGGCGCGGTGTTTGCGATGGTCGATTCCCCCTGCGAGAGGCTATAAACCCGAACCGGCTGCTCGATATTCTTTAACTTTTGCTCGCCCAAATCGTCGAAAACAAGATCCAGCCGATTACCGACCTGCTCGCGAACGGAGCCTGAAATAGTGATCCCGCCAGGCTTGGCGATGCTTTCAAGGCGCGCCGCGACGTTGACACCATCGCCAAAAATGTCTTCATCTTGCACGATCACATCGCCCAGATTGACGCCAATCCGGAATTCGATGCGTTTTTCCGGCGGCACGTTCGCGTTGCGATCGCGCATGCCGCGCTGAATCTCAGCGGCGCATCTGACGGCGTTGACTACGCTGGGAAATTCCAGCAGGAGCCCGTCACCAGTCAGCTTAACAAGGCGTCCCTGATGCTCGGCGATTTTGCCGTCGATGAATTCGCTTCGTAATTTACTTAGCGCGTCGAGGGTGCCGGCCTCGTCCGCGCCCATTAACCGACTATAGCCCACTACGTCAGCGGCAAGGACTGCAGTGAGGCGGCGTTCCATCTCTGCTCAAATATGAAACACCGTTGCAATCGATCAAATTTGTGGAGTTGATAATGGAGATAAAGAGATCAGGTTCGCAATCAATACAAAGTGACGAGTCACCAGCCTTCGGTCCGAGCCGGACTGGCGGTAAGGCTACGGCTTGGCAGGCGATCAGATTAGTACATGGAAATTAACAGAGTCGGGACACAACCGTCCGCTAAAGGGCCGGCTGATTGGTTTACGGGCACAGTTCGCATTGATCCGCTGTTCGAGGCACCCCAACCGGCACGGGTTCGCTGCGCAAGCGTCACGTTCGAGCCGGGTGCTCGCACCGCGTGGCATACACATCCACTCGGTCAGACGTTGATCGTCACGTCTGGCCTTGGGTGGGCGCAACGCGAAGGCGGACCGATCGAGGAAATCCGGCCTGGCGATGTGGTCTGGTTTGCGCCTAACGAAAAGCATTGGCACGGCGCGACGCCGACGAGCGCAATGACGCATATCGCCATTCAGGAAGCGCTCAATGGCAAAGTCGTCGAGTGGATGGAACACGTCTCCGACGAAGAATGCCGGAAGTGAGTCCGAGGTGCGAGCCGCACAGGGGGTGGACCGGCGATAAAGCTCCGGCGTGTGGCGGATGAGGAGTGATTTGCCTACGGTAAAGCTATGTCGTGGCAGACTAGTAGTCAGATGATGCCGAATGCTGCCCACAAGAGCGTTCGGATCTGGCCGTATGTTCTTGCCTTATTAGCATGCGCGTCAGGCGCAGCATTGGCCGCAGAACCAAAGTTTATTCGTGTCAATGGTCAGCGATTGCTCGGACCCGATGGCGGCGATTTCCACATCCGAGCTATCGGAACCGGTTCAACCGCGGCGGACCCAATCGAAAACGATTATGAAAACATCACCCGCCTGAAGTTCAACGCGGTGACGGTCTTTCTGAGTTACCGGCGTTTTTACAACCCAGCCGAGCCGGACAAAGCCATCGATGTGGGATGGAAGCGGCTGGACGAACATCTTGCGCTCGCCCGGAAATATGGTCTTCGCGTCATGCTGCAAATGTTAGACGTGGAAGGCGCGCAGTTCGTGCCGAACAAAGGTGAAGCGTTTGATTACCGGATCTGGGTTCAGCCGAAATTACAGGAGAGATTCATCAAACTTTGGGAGGCAATCGCCGAGCGATATAAAGACGAACCGCAGATACTTGGTTACGGGATCTTCTGCGAACCGGTCGTCGCCGGTACCGGGCAGCAATGGATCGATTTGGCGAATAAAGTCGTGGCTCATATCCGCAGCATCGACAAATACCACATTCTTTTTATTGAGCGTCTTTACGGAGAATTTGGCACCCGACGAGAAGTGTCGGGACTCGATCTCAGTCCGGAGCGCGCATTCTTCCTCGTTGCGGATCCGAACGTAGTTTACCAATTTTATTTTTTTGAGCGCGACGAGTACACCCATCAGTACGCTCCCTGGCGCGAGGATCGCGACAAGGATCTCCGCAATCCAGAGCCGAAATTTGAAATCGTCTATCGTGAAGCGGTCAATGATCGGGGTCGCGTTTTTCGGTTCGACAAAAGCTATCTGAGATTTTATCTCGAGCGGCAACTCGAATTCGGCGCGCAGCACAAAGTGCCAATGTTCGTCTGGTCGTTCGGACTGATGAGGAACTGCTTTCAAGGAAAAGGCGGTTTGAAGTGGCTCGAAGACACCAGATCACTCTTTGACGATCATGATCTCGACTGGAGTTTTGCCCCTTATCGAGACGAGGACTTCGGCCTCAGCGATAATCCCAAAGCTCTCGAAATTCTGAGTTCCCAGCGCAACCATTGAATCAGGATGCAGCTGGTGTTGTCTGCCTCGCGCTAACGCTGCGTGCATCGTCATGCGCCGCTCCCTGCGCTAACAGATCCGTAGCAATTTTAGTGTAGGAAATCCGGCCAAGCGATGTCGTCTGGTTTGCGCCGGTGAGAAGCATTGGCACGGCGCTCCGCCGACGACCGCGATGACGCATATCGCCATTCAAGAAGCGCTGAACGGCAAGATGGTCGAGTGGATGGAACACGTCCCCGACGAAGAATGCCGGAAGTGAGTCCGGAGGAGGCCGCCGCCATCGCCGAACACTATATGGGAGAAGTCCTTCGTGTTCTTCCCCGATGATGCCGTGCGACTGCTGCAATGGTAATGCCGACGATGTGACGCAAAACTTTGAGCGTGGCTGGATGCCGGTTCACCAAAAAGAGTGACGAGTGATAAGCTAGTTGAGAGTTAATGGTCGATAATTGAGACTTGGCGCGATTGCCAATTTCCAATTCTTACGTTCTCGCGTCGTGCGAGCGGCGCTGCCAGTTAAACAAGGTCTGTGCGCTCCGTGTGCTCTGCGGTTAAATGTCATTATGAAAATATTTCTATCTTTTGTTTGTGGTGCTGTGGTGGTGCTCGGCTTTAGCGCCCTTACCAGATCGAATCCTCCAAACCACGTTTACGAATTGCGGTTATATCACGTTAACCAGGGCAAAATGGGTGCTCTGAAAGCGCGCTTTGGCGATCACACCGATGCGATCTTCAAGCGACATAACATGAAGAGCATCGGTTACTGGACGCCCGAAGATGCGCCTGCGTCGCAAGACTTGTTTATCTACATCCTGGAGCATCCCAGCCGTCAGGAGGCAGAGAAGAATTGGGACGCCTTCCGTGCTGATCCGGAATGGCAGAAGGTGAAGGCCGAGTCGGAAAGCCAAGGCCCACTCGTGGATCATATCGACCGATATTTCATGGACCCGACCAGCTTTTCAGCGCTGGATTAATGCGGCACACATTTTTGCGACGTTCGTGACGGGCGGCGAGCATTCGCAAGTCGCCTGGAAGCTAAGATGTCAATCTCGCGCGGCTGTCAGTTCTTAACTTCGAACCGGGGAGCGGCTGACCAGGTGCCCGGGTTGCCGGAGGCGTCGTTGGCGCGGACGCGCCACCACATGGTTGTAGTCGGCAGCGTGTTAGAGCTGAATTGCGACGCGGTGACGGTCTGATTCACGATCAAGGGAGAGGGGAAGGTGTTCGAGTCGTCGATCTGGATCGTGTAACTGGCGGCGCCAGTGACGTCGCTCCAATCAAAGGTGATGTTCGTTCCCGGTGCGAAGCGCGCATCGGCCGCCGGAGTAACGAGTAACGGCGCGGGCAGAGTTCCACTGGGCGGTGGCGTCGGAGGCGGTGCGGCTCCTGACGTTACGGTCAGGCTAGCGGAGCGGGTGGTATCGAAAAATGCGGTGATGGTTACCGTGGTGTTCGCGGAAACTGCAAAGGTAGTGACGCTGAAGTTGGCTGATGTCTGGCCGGCGGGGACGTTAACGACTCCGGGAACCTGCGCGGCCGACGCATTACTGGTCGCAAGCGTGATCGACGCGCTGTTTGCTGGAGCCGGTGCGCTTAACGTAACCGTGCCAGTGGCGCTCGTTCCGCCGGCGACGCTCGGCGGTGTGATCGAAACCGATTGTAGGAGTGGCGGCGCGTTCGGATCGGGACTCACGTTAACGAAAATGGATTTTGTCACGCCGCCTGCTGTTGCGAAGACGTTTCCTCCTGTAGGCAGCCCAGTTACGGTGCTGGTTCCAACGGCAAAGCTGGTTGCGCTGTTTCCTGCCGGGATCGTGACTGTGGCCGGCACATGGATGATCGAGGGATTATCAGTCCTTAGGCTAATGGTTCCACCACCGGCTGGAGCTGGAATCACTAGCGCAACACTCGCCCGACCGGAATTGCCGCCGATTACATCCAGACTGGCGGGACCGATCGCCAGCAACGTGGCCGGGCCAGGAGCGGGATCGATTTCCAGGATCCGCGCCTGCGATCCGCCGGATGTTCCGTAGTGACCTTGAATGAAAACCCAACGCGGAAACGGAGTCTCAGGCGTAGGCGTTGTCGTAAAAGTGGCGCTGATGCTGCCGGCGGGAATCGTGACGCTTTGAGGAACGATCACCTGACCTTCCATGCTGCCTTGCAATGTGACGACTGCGCCCCCAGCGGGAGCCGGTGAAGTGAGCCGGAGTGTTCCGGTGACTGTGCCGCCCGATAGAACCGTGGAACTGCTGAGCGTTAACGAGGAAAGACTCGGTGGAGGCGGAGGACTTCCAAGAGGAGTTACGGTCAACCAGGTTTGTGGCGCACGATAGCCATCGACGTCGGTGCCAGTTTCGATAATGACGCGGGTGGCAACTGAAACTGCACTTGTCGGAATTGTAAAATCGATATCCGTTGCGCCTGCGGGAATAACGACGGTAGACGGCGGCCTAAGGATATTGGGATCACTGCTGACCAGCCGAACGGTGGTGCCGCCCGGAGGCGCAGCGCTTTGCAATGTCACTGTGGCATTGACCGACGTCCCACCGACCACGCTCTCGTTACTCAGACTCGTACCGTAGAGAATCGGAAGAATGCCGAACGAATTCTGCCCGCGACCATTGGCGAATCCGGCAAATAAATCTCCAATGATTCCAACGGAGACGCCGTTGTTCGGCACCGGACCGGTGGCGATATTGGAAATCGTTGCATCGGTTCTTCCGGCCGGAACGGTGACCGTGGTCGCCGGCATGTTTACCTGCGGGATGTCCGTCGAGATCGACACAATTGCGCCGCCCGCCGGCGCCGGATTATCCAACATCACTCGTGCGTGTGCGGTGTTGCCACCGAAGGCGTTGACCGGTTCAGCGAGAATAGCGAACAAATTGACATCCGGCGGAGCGACCGGGGCCGTCACCGTGATCGCGCGCCCAGCCGACCAGAGACCAGCGACGTCGCCGTGCAGTGCGCGCACACGCCAAAAATAATTTCCCGGCGCGAGCAGATCACGCGTGATCATGTAATCGGAGCGGCTTGGGCTCAACCCCAGAACACTTGTAGCAGGCGTGAAATTGGAACTTGTGTTGACTTCGACATCGTAGCCCGGCACCTGTGGGTTCGGAGTATCCGACCAATCGAGAAAGAATGGAAGCTGCACAGTTGCTCCGCTAGCCGGCGCGACCGGCGACACGCCTGCCGGAATCGGGGCGGCATTGGTGATCTGCACTGTGAGCGTCGCGGAAGGAAGACTGCGCACGCCGTCCACAGAAACGGCGCGTACTCTATAATAGACGGTGAGCGGATTTCCCCACAGCGCGCCGGATTGAGTGCCGAAGTATATCGGCGCAAGCGTGAGGTTGAGTGGATAGGAAAACGTCGGTTCGTCATCTGCTTCGAGGACGTAATACTGTGCATTCACCACCGACGACCACTGGATATTGAAACTCTCACGCACGTGAAACTGCGCGTTGTTAGCCGGCGTCGTGATCGTCGGCGTGGCCGGTGCAGGTCCCAGCCCGGTTACAATAAAACTTCGCGGTGTCGACCAAGCGGAATCCACGCCACCGTTGGTGGTGGCTTCACTGGCTTTGACACGCCAGAAGTAGGCGCCGTTTGCGAGCCCACTGACCTTATCGGAAGTACGTATCGGAATTGCAGGATCAGCTTCCTGGTTCGTAAAACCGGAGGCAATCACGCTGGAGAAAGTTGAAGAAGTCGAGACCTGCCAGGTGTAGCTGCCGATCGTGCCCACAGTGGAAGGCGGTGCGTTCCAGCTAAGATTTATTGGCTGAACCAGAGACGCGCCGTTTGCGGGCGCCGCCAGAATGGGAGCGGGTGGAGCACTCGAAGTCGGTGGTGGCGTTGGATTGGGCTGACCGTTTCTTGCCTCGGCCAAGTGCGCGCACGTTGTTAGCAAAGATAAAAATACTGCTGCGAACGCTGGACGATGTTTAAGGTGACGCATGTTCGCTACTAATATCATCGCACCGCGACGTCACGTAGCGGGCAAGAGTAACAACGCTGTTACTTTTTGATGTCGCTTGCTTCACGGGCCGGACGAGCCGTGATGAGCGGCTTATGGTGTAGGCGATCTTCTCGATGGCGTTTCGCTGTGCAGGAGGTCAACAAGCGAGCCCGCCTGATTCTGCAGGCGGTCGGTTTTCCCGCGATTTGTAACCGTGAAGGTGCGGCGGCGGCTTCTTGACGGTAGCTGTTGATTAAAGCGCGGATTTCCCTGACATCAATTCGGTCAATCCTGTTGATCCTGTCGATTTGCTAGACAGGGTTAGCTCAGCCAGGCGATGTGGTCTGGTTTGCCGCGAACGAGAAGCATTGGCGTGGCGGTTCCCCGGCAAGCGCAATGACGCATATCGCCATTTAAGAAGCGCTCAACAGCAAAGTGGTCGACTGGATGGAAAGGTCAGCGACGAAGAAGTTGAAAGATGGGCTGAAGCTGCGGCGCGCTCAATTTGTCAGCTACAGATCATCACAATTTGCGATAACCGGGATGGACGTCGGGGGTGAGGCCTTGCTGATGGACGATTTTCCGGCCCAATGCTGCAAGCTGCTCGCGCTCTTTCGTGGTCAGAGCTGCGCATAGATCGGCTTCATGTTCGGCGGCTAATCTGGAAAGCTTCTCCAGCATGCGCTGGCCGCGTCGGGTCAGGACGATCTCGGAGTGGCGGCGGTCCTTTATGCTGCGTTTCCGTTCGACCAATCCTTTTTCCGTCAGTTCATCAAGCAGAATGACCATGCGGCTGGGGAGCACACCGAGTCTTTTCGCTAACACGCGCTGGTTGCAAGCGGGAGTCGTGGCGATGATGCGCAAGATTTCGGCGTGGCGTGGAGCAACACCCAGGCCTTTGATTCGCTCGCCAAAGCGATCGGCCGCGTAGGCGCCGAGCTGGGCGAGAATAAAGGCGGCGCCGGTCGGCCGTTGCGGGCGGGATTTCATAAAACTTTGCCGGAACGTTAAAGAAATTACTTGCGAGACGCAATCGTTCATATTATGAATCATTCATGGAAGCAACCAATACGCCAAAGATCAAACACGCCAGGCCGAATCCGGGAATCGTAGCAATCATTTACACCGTGCTGTTCAACGCCGGTCTATATTTTGTCGTTTCGTTTCGTCCTCCTGAACATCTGGCCGCTTCACCTACGGCTATCCGTACATATTTTCCCGGCCCATGGGAGTCCGCCGAAACCATAGTCGCTTACTTTCAAACACACCCTCGTGAGGTTTTGATGTGCGCTTTCCTGCAGTTCGGAGCGGCCATCCCACTTGGCATCTTCACCGCGACGATGGTGAGCCGCTTGCAATTTCTCGGTGTGCGAGCCGCAGGTGATCACATTGCGCTGTTCGGCGGACTGTTGGCCGCCTTCAACATAGGCGCGTCCGCTCTGATTCTTTGGGTAATGTCGTATCCCGGCATCGCGCAGGATGCTGGAGTGCTGCGAGCGTTGTATTATCTTGTCTTCTCGATTGGCGGCGTCGGGTTCTCCGTCCCAATGGGTTTGCTGATCGCCGGTTTGTCGGTTCCAGCGGCGATTATGAAGCTGCCTCCTAAATGGCTCGTCGTATTGGGTTTTGCGCTCGGAGTCATCGGGGAATTGAGCGCGTTGAGTTTGGTGATTCCCAAAGCTCTATTTCTCATTCCGCTGACACGATTTCCTGGATTTCTTTGGCTTATCGCCGCGAGATTTGCCCCGCCGGCATCACTCAATCGGCGCCGCGAAGTAACGAACGCATCGCCGCAGGGCGGCAGGATTGAGGGTTGAGAGCTGAGAGCGGAAAAGCTAAGGCACTGGCAACTGAAAGTGTTGTAGGCCGGAGGGATTAGTTAACAGTTCGAGCAATTGACACGAACCCGGCCGGCGTTAGGGTCGGCCTCGTGCCGGAACAGAGGGCAACGCGTACCGCCAGCCGATACGACGCGGTGATCGCGACCCTGGTGGGATTCTGCGCGCTGTGTGTCTCGGGTTATACCGCTTACATGCAGCGTCAGCAGGTGCGCGCGATGGTGTGGCCGATCCTGGAATTCGATAGCAGCAATGATCCGAACATTCACTGGACACTGGCCAATAAAGGCGTGGGCCCCGCCATTATCCGTCAGGTTGTTGTGAAGGTGGATGGCCAGCCCGTGAGTGACTGGGCCGAAGTGTTCGAGAAACTGGTCGGGCCGGGACAACCTCGTTATTCCGAGAGCGACATGAGTGGCCGCGTACTCTCAGCCGGTGAATCGATGACCGTCTTCACCCCGTGGGGCCCGGATGGAAATCCGATCACCTACGACAGGTCTAATCCGGTCTACGTGCAGATGAACAAGGATCGCCAACGCGTCACGGTCGAGATCTGTTATTGCTCTACCCTCGGCGACTGCTGGACCTTACGCGGTGGCGGGAAAACCGCGAACGTCACGACCGCGACCCGCCATTGCCCGAGGCCATCGGCGAGTAGTTTCCGGCAGTAGTTTAGCTACCTGCCGACTACGTCGTCGGGATCCCGCGGGTGAAAAGCATTGGCACGGCGCTACGCCGACGACTGCGATGACGCACATCGCCATCCAGGAGGCGCTGAACGACAAGCCGGTCGAATGGATGGAAAAAGTCACTGACGAGGAATATCGCAAGTGATGAGTGATGGGTGACGAGTGATAAGTCGAGCTGCAGCGTTCTGCTGCTCTCAACCATCAACTCCGCAAAGAGCGTGGCTCCCACGGGGCTTTATGCTCTCAACTCTCAACTTTTGGCCTACTTCACACGTTTGCCGTGTTTGATGATGAGATCGACGCGCTGCAGAAGATCGATGTGAGAGAGCACATCGCCGCGGACCGCGATGATATCGGCGAATTTGCCTTCGCTGAGCGAGCCGTAGTCTTTATCAACTTTCATCATCACCGCAGGCCAATAGGTCGCGGCGCGAATCGCAGTCATGGAATCGACGCCGAGATGATTCACCCATGCGTCGAGCTCGTGCCAGGTCGAGTGACGGTGAAATTTCATCGGGATTCCGCTGTCGGTGCCGATGAGCAAGACGACGCCTGATTGTTGTAGCTGCTTGAACTTGTGCGCGACGGTCTTCGCGCGGAGCGGCGTGATCTGGTAATATCCGAGCTGATTCGGATGCGCGATCGATTGCTTGACGTCAGCCGCAATGTCCGGCGGAACAAACTCGTAGTTGTCGGGATCGTCCAGCGGTTCGGGATTATCGACTAACGAGTCGTAATTGATGAAGCCCTCAATCGTTGGACACCAGAAGAGCGGGCCCAAACTCATCTTCGCGGTACGCTCATGCAGTGCTTTCAAGATGTCGTCCGGATATTCCGGCGCCGCGGCGAGACCAGTGTGCTCAAAACAATCGACACCGCCAGCGAGACCGCGCCGGATTTCTTCTGGGCGATGTGCGTGCGCAATGACCGGAAGCTTATGCGCGTGTGCTTCGTCCACGACCGCTTTGACTTCCTCCATCGTCATTTGGTCCTGATCGATCATCTTGATGATGTTCACTCCGGCGTCGGCGAGTTGTTTCACTTTTGCTTTCGCGTCGACCGCGCCTTTCACACCCCAGCGGAAATATTCGGTGCCGGGATACGGCTCGTGTTGAAGGAAAGGGCCAGCGACGTAGAGAGTCGGCCCGGGAATTTCGCCGTGATTGATCCGATCCCGCACGCTGATGATGTCCTTGAGCGGACCACCAAGGTCGCGCGCGCTGGTGATTCCGGCCATGAGCAGTTGATGCGCGGCCGCCGGCATGATCTCGCTGCCCATACGCGGCGGATAAGTTTTGTCCCAGTGCGCGTAATCGCTGTGACCGAGCAGCATCGTGTGAACGTGGCAATCCCACACCCCGGGCAACACGTCCATGCCTTCGGTCGAAATGATCTCGGCGTCAGCTGGAACTTGTAGTGCGCCGACGGTGCCGATCGCGGTGATGCGCTCGTTTTCGATAATGATGACGCTGTTTGCGAGCGGATGACCGCCAAAGCCGTCAATCAATCGTCCACCGACCAGCGCAAGCGGTCGTGCCTGGACGGACGCAATTACGACAAAGAAGATGAACGCTCGAGTGAGACAGAAATTCATCATAGCGCGCGAATGTTAGCGTGCTGTAGACGAGGAGGCGAGACTGTTCGTGGAAAAAACTGAACGTTGAAAACCTGAAAAACGAGATCGGCGATCAAGAATCAGATGTCGGAGAACTGAGGAACCGCACCAGAACTGCGGTCACTATGCCGTAGGGGGCGTTGACGAGGAGAAGGTAAAACGTAAAGAGGAACCCTTTGTTTTGAGCAAACAGGCCGAGCCCGCGCATCGGAGCGAAAATGAAATAGAGCGCCAGTACCGGCGCAAGAAAATAGAGCCAGCCGACCAGGTAGTACCAGCGTTCACGCTTCCAAGTGATTAACCCGAAAGGTAGCCCCCAGAGTCCGCCCCAGAAAAGAGGGCGGTAGATGTCTGGAACCGCAAACTTCGGCGGGGTGCCCGCGCCGAGTGCTGGGGAGACGCCAATGTAATACAGCACCACCGAGAAGATGATCACCGCGAGCGCTCCGATCACGCCGGCAGTGAAACAGATTGCGATGTAGCCTTTGATCTTCGTTGTGCCCGTATAACACGTATCCGCCTAAAGCGCCAGGACGTGGCAGAGAAGGATAAAAGGACAGAGGCCACAGGACGATACGGCAGAAGAGCTGACGCGCTGAAACGCTGAAAAGCTGAGGAAGAGATTGAGATGTTGAGAGCGTAAAGCTCCGTCGGAGCCACGCTCTTTACGGAGTTGAGGGTTGAGTGTTTATTGCTGTCTAACAAGTTATGAGAAAAACCTTTCTTTCATTGATTTGGGTGGTCGTGGCCGCGATGCCAACGTTGAACGCTCAGCAGGCATCTCCCAGCCAGACCACGGCGACGCAACAAACCTCGAAACCCAAGGCACGCCCGACTCGCGCGTTTCCGCAGCCAAGTGTTCAACCGACGCCGGACACAACAGCAAACAATAATCCTGGGCAGAAAAAAGGAATCGCTCACAATCCCGAACCTGGGAAACCAGCCAATAACAATAACAATCCTGGGAATGGGAAAACAACCGATAACAACATCGGGCGTGGAAAAACGACCGAGGACAATCGCGGCAATTACGCGGAGGCGATGCGCCGTTACCGGCATGAACGGCACGACCACGATTGGTGGAAACAACATTATGTCATCATCGTGCTTGTCGGAGGCGGATACTATTATCAGGACTCGGGATATTGGTATCCTGCATGGGGATACGATCCCAACTATGAGCGCTACGATTACGACGGACCGATTTACACCTATGGCAATCTGTTGCCGGACCAGGTCATCGTAAACGTGCAGCAGGCGCTCAAAGAGCTCGGTTACTATGCTGGAGACATCAACGGTTCGCTGGGAGTTAACACTCGTAATGCCCTTACCGCTTACCAGCAGGACTACGGATTGGATGCCACGGGTGTCGTGGACGAGGCGACCGTCCGCGCGTTGGGATTGATTTAACCGGGTGGGACTTGGAAGGCAGGATCACAAGTCCCGCCTTCGCCAAACCTTCGGCGCGGCAGCGCCAAGAGATCTCCGGTTGGCGATGTACCCGGACTTGTAATTTCCAATTTCCAATTTTTAATTCCTACCTCTAAAAGCGCGATTAGCTCAGGGGTAGAGCACTTGCTTCACACGCAAGGGGTCGCTGGTTCGAAACCAGCATCGCGCATGTCCTGGACCGTGTCGCTTGCCCTCCGGTAAATGCCATTTTATCTAGAAGCATGTCCGAACACAAAATCACTCTCACTTGGAAACGCGGCGATAAGCCGTTCGAATATCAGAAGTACTCACGCGATCACACCTGGAAATTTGGCGGCGGACACGAAATGGAAGCATCGGCCGCTTCTGCTTATCTCGGCAATCCAAAACTTGTCGATCCGGAGGAAGCATTTGTGGCCTCGCTGTCGAGCTGTCACATGCTCACGTTCCTGGCCATCGCCGCGAAGAAGAAGTTCGTGCTCGACGAATACGTCGATGAAGCAGTCGGTCTTATGGAGAAAAACGCCGAAGGCAGATTGGCGATTACCCGGGTGACATTAAAACAGCGACTCAAGTTCTCCGGCGAAAAACAGCCAACGCCGCAAGACATCGAGGAGATGAATCATGCTGCGCACGAGCAATGCTTCATCGCCAACTCGGTCAAGACAGAGGTCAAGGTCGAAACACAGAGTTAGCCACAGATTTTCACGGATTAACACGGATGGAGGGACGACCTCCGTGTCGTCCCGCTTCTATCGATTGAACAGGGACGCGCCAGAGCGCCATCCCGGCAATTCTCTGGTTTGAATCTGTGTCAATCTGTGTTCATCTGTGGCGAAAATAATGAGCACGCCCTCCGACTCTCAGCGCCCGCCTTCGCCCGGCTACGGCGCGGCGAGCATGGAGAAGATTGTCAGCTTATGTAAGCGGCGCGGGTTCATTTTTCAGTCGAGCGAGATCTATGGTGGTCTGAACGGCTTGTGGGATTACGGGCCGCTCGGTGTCGAATTAAAGCGCAATCTGAAAAACTATTGGTGGCGCGTCATGGTACATGAGCGCGATGACGTTGTCGGAATGGACGGTGCGATCCTGACGCATCCCGCGATTCTCAAGGCTTCGGGGCACGTCGAAGGTTTCTCCGATCCGATGATCGATTGCCGATCTTGCAAGGCCCACCTGCGGCTCGATCAACTCATCGAGAAAAAGGGAGTGAAGCAGTGTCCGAACTGCGGCAGCAAAGACTTAACCGAAGCGCGCCAGTTCAATCTGATGTTCGAAACGCACGTCGGTGCTGCGGCCGATGAAAGCTCCATCGCTTACTTGCGGCCAGAAACCGCGCAATCAATCTTCGTGCAGTTCAAGAATATCCTGGAAGTGTCCCGGAAGAAATTGCCATTCGGCATTGCGCAGGTTGGCAAAGCGTTCCGCAACGAAATCAATCCCCGCAATTTCACTTTTCGCTCGCGCGAATTCGAGCAAATGGAACTCGAATATTTTTGCGGAGCAGACGAGGGGATGAAATGGCTGCATTACTGGCTGGAAGAGCGGCTGAAGTTCTATGAAAGCATCGGCATCCCGCGCGAGAAACTGCATGCGCGTGAGATTCCCGCCGATGAACGCGCGTTTTATTCAAAGGCGAATTACGACATTGAATATCATTTTCCGTTTGGCCATCAGGAACTCGAAGGTGTCGCTTATCGCACCGATTACGACCTCTCGCAGCATCAGAAGGCCAGCGGTAAATCGCTCGAATATTTCGATGAAGAGACGAAACAGAGATTTATTCCCCACGTGGTCGAGCCGAGCGCGGGTGTCGATCGCACCGTGCTTGCGTTGATTTGCGAGGCCTATGCAGAGGACCAGGCGCCGGATGAAAAAGGAAAAATGGAAACGCGCCTCGTCCTTCGTTTTCATCCACGGATGGCGCCGATCAAATGCGCAGTCTTTCCGCTTTTGAAAAACAAAGAATCGCTGGTAGCCAAAGCGAAAGAGATTGCTGATCTCTTGCGCACGCACATGACTATTTTCTATGACGAGAGCGGCGCAATTGGCCGGCGGTACCGTCGCCAGGACGAAATCGGAACGCCTTTCGCGATCACGGTGGATTTCGAGACGCTTGGGGAAAAGGATCCGGCCCTTCAGGACACGGTCACTCTGCGCGACCGCGACTCGATGAAACAGACGCGCGTCGCGATTAGAGATTTGCCCGATATTTTGGGATCGCGAATTGCCTAACTATGTAGCGGCGGCCGGTGACGACGAATTGAATCGGTTTCGACGCTCGTAGAACGCCGCTGCGTAACCAATGAACCTCGAATCATTTCGCGAATATTGCTTGAATAAGCCTGGGGCGGCCGAAGATACGCCGTTCGGCGAGGATGTTCTTGTGTTCAAGGTAGGCGGTAAGATGTTCGCGCTTGCTCCACTCGACGAAGTTCCCGCGGCAGCAAATTTAAAGTGCGATCCGGATTTGGCCTTGGAACTTCGTGACCGATACGAGCAAGTTCGGCCCGGTTATCACATGAACAAGAAACACTGGAACACCGTAGAGATCGACAGCGGAATTCCAGACGCGGAGCTCCTTAAGATGATCGATCACTCCTACGAGTTGGTGTTCAGGCACCTACCGAGAGCGAAGCGCAGATTGTTGTAGAGGCGGCTGTGTCAGCCGCGTGTTTACGGTTAGCCGCTCGCTGCGGCGAGCCTACAGCTTCGCCGGATGCAAGACCTCGCGCAGTTGAACCTCGCCGATCTCCAGCTGCAACGCCCGGCGCGCCACGCCGAGGAAAGTATCAGGCGCATCAGTGAGTGCGACTTGCAGGCTGCCTTCGTTTTCGCGCGGCGCACAAAGCGATTGTCGATCCAAAAGTTGCTCGACTGTTTTTGCGCAAGTCCGTGCCGAATCGACAAGCCTGACTTTGCCTGCGAGAAATCGAGTGATAGCACCGGCCAGCAACGGATAATGCGTGCAGCCGAGCACGAGCGTATCGACCCCGTCATGCGTTATCGGCCCAAGATAGCGGGCAATCACACGGTCCGTCAGCTCATCCTCCAGCCAGTCTTCCTCAATCAACGGAACGAGCAACGGGCAAGCGCGCATTGAAACACGAATATCCGGACTCAGTGCGCGCAATTCCCGGTCGTATGCCCCGCTTTTAATTGTCGCGCGTGTGCCGATCACTCCGACGTGCTCATTGCGAGTCGCGGCGACGGCAGCCTGCGCACCAGGTTTGATCACGCCGATTACTGGAACAGGGAGCGTTTCTTCCAGCTTCGGCAACGCCACAGCCGACGCTGAGTTACATGCAATCACGATTGCCTTCACGCCTTCTGCGACAAGCATGTCGGTCATCTCTACGCTGTAACGCTCGACCGTGCTTGCGCTTTTCCCGCCGTAGGGAACACGCGCCGTGTCGCCGAGATAAAAAATGTTTTCGTTCGGCAAAAGATCGCGCAACGCCTTTACGACAGTGAGCCCGCCAATCCCGGAATCAAAAACGCCAAGCGGTCGCGCATCGTTCATGTAGCGGAGAACGTGCCGGTGCAATTAGAGTAGCGCAAGCCTCTGGCTTGCGTTTGTTAACGTTCGGGAACTTTTATCATAATGCCCGAACTCCCCAAGAGATACGACCCAAAAACAGTCGAGACAAAGTGGTATCGCCAATGGATCGACCATCGAGATTTTGAGGCGAATCCGCGTTCCTCGAAGCCGGCGTTTTCCATCGTGATGCCGCCGCCGAACGTCACCGGTGTGCTCACGCTCGGTCATGTGCTGAACAACACGATCCAGGATATTCTCGCGCGTCGCGCGCGAATGCAGGGATTCGAAGTGTTATGGCTACCGGGCACGGATCACGCGGGAATTGCCACCCAAACAGCAGTCGAAAAGTGGTTGCGCAAAAAGGAAGGAATGACCCGCCAGGATTTGGGACGCCACGAATTTCTGCGCCGGGTGCGCGAATGGCAGGACAAACACGGCGGCATTATCATCGAGCAACTCAAGCGCCTGGGTTGTTCATGCGATTGGTCACGCCAACGCTATACGCTTGACGATGCTTATGTCGCTGCCGTCCAAAATGTCTTTGTTGATCTTTACAACAAGGGACTGATCTATCGCGGGCGCCGTATGATTAATTGGGATCCGGCGGCACAAACCGCGCTCTCGGATGAAGAAGTCATTAACAAGCCGCAGAAAGGAAATCTTTATTTCGTTCGCTACGAAATCGTGGAGGAACCGGGGCGTTTCCTCGAAGTTGCAACGACGCGGCCGGAAACAATCATGGCTGATACAGCGATGGCGTTTCATCCAACCGACAAGCGCTATGTCGATCTTTTGGGCAAACACGCATGGCGCCCGCTCGCGCGTGAGAAAATCCCCATCGTTGCTGACGAAGCGATCGATCCCGAATTCGGAACTGGCGTTCTGAAGGTCACGCCCGCGCATGACACCCTCGACTTTGAGATCGGTCAGCGTCACAACCTACCGATTGTCGATGTTCTGCATCCGGATGGGCGAATCAATTGCCGCGGTGTTCCAGAATTACACGAACTCGATCGATTTGAAGCGCGTAAAAAGGCGGCAAAGCTGTTGAAGCAGAATGGCTTACTCTCGAGAGAGGAGCCTTATGAAAATAATGTCGGCTTCAGCGATCGTAGCGACGTGCCGATTGAGCCGCGGATCAGCGAGCAATGGTTTTTGCGTTACCCCAAAACCGAACAAGCGCTCGCTGTGGTGCGCGATCATTTAATCCGTTTCTTCCCTGCGCATTGGGAAAAAGTTTACGCCCAATGGCTGGAGAACATTCGTGACTGGTGCATCAGCCGCCAGGTCTGGTGGGGACACCGGATACCTGCATGGTACCCGAAGCAAAAATCCGAAATCCGAAATCCGAAATCCGAAGTTTATGTCGGTCTTGAGTCTCCGAGCGATCCGGAGAATTGGATCCAGGAAGAGGACACGCTCGACACATGGTTTTCGTCGTGGCTATGGGCTTATGAAACGATGGACATCGAGACGCGGAAGAAGTTTTATCCGACCAGCGTTCTCGTGACCGGGCCAGACATCATTTTCTTCTGGGTAGCACGAATGATCATTGCGGGGCTGGAGTTTAAGCCCGGGAAATCGGAAAGCGACGAAGACAACATTCCGTTTCGCCACGTTTATTTCACTGGACTCATTCGGGACAAGCAAGGGCGCAAAATGTCGAAATCACTTGGCAATTCGCCCGACCCACTGGAGTTGATCGATAAATATGGCGCCGATGGGCTGCGCTTTGGTCTGATGCGCATCGCGCCGAGCGGCCAAGACATTCGATATGACGAAAAACAAATCGAAGAAGGGCGCAATTTTGCCACCAAGCTCTGGAATGTCGCGCGTTTACGGCAAATGCACGGGTCAAGCTCTGCCGAGCCGAATTTCGACAAAAGGCAACTGTCGATCTACGCACTTGAGGTTCTTACCCGATTGAATGAAACGATCGACGCGATTGAAGCAGCGTATCGCGATTATCAATTTAACGCAGTCGCCCAGCGACTTTACGACTTCGTCTGGAGCGATTATTGCGATTGGTTCGTCGAAGCTGCGAAAACGGAAATCTTCGGCGACGACGATACACGAAAGAAATCTGCGCTGGCAGTGATGGATTTCGTGCTCTCGGCGGCGCTTCGGTTACTGCATCCGTTCATGCCGCACATCACCGAAGAACTCTGGTCGTTGCTCGGTTTTGGAAAAGATTCGATTCAACTTGCTGCGCCACCGGAGAAAATTGCTTTGGTCGATGTCGATGTTACAGCAGCACGACGGGCTGCGTCGGCCGTGTACGATGCTGTCGAGAAGGCTCGTAACATTCGCGTGGAGTCCGGAACGCCACCCAATGAAAAGATCCGAGTGTTTATCGACTCGGCGGATCCAGCACTCAGGACGGAACTGCCAACCATTGCTCGGCTCACCAATGCAGAAGAGGTGATTATTGGCAGGTCGAGCGGTTATTCCGGATATTCAGCAGCTGGAATGGTCATCGTACAGCGGGCGCACGTGGATAAAGCAACCGAGCGCGAACGGCTGCACAAACAAATCTCGGAGTGTGAGGCGCAGCTGCGTGCGACAGACGCCAAATTGAAAAGCAAATCGTTTGTCGATCGGGCTCCCGCGGCTGTTGTGAAGGAGCATCGACAGCGTCTAAAAGATCTCAGCGCGCAACTCGCGAAGTTGAAACAGGCGAGGGAAGCCCTGAATTAAAAATTACTTTGTGCCGGTCGATTTTTGCGCCGCGCTTTTGGAAGAATTCTTTTAGCTCAGGTGTGTAGAACGTTTCGTCGTATTCCTGGTTCAATTCGAGCCAGATGCGACCCCGCGGGGCCAGATGCTTGGCCAAATCGCTGAGAAAAAATTCCCACTCAGGCACGCCCCAAAGATCAGGCTGCTTATGATTGTTAAAGCAGATCAGGAAAGCGGTGATAACGTCGAATTTTCCAAGGTCGGGAAGGGGGTCGAACGCTTTGATTGTCCGGATCACACGACGCACGCCGAGAAGGCGAGTAATGTCTCGAAACATGGGGAGCTGATCCAGATCCAGTCCGAAACCTTCGTGGCCGAGCAGTTGAGCGATGTACAGAAAATATCCAGCGCCGCAGCCAAGATCGAGAATCCGTTTCGGGCGCATCAGGTCGAGTTCCACCTCACGGATCCGGCGGATGTTGATGTCAATCCATCGTTCGAGATCAAGAAACTTGGGCCAGTCCGCGGTGGGACGTTTGGCGGCATAACGCTGCCGAATCTGCTCGAAAGCCTGCAGGTCAATCGTGTCGATCACTCGTTTTGTGTCGAGCGAAAAAGGATTTGCCCGAAGAAGCCTAAGGGTATGCCTTCTTGCGCTGGCCAGGGTTCGACCATCTACAAGTTTTTCGAGTTTATGAGGGAGTTTCTTGAGTTTCTGGCGAAGTCTCACCGGACGATAGACCATAGCTTGTGGCACAGCGCAAGAATTTCAACTAAACTGCAAATGAAATGAGTTGGTGGAAAAAGCTGCTCTGGTTTGCGGTCTCCGCGGTAGGGGTGTGGGCGATGGCGGTTCTGGCGCTTTACCGCGGCGAACAAATCAGCGCGCTCTGGATCGTCCTAGCTGGATTGTGCGCGTTGTCCATTAGTTATCGTTTTTACAGCAAATGGTTGACGACAAAAGTGCTTGTGCTGAACGAGGAGCGCGCTACGCCGGCGGTCCTGCAAAATGACAACAAAGATTATGTGCCAACAAATCGCTGGATGGTTTTCGGCCATCACTTTGCTGCTATTGCCGGACCGGGACCGTTGGTTGGTCCCGTGCTGGCTGCGCAATTTGGCTTTCTGCCCGGTACTCTCTGGATCCTGATCGGTGCAACCCTCGGCGGCGGCGTGCATGATATGATTGTTCTCTTTGCCTCGATCCGGCGTGGCGGAAAAACGCTTGGGCAAATGGTGAAGGAAGAAATCGGCCGTGGCGTGGGTTTGCTCGCTCTCATTAGCGTCCTGGCGATCATGATCATCTTGCTGGCTGTGCTTGCGCTGGTAGTGGTTCAGGCCCTCGCGCAAAGTCCCTGGGGCGTTTTCACCATCGCTGTGACTATTCCGCTAGCGCTGATCATGGGAATCGCATTGCGCACCGGGAAAGTGAGCGTTGGAGCGGTCACGATTTTCGGATTGCTGGGCCTGGCGTTTGGCGTGTGGGGCGGGCAATTCCTCGCGCACTTTCCCGCAATTGAAACCTGGTTCCGCCATGATCAGAAATGGCTGGCATGGGCTATTATGCTCTACGGGCTGGCCGCGTCGGTTCTGCCAGTGTGGATGCTGCTCACGCCGCGCGATTATCTCAGCACGTTTTTAAAGCTTGGCACTGTCGCCATGCTCGCACTGGCCGTGCTGTTGATCCATCCAACGTTGCAAATGCCCCCGATTACAAAATTCATTGACGGCACCGGCCTTGTCTTTGCAGGTCCAGTATTTCCCTTTGTGTGCATCACCATCGCTTGCGGGGCGGTCTCAGGTTTCCATTCCCTGATCGCTTCAGGCACCACGCCGAAGATGATAAGGCGTGAATCGCGGATACGAAGCATCGGTTACGGCGCGATGGTGACCGAGATGCTTGTCGCCTTGATGGCGATGATCGCCGCGTGTGTGCTGCAACCGGGCGAATACTTTGCCATCAACACAAAGGGCACGCCCACCGAAGTCGTTGCAAAAGTTTCGGCTGCCGGGTTTCCCGTGACGGAGAAAGAAATGCAAACGCTCGCTACCAATCTGGGCGAATCCACAATGTTTAATCGTGCGGGTGGCGCACCGACTTTCGCTGTCGGCATGGCGCATATGTTTGCGCGAGTCTCTGCAAAGCCGACCGCGCTCGCGCTGTGGTATCACTTCGCCATCATGTTTGAGGCGTTGTTCATTCTCACGACGATCGACGCCGGAACGCGGGTAGGGCGATTTTTGCTACAGGATTTTCTGGGCAACGTGTGGCGACCGCTTGGCAACACACGTTCCTGGAGCGCGAATTTCTTCTCAAGCGTGTTGCTGGTCGCGGCGTGGGGCTGGTTTCTGTACGAGGGCGTGATTGATCCGCTTGGCGGCATTAACTCGCTGTGGCCGCTGTTCGGCTTGGCCAATCAACTGTTGTCGGTAGTGGCGCTTTGCCTCGGCACAACGCTCCTGATCAAGATGCACAAAAGCAAATATCTCTTCGTGACGCTTGTGCCGCTTTGCTTCATGTGCGCTGTCACCTTCTCAGCCGGTTATCTGAAAGTTTTTTCGGCCGACCCGAGACTTGGATTTTTGAGCGGGGCGCAATCGCTTTTGCGCGAGGCAAGCGGAATGGCCGATCCAGCCAAGGCCGCTGAGTTGGCGCGCCAGGCAGGCGTGTGGCGATTCGACGCGCTGGTTGCTGTTTTCTTTCTCGTTCTGGTGCTTATGATCGTGGTCGGCTCTGCTAGACAATGGTGGCGGTTATTGCGAGGGAAGAAGCCGGTGATCCTGTACGAGAGCGAATTTGTGCCGATCACCGCCGCGCAACTGGCGGAATTCTAGTCGGAAATTCGCGCTAGGATTTCTGTGCTGGAAGGTGCTGCACTCTAAAAGCAGCATTGAAACGCGACGCGCTTTCAGGCAACTAAAGCAGCCATGGAATCTTTTCGGCGGATTATGGACATCGTCGGCACAAGCGTGGATGGCGTCGGTGTGTTTATCGTTGTGGGCGGCGCGCTGGTCGCCACGGTGCGCCTCGCGCTTCGTCGCGCGCATGGTATCGGCAATTATTACTTGGCTTATCGGCAGGATGTAGGACGCGCGATTTTGCTCGGTCTCGAGTTCCTTATTGCCGGTGACATCATCCGGACTGTCGTTGTGGCGCCAACCATGCAAAATGTGGTTGTCCTGGGATTGATCGTGCTAATCCGCACGTTCCTCAGTTTGTCATTGCAACTGGAAATCGAAGGAAAATTGCCATGGCGCCGCAACATTCCAGGCGGGACTCAGAATTGTTGAAGCCACTTTGCTCTGCAAGGAAAGCAGCACTGCAACCGCGATAATCCGGCAGTTCGAATTGATCTGTCACTCTTAAAGACTGCGGCTATGAGACACGAACTTTACGAACTCAAACGAATTTGGATACAAATTTCTAAGCCGATTCGTGACAATTCGTGCAATTCGTGTCTAACTTCTGCGCTAATCACACTTAGTCACACGGAACATCACGCGATGGCATCTATTGTCCTCGAAGGCGCAACCTCTCAGCCGGCATAATCAGCACACCTCCGTTCCCTTCCTTTTGAGTCCTTTCGTAAATCAGGCTTGCTTTCTCGCTTCGCGGCTGCAGCGACGACCTTCCATCCGCATCGCGTTTGTCATCATCGCTCTCGTAGCGGCGACCGCCATCATGATTGGCGATTTCGTACGCCGCGCCGCGGCGCGCAGGCTGCGGGAGGTGATTCTTGCAGAGCTTCAGACGGTCGCCTTGAAAAATTGTACGTTGAAGCGTTTCGGCAGCGCCAATGACGGCGGCTACCTGATGTGCGAGAATCTGATTGAGCCGCTCGATACAGCGTATTCCTATGGTGTTGGCACGAACGACGACTGGGGATGCGAGATGTCGCGCCGGTATCACGTTCCAGTGCATCAGTATGACTGTTTTGATCCCGCCCGGCCAACCTGCAACGGCGGTAGGTTCGTGTTTCACAACGAATGCATCGGCGATCGGACCGGCTACAGGGGACCGCGTTTCTTCGACACGTTGGAAAACCAGATCAGGAGGAACGGCGACACCGGCCGGCGCCTGATCATCAAGATGGACATTGAGGGCGGGGAATGGGATTCGCTCCTCGCAGCCCCCGACGAGCTACTGGCGTCGATTCCGCAGATCACGATGGAGATGCACGGCTTCGACGATCCGAAGATTGTCGAGGTGATTCGGAAACTGAAGCGGAATTTCTATCTCGTGAACCTCCACTTCAACAACTGGTCGTGTACGCCAAAGGCCGCGCCGCTGCCCGCGTGGGCGTACCAGGCGCACTGGGTTAACAAGCGGATCGGTGTGCCCGATCCGGCGGCACCTGTCCCTGCACCGATGAGCCCACTGAACGCACCCGACTCGCCGACGTGGCCCGATTGTCAGTTGGACGCACCTACAGGGACCTCAAACTGAGACACGAATTTCACGAACTTACGCGAACTTGGATACGAATAAGGCGGTTCGTAACGTTCACGGAAAATCTCTACGATGAAATCTGGTAGGAATTCCTACCGGCGATTGGTTGACCATCGTCGCTTACTTCATATGCGCCAGCATCTTTGGACCGCCGGTTCGCAGGAATCGAACGACGAGAAATGCAGCGATCGCGAGGAAAATAATGTTGAGCACAGTTGCGTAATTAAAGGTGATCGACGCTTCCACAACCTGCGCATACCGTTGCTTCGGAATCAGTCCGAAAATGCCGAAAAGAAGCTCGATCCCCCAAGCTGCGAAGGCCATCGCTAGATAGAATATGCCAAGGATAATACCGGCTATTTTCCAGCCATAATATTTCCGGTAAATGTCGAGGATCGGCAGAACGATCAGATCGGCGTAGATAAACGCGATCACGCCGCCAAAACTGATTCCGCCGTTCCAAAGCACAGCGGCCAGCGGGATATTACCAACAGAGCAGACGAAAGAAAAGATCGCGACCAGCGGCCCAACGATCGGGCCCCACAAGGCCGCAACGATCGGATGCGACGTTAGGAAAAAGCTCTTCCAAAAATCTCGCGGCACCCACGCGGCGAGTGCACCGGCGAGCAGAAGTCCACCCGCGATGTCTTTCCAGACGGCGACGACATCCATCACAAAATAGTGGCTGGTCGCTGTGATACCTTCGCGTGATGTAAGCCTTTGCCAGAATGAACGGCCATTCTCCACACTCATGTCCATCTCGGCGTGGCCCTCCATAATGCCTTTGATTCCTTTGTCCGCTTGTTCTTTGGCTTCGCGTACAAGCTTGCCGGAGAGAAAAATTCGGAACAGCACCGCCACGATTACTACCATCAAGAGCCCGCCCGTGAACTCAGCCAGCGCGAACTGCCAGCCCATCAACACAATGATGATGATGGTCAATTCCGCGACCAAGTTCGTGGAAGCAAGTTGAAATGCCATCGCTGCGGTGAAATTGGCGCCCTTGCGAAAAATCGAGCGTGCCAATGCTACGGCGGCGTAGGAGCACGACGACGATGCTGCACCGAGTCCGCAAGCGACCCCTAGCGATTTCGGGGAATCATCCGGCAATAGCCGGCTCATTTCACCTTTCGAGACGACCGCTTGCACCACACCGGATAATCCGAATCCAAGAATCAGTGGCCACAAAATTTCCCAAAACATGGCAAACGCCATCCAGAACGCGTGGCCAAGCGCAACGATCAAGTTCATCATTGTTTGACTGGTGATTAACGTGATTCTGCAAAGCACACGTACGCTCGCGTGCTACTCCCGGCTTGGGCGGATTGACGTATGGGCACCGGCAATGGCCGCTGGTGCATTGTGGACTCTAACGTGCTGTGCTGCTGCTCCTCGCGACGAACTGAATTTAGCGGGCCTCAGGCCTCCACAGCACACATCTCATCACACCACGCCTCGATGCAGGCTCGAATTTGATCGCGGATTTTTCGCACGCCTTCGAGGCGCTCATCGTGTGTGCCACGGAGCGCAGCCGGATTGGGAAAGCTCCAATGCAATCGCTGGGTGACACCAGGGAATATTGGACAGCGTTCTGCGCTGGTTTCGTCGCAGACGGTGATTACAAATTTGAAAAATTCTCCGCTCTTAAACACGTCAAAGACGTCTTGCGTCTTCTTTCCCGAGATATCAACTCCCATCTCGCGCATGGCTTCCACTGCGAGCGGGTTGAGTACGCCAGGTTCCAGTCCGGCGCTGTGCGCTTCAAAATAATCGGGACAAATAAGATTGAGAAAACCTTCCGCCATTTGGCTGCGTGCGCTGTTGTGGACGCAGATGAACAAGACTTTCTTTTTCATAGGTTTCTCTTCAGGTGCTAAGAGATTCTCTCTCTGCCGGCATAGCCGGGCAACAACGTTTTTCGCGATAAAAGTTGAACGCCAATCAGCAACAATGCTCGCCCGAGATTGCTTCCCAGCCTTCGCGAATGAGCAAGGGAATAATCGCAAGCGAGGCGACTGAATCGATCCACCACCAACGAGTCAAGGCGTTAAGCACCAGACCCGCGAGCAACACCCAAGCTAAGTAACCGCACGTGAGTGTTTCCATCGCATCTGCACGAAGTGCACGACTGTCGATGTTCTCGGCAACGCGCAGTTTTGCCTTTGCCCAAAACGGCATTCCGATCGCAGCGATGATCGCGACTGCAATACCAATCAACGAAGTCTCGGCCGCATGTCGTGTCACCAAACCAAAGATGGCTTGCACCAGCACGTAAGCTGAAAGCAGGAAGAGTAGATACCCGGCGATTCTAGCAGTTTTGCGCTCGATCGCATGCGCGTCCGAGGCACTCGCAAACTCTGATAGTGACTCTGTTCGGAAACGTGTGAAGACAACTACCGCAGAGGTCAATTCAATCGCGCTGTCGATCCCGAACGCAACAAGCAGCAGACTCCGCGCAACGATTCCCGCAGCGACGGCGGCTACCGCCTCGATGATCATCCAAATGATAGTCGCGAGTTCAAGCCGAAGCACAGTTCCCAGTGCAGACCTCTTTCAAGTTGGATCGCATCGCTCATTCGACACTTCCTGAGCTTTTTGTATCGAGCAAAAGCGAGAAAAGTTCTCAATTCATGTCGCAACAGCACTGGTCGTAAGTTTTCTTGGTCAGCTTGCAATAGAACTTGCCGTCCTTCATCTCACAGCGATGTCTTACAGATGGAGACGACGTAGCCGCAGAGCATTCGCGATCACGGAAACAGAGCTCAGGCTCATAGCGGCACCGGCAATGATCGGACTGAGGAGCAGTCCGAAAGCAGGATAAAGAATGCCCGCCGCAATCGGTACGCCGAGTGAGTTGTAGATGAATGCGAAGAAAAGATTCTGCCGGATGTTGCTCATCATGGCGCGACTGAGACGAATCGCTTTCTCGATGCCGCGCAGGTCGCCTCTTAGCAAGGTGATGCCAGCGCTCTCCATCGCAACGTCCGTTCCGGTTCCCATCGCAATTCCAACGTCAGCGGTAGCGAGAGCGGGCGCATCGTTGATGCCGTCGCCAGCCATCGCGACAACGTTGTGCTGCTCGCGCAATTGACGCACGCGATCGTTCTTGTGCTGCGGTTCGACACCGGCTTCGACTTTGTCGATGCCGAGCTTATTCGCGACGGCGCGCGCAGTGCGTTCGTTGTCGCCTGTCAGCATGATGATTTTGAGGCCGAGCCTGTGCAGTTGCTCAACTGCGCCCGGTGTTGATTCCTTGATCGGATCAGCCACGGCGACAATGCCCGCGACACGGCCATCAATCGCAACAAACATGGCGGTTTGTCCCTGCTGTTGCAGCTCAGCGGCTTTGGTTTCGAGCTTCTCAAGATCGGTAATGCCTTGCGCTCGGAGAAACAGCGGCTTGCCGACGAGCACGCGCCGGCCACCGACCCGGCCCGCAACACCGCCGCCGGTTGTCGATTGAAAATCATTTACAGCGTGAAACTTCGCGCCGCGCTCTCTGGCGCCGTTCACGATTGCGGCGGCGAGTGGATGTTCGCTGTTCTGTTCAACCGATGCAGCCGCTGCAAGCAGCTGGTCTTCGGTAACGGAATCGACGGGCACAACAGCGGCCAGGCGCGGATGGCCTTCAGTCAACGTACCAGTCTTATCTACTACCAGTGTTCGCACCTTTTCCATCAGCTCGATCGCTTCCGCTTTTTTGATCAGCACACCGGCTTGCGCGCCCCGTCCGACACCGACCATTACCGACATTGGTGTGGCAAGACCAAGTGCGCAGGGGCACGCGATGATTAACACTGCGACTGCGTTCACAATGGCATAAGCGAATCGCGGTTCCGGCCCGGCTAGTGCCCAGATTAGGAAAGTGATCACAGCGATGGCGATCACGGCCGGCACAAACCACGATGCCACTTTGTCGGCGAGGCCTTGAATTGGCGCGCGACTGCGCTGCGCTTGCGCAACCATTTCGACGATTTGCGAGAGAACAGTTTCACTGCCCACGCGTTCCGCTTCCATCAGAATACTGCCCGTCTGGTTGACGGTACCACCGGTGACGCGGTCACCATTTGTCTTCTCCATTGGCATTGGCTCGCCGGTGATCATCGACTCGTCGATGTTCGTGCGGCCTTCGATCACACGACCGTCAACCGGAATTTTTTCGCCTGGGCGGATGCGCAACCGATCGCCTTTTTGCACCTCAGCGAGGGGCACGTCGCGGTCTTCGCCATCGCGAACAATGCGCGCAGTATCCGGCGCGAGATCGAGCAGCGCGCGAATCGCACTTCCAGTTCGACTGCGGGCACGCAATTCCAGAACCTGGCCGAGTAACACTAGAACGGTGATGATCGCCGCCGCCTCGAAGTAGATGCCGATCTTGCCGTGAGCGGCGAATGACTGCGGAAAGAGTTGCGGCAGTAACATCACAGCCGCGCTGTAGAAATACGCAGCTCCGACACCAATTGCTATCAGCGTGAACATGTTGAGTGACCGATTCACAATGGACTGCCAACCGCGCTGGAAAAATGGCCAACCCGCCCATAGCACAACCGGCGTGCTTAAAATGAACTGGGCCCAGCGCGAGAGATCGCCCTGCACCCAATGCGGCGCGGATGGTAGCGTGTGCGACATGCCAAGAACGAACACCGGCGCACCGAGCGCAGCCCCGAACCAGAACCGGCGCGTCATATCGCGCAGCTCGGCATTTTCCTCTTCCCCGCCGGCGCCCGGCGATTTGGGCTCAAGCGTCATTCCGCAAATCGGGCAATTGCCCGGATGATCCTGCTCGATTTCCGGATGCATTGGGCATGTGTAGATCATGATCGCTTCGCTTAAATGCTATTTAGCCTCGTCTGCAACGTCATCCACTGAGCAAACGCGCAAGCATCACAACGCTCATCACGAGCACAGCGCCACCAAATAACCGCTTTAAACCGGCTCCGGAAATATAGTGAGCGACGCGCACGGCGATTTCGAATCCGATAACGCCGCCAATCGCGAATAATAACGTATCTCCGAGAGGCACTCGTTGTCCCGCGAGAAAGTGGCCCATCGTTGCCGACGCACTTACCAGCGCAACAATCGCCCAGGACGTGGCCACGGCACGATGCATCTCCAATCCTTGATAGGTCACAAGGACCGGAACGGCAATGAATCCACCGGAGATGCCCAAAAGACCGCCGAGCAGACCAATCACAGCACCGGCCGCGCCCGAGCCAAATATCCTAGCGCCAGGCGCTCTCACAAAATTGTGCCGCTTCGTCATCTGTTTTGCATTCGTCTCGCTCTGCAGCAGCATGTAAATGCTTATTGCCAAGGCTACGAGCGCGAAGCAAATAAGCAGAAGAATGGGGCGCAACTGTTTGTTCAACCATGCGCCTAGCGGCGCGAAAAGCGCGCCGAAAATCGCGGTGAACATCGCAGCTCGCAGGTTGATTGCGCCAGCGTGCAACTTCTGAATGCTCCCGGCGATTCCAAGCAGAGTCATTGTTAACATCGACATACACACTGCGTTGTGAACACCGAGGCCTCCGCCATACACCAGTAGAGGAACTGCAAGCACGGAGCCCGTTCCAACCAGGCCGACTGATAAGCCAAGAACGCCGCCGGGAAAGAGAATGATCAGCAGTGCTGCCGACACGAGAAGTAAAATCTTTACCTCACTTCTCGGCGCCTGGATGGCGGAGCCTGCGCAAGCTCAGATATCGCTTCGGGTTTTTTTCAAACGTCTCGAAGCACAAAGGGCAACAGATTGCCACCATTTCGCCTTCTACCCGCATGTGGCAAAAGCCCTCGCCATCTAAAACGGATTTGCCACAAACGATGCAATGCTTTTCCCAATCAATTTGCCAAGCTAGCGAATCTTCCATGCTCATAGGTGGTCAGATAATATTTCAAACTACGCCACGGCTAGCTCCCCAATTATTGGCTAAGATTGGGCGTTTCTTGCGCACGTGTCGCGTCCCTGGCCGGGGCGGCTGAGACCCCGGTCAATCACGGTTTGGCTTTTTGTTGTTCCTTTAACCACTCTGAAAGCGGGGTGCGGTTCTGAATTTCAGACTGCGGATTCGACTCGCCCAGGTTCTTGATACGAGCGAGTTGTTGCTGGACGGCAGATAATTTGTCGCTGGACGGGAACCGCCGAATAAATTCTTCACAAAGCGGAATCGCACGGCCTGGTTCGTGCAGCACCTCGGTGAACAGACTAATTTGATTGAACAGACTGTTCTCGTGCCGCGGATTCAACCTTTGGGCGACCGTGTATTGTTCCAGCGCTTTTTCCGGCTGGCCTAAAAAACGGAATGCGTTGCCAAGGTCGGTGTGAACATCAGCCGTATCAACGCCGCTCGTGATCGCTCGTTCGTATTGCCGAATAGCTTCCGTCCAGCGTCGATGGTCGTAGGCAAAATTGCCGAGCGCAACGGCCGCGTCTCCGGCAGAGAGTCCAGACACATCCGGCGTCGCATCGAACGCCGTTGCCGATGGCGATGACGGCAGCGGATGGGCCTCTGACTTCGAACGCTGAGATGTAAACAGCAAGGTCAGGCCTGCTCCCATCGCGGCGGAAACGACAACGGTGAGGACATAGTTCCAGAGACTCTGGTGTGTAGAAGGTTTGCTTTTGTTGCTCCCAATCGGCGCGTTCATTTCCTCATTGAAGTGTGCAGAGCAAGGGTAAAGACGACAACTAACTCTTGATTTTAAGTTTCGCAGGGATCAGCGCGGGTGGAATCAAAGTCGCTTCCTCTTCAGTCTGATCGCGCAGTTCGCGTTTACGCCAGACGACGTAAATTACCGGATAAATCAGCAGCTCGAGAATTCCCGAAGTAACGATTCCGCCGATCATTGGCGCAGCGATCCGCTTCATCACATCGGCACCGGCTTGCAGGGTGGGGGACCACATGATTGGCAACAGGCCGAATAGAATCGCGCATACGGTCATGATCTTTGGCCGGATCCGTTGCACCGCGCCTTCGATGACTGCATCATGCAGGTTACGCATGTTGTTCATCCGGCCCGCAGCGCGGAAGTTCTCCCAGGCGTGATCGAGGTAGAGCAGCATGACCACGCCCGTCTCGGCATCGAGGCCGGCAAGCGCGATCAGGCCGACCCATACCGCAACGCTCATGTTGTAGCCCAGCAAATACAGCAACCAGAAAGCGCCCACTAATGAGAACGGTACCGCTAGCAACACAATCGCGGTTTTGATTGCCGACTTCGTGTTGATGTAAATCAGCACGAAAATGATGAGCAGCGTGAAAGGAATGACCACCTTGAGGCGCTCCTTTGCCGCTAGCAGATATTGAAACTGGCCGGCCCACTGAATGTAACAACCTGCCGGATACTGGATGCGCTGGCTCAGATGCCGCGCCGCCGCGCGGACGTAACCCTCAATGTCGCTCGTCGTAATATCCACGAAAACAAACCCGACCAGTTTCCCGTTCTCGCTCCGCACTGATGGCGGGCCCGTTTTGTAATTGATGTCGGCCAATATGGAGATGGGCACCTGCGCGCCCGTGGGCGTCGGCACGAGCACGCGTTTTAACGCGTCGAGATCCTCACGAAAATCACGCGCGTAACGTGCATTAACAGGGTAACGCTCACGACCCTCCACTGTGGTTGTGATATTTTTGCCGGCGATTGCCGACTCAATGATGTCGTTCACGTCGCCAACTTTGAGTCCATAGCGCGCAGCGGCTTCCCGGTTGACGTTGAGATCCAAAAAATATCCGCCGACGGTGCGCTCAGCGAACGCACTACGCGTATTCGGAAAATCAGCCAGCTCTTTTTCAATTTGCACAGCCAGCTTTTGGATCTGCTCAAGATCGGGACCAAAAACTTTCACGCCGAGCACGCTGCGAAATCCGGTCGTCAACATCTCGGTGCGCGTCTGGATTGGCATCCAGAAAATGTTCGCCATTCCAGGGGTTTTCATACTGGCGTTAACCTCGGCGAGCAGTTTCTCCCACGTCAGTCCACGCCGCCATTGATCATACGGTTTAAGGGTTACGATGGTCTCGAACATGGACAACGGCGCTGGGTCAGTAGGCGTATCGGCCTGACCAGCCTTGCCAAACACGGTGACGGCCTCGGGAATTTTTTTTAATTGTCGGTCTTGTATTTGGAGAATTTTCGTCGCCTCGGTGATCGACATCCCGGGCACGGCAGTTGGCATGTAAAGGAGTGTGCCCTCGTTCAGCGGTGGCATGAATTCGCTGCCTAGTTTTTTGAAAGGAAAAATCGTGATCAGAAGAATAACGAGCGCACAGCCAAGTGTGAACCAGCGATAGCGCAATACGAAATTGACGACAGGATGGTATGCCCAGATCAAAAACCGGTTCACTGGATTCTTGATCTCTGGCGTAATTTTCCCGCGGATCAGCAGCGTCATCAGCACCGGCACAAGTGTCACACCGAGGAACGACGCGAAGAACATCGAGAACGTTTTTGTAAAGGCGAGCGGCCGAAACAGCCGTCCTTCCTGTGCGGTCAGCGAGAAGACCGGAATGAAGCTTACTGTGATTACGAGCAGCGCGAAAAAGAGCGAACGCCCTACGCCCTTGGCGCCCGCAATAATGACTTGAACGCGTTCGAGGCTGTTGGGTTCGCGTCCGTGCGTTTCCCGAAAATGCTCGAGCGCTTTGTGCGCGTTTTCGATCATGATGATCGCGGAATCGACCATCGCGCCAATGGCAATCGCGATGCCGCCCAGTGACATGATGTTGCTCGTCACGTGCATCCACCACATCGGCACAAACGAAAGAATGATGGCAATTGGGAGCGTGATAATGGCGACCAGTGCCGAGCGAACGTGCCAGAGAAACACCAGGCAAACGAGCGCGACGACAACGCTTTCCTCGATCAGCTTCTCCCGTAGCGTGGCGATGGCACGCTTGATCAAATCGCTCCGGTCATAGGTCGTCACCACGCGGACGCCTTCGGGCAGCGAGGCTTTGATTTCCTCCAGCTTCTTTTTTACGCCGTCGATGACACTGAGCGCATTCTCGCCATACCGCATGACGACGATACCACCGACGACCTCGCCCCGGCCGTCCAGCTCAGCCACGCCGCGCCGGATGTCGCCACCAAGATGCACCGTCGCGACGTTCTTTACATAAACCGGCGTGCCCTTTTCGACTTTGAGGACAATATTTTCGATGTCCTCGATCTTTTTGATATAGCCCCGGCCACGAATGAAGTATTCGGTTGTCGCAATCTCGGAAATTTTCCCGCCGACATCAGCATTGCTCGTCTTGATGGCGTTGACGACATCGCTTACCGGAATGTTGTGAGCGACTAGGGCATTTGGGTCGAGATCGACTTGATATTGCTTTACGAACCCGCCAACCGGCGCGACCTCCGCGACGCCTTTCACTGACTCGAGTGCGTAGCGGAGATTCCAATCCTGAATGGAGCGCAGCTCGGCGAGATCGTGCCTTCCAGTATCGTCAACCACTGCGTATTCGTAAACCCAGCCGACACCTGTGGCATCCGGACCGATGACTGGATTGACATCTTCCGGAAGGGAGCCGCGCACGGAGTTCAGATATTCGATCACACGCGAACGCGCCCAATAAATGTCGGTGCCGTCTTCAAAGATGACGTAGATGAAAGATTTGCCGAACATCGATTCGCCACGGACGAACTTCACTTTTGGCGCGGCAATGAATTTGGAGGAAATAGGATAGGTGATCTGATCTTCAACCAAGTCGGGCGAGCGCCCTTCCCACTCGGTGTAAACGATCACCTGCACGTCGCTCAGGTCCGGAATCGCGTCGAGCGGGGTGTGCCTCAGGCCGTAAAAGCCGGCAGCGACAGCGAAGATGGTGAAGATGAAAACAAGGAATTTATTTCTTGCGCTGCGCTCAATGATCCGCTCGATGAGTGGAGGACGAGGAGATGGATCGGCGAGACGGTCGGACGACGAGACAGAAGCCGGAATCGGCGAATCGGCGAATCGGCGAATCGGCGAAGTCGCTGTTTCTTCGTGTCGTCCTTTCTCCGGTATGTCGAAATTCATGGACGTGGCCGTGAACTGTTGATCCGCCACTTTTCCGGGTGATCGATCATTTTTACGAGCTGGCCGATGAAACGATAAACGCGCAGGCCAGCGACAAGAGCATTTTGATAAACGTCCAAGTCTCGGAATGTCGGATCGGCTTTCTCGCCGTTTCGCTCTCCTTCATCACTTATCCTCCGGTCGCCCGGTTGCTCTCTCGCTTTCGCCAAATTCACTCAACGCGCCTTGCACTTTTGACTCGGCGGAGATCAGGAAGTTTGCGCTCGCGATGACGCGTTCGTTTTCTTGGAGGCCGCTTTGGACTTCGTAGATGTCCGCATACTTGTAACCGAGCTGGACGACGCGCGGCTCGATCTTACCTTGGCCTTTATCCACAAATACAAGGTTGCGCGTGCCGGTCGGCATCACCGCGCTAACAGGAACGGTGAGTGCTTCGCCCATGTCCATCGCCAGCTCGGCGTTCACGTACATTCCGGGGCGCAACTTGAAATCGGGATTTGGGATGTCGACACGCACCTTGGCGGTACGTTTCGTCTCATCGATGAACGGATTGATTACGCTGAGCGTGCCTTCGAATTTCTGGCCAGGATATGATGCCGTCGTAACTGCGAATTCCTGGCCGATTTGTAGCATCGACAATTCGGTCGCGTAAAACTCCGCCCAGACCCAGACGACGCTCAGATCCGCGACTTCGACCAGCATGTCGCCCGTCTTCACGCTCTTACCCTGCTCAACGGGCACCGACTGGACCACTCCGCGGAAGGGCGAGAGTAATGTGAGTGTGTCGGAGGCCTTACGCGTTTTTTCCAATTCCTCAATCTGCTGCTCGGTCACGTTCCAAAGTTGCAAGCGGCGTTTGGCCGATTCGATCAAACGCTGCGGCGTTTCGCGCGCGTCTTTGCTCTTCGCCTGATCACGCATCCGCAGCAGCTCGACGAATTCCCGCTCGCTGGTGAGCAAGTCCGGGCTGTACATCGACAAAAGTGGCGCATCTTTTTCCACCAGTTCGCCCGGCGAGCTGACGTGCAGTTTTTGAACGTAACCATCGACGCGCGACACGAACTGCCAACTACGTGTTTTGTCCGGCACGATCAGACCGACTGCACGGATGCTATGAAGAAGGGGCTTGCGCTCGACATTTGCATACGTGACGCCGATTTGTTGCTGGCGCTCGACAGGTACGACAAACTCGTGTGATGGCGAAGAACTGATGCCAGTGCCGGAGGACTTTCCGGCCAACATCGCCGCATGATCATGCTGGGGCGGCTTCGAAGCAGGACCTGTGGCAGGTGCGCTGCTTTTAAGCACCGGCACGAGATCCATCGAACAGATGGGACATTTTCCGGGATCCTTTGCATGCACCGAAGGATGCATTGTACAGGTCCAGTAATCGATGTTGTTTGGTTTGCTGGCGCCCCCTCGTTTCACGCAAGAAGCCGCTCCGAAGAGCAGCGCAACGAGCACAACGGATACCGTGATTCTTCGTGTAAATATTCTCATCGAAATTTTCCCTCTGTCCGGCTGCGGCCGGATTCGCTGGGCCGCCCATAGAGTTGGGCGCCGATGGTCGCTTCCAGTTCGGCGACAGCGACCTGGTAGTCGCTTAGATGCTCGCGGGCGGTCGCTTCGATATCGCGCAAGTTTCGTTGCGCGCTGATCCAATCGAGAAACGTCGCTTTTCCGGACTCGTAGCTCAGTCGCGTTGCCTCGAATGCCTGCTGCGCCTGCGGCACAAGCTTGTCCTGGAAAAGCTCAACGTGATGATGTGCCGTTGCGATTTTTTCCAACTGATCGCGCAGCAACCGCAGCGCTTCTTTTTGTTCGCGCTCGAGACCATGCTCAGCGGCTGTGACGTTCGCGCGCGCCTCACGCACACCTGCCGAGTATTTCCCGGGATTGACCCAGGGCACCGTGAATGAAACGCCGGCGTCCAATTCGCTCACCGCTTGCGCGGCATCATTGTAGCGCTGGCCTTTCACCATCAGCGCCGGGTCGGGGATCCAGGCGCGGTGCGCAAGCTGAAGCTTCGCTTTCTCCGTGTCGATCTTCGCAGCCGCGATTTGCACTTCAGGCCGTTGCACCAGCGCGATTTGGCGTAATCTTGCGAGGGAGAGATTCGCCTCGTTGATGCTTGCTGCGGCCGGCGCGCTGAGCGGCGCGAACGCGTCGCGATTCATCAATGTGTTCAGCTGCGACTGCGCGTCGGATAAGTTGCGCTCAAGGTCCCGCCGCGCTTCCAACAGCTTGCTGTAATCGGTTTCGGCGACGAGCACGTTCGCTGCACTCTCGAGGCCGTTCTCGTATCGCGAGCGACTGATATCTGCGATCTGTCTCAGCGATGTGAGGTTCTTATCGTTGATGTCTAGCTGATCGTAAGCATTCGCGAGACGAAAATATGCGGTTCGCGCTTTCGCCACCACGTCGAGCTCAGCCCGTCGCAGTTCCTCAAATACCGATAACGCCTCCGCCGCCGCCGCGCGGGCACGCGCAAGGTTTTTTCCAGTGATCGGTATCAGTTGCTCGAGCGTGAGCGACTGATCCATGAAGGCGTTGGGCGGAATGTTGATAAATCGATGAAACTCCGAATCGCCAGCGACCTTCGGATCGTCCCATGCCGCAGCTTGTCGCACTCGCTCCTTTGCCGCACGCCAGCGGTTCTCAATTTCTTTAATTGCGGGATTATTTGTCAGCACTACGCGTGTCATCCCGTCGAGAGATAAGTGGCCGGCGGGCTGGAGTTCGCGCGCATGGCTGTGCGGGAGTTCAGCTCTCAAACTGAAAGTTAACAACGCATAAAATGGTAAAAGGTAAGTTGTTTTCATTGATTCAGGACTGCGGTTGAAGAGTTGTAGCCACGCGCCTATGGCGCGTTTGGACGGCCCACAGGGCCGTGGCGACAGGAGACACCTCGGGCGTTAGCCGCCCTGAATCAGATTAGACGGATGCAGATCAACGCCAGCGTCGGCGGCGAATGCGCGTCAGACGCGGCATTGGAAAGTCGAAACTGTTGAGTGCCAAATTCCCGGCTCGGCAAAGCGGCTGCAGCTACCGCAAGCGATGTCGCGTTTAGTTTGTAGCTGGAATCGGCTTTCGCCAGCGGTTGCGATGGAGTCGATTTGTTCTCGCTTGAAGTCGCGCAACAGGTCTTGTTAGCGCAGCAACGCGGCTTACAAGCTCCTCCAACTGGCGCACTGGAGAGAATGCAGGATCGCGTGGCGAGACCCACCGGAGCCGTAAAAAGCGCGGCAGCCGTCGCCATCGAAATTATGACCCTGCTCAACACTTAATCTGTGTATAACACAGGTTAGACCGCGCGTCGAGATTAGACTAATTTGTTCCGTAACCGTAAGCAGAGAAACTATGAAAACTGAAACTTTGGAAGCTGTAGCAAAGAAACTGGTCGCCCGGGGCAAGGGAATTCTGGCAGCGGATGAAAGTTCGGGGACAATCGAGAAGCGATTGAAAAGCATCAATGTCCCGTCGACCGAGGAAAACCGTCGCGCGTATCGAGAGATTTTGTTTACCACCGCCGGTGCAGGCGAATTTATCAGCGGCGTGATTCTTTTTGACGAAACGATTCGACAGAAGGCTCGCGACGGTCGCACTTTCGTCCAAGCGCTGGAGGAACAGGGAATCATTCCCGGCATCAAGGTCGACAAAGGCGCCAAGGCGATGGCGAATTTTCCAGGCGAGAAAATCACCGAGGGCTTGGACGGATTGCGCGACAGGCTGGCAGAATATCGAAAGCTCGGAGCGCGTTTTGCGAAATGGCGCGCAGTGATCACTATTGGCGAGAAAATTCCTACGCGCACATGCATCGCGAGCAACGCAGAGGCGCTGGCGCGCTACGCGGCGCTTTGCCAGGAAGCCGACCTAGTGCCGATCGTCGAACCGGAGGTGCTCATGGATGGCGCCCATACGATTGAGCGGCACTTCGAAGTCACGGAGCAAACGCTGGAGACCGTCTTTCACGCTCTACATGAGCATCGCGTCGTACTGGAAGGCATGCTGCTGAAGCCGAACATGGTGCTGTCTGGAAAAGAATGTCCGCAGCAGGCTTCGGTGGAGGAAGTCGCTGAAGCTACGGTGCGCTGCATGAAATGCGTGGTGCCTGCTGCGGTTCCCGGTCTTGTCTTTCTCTCAGGCGGGCAAACCGATTTGCAAGCCACCGAACATCTGAATGCCATGAATCAGTTGCCGGACCTCCCTTGGCAATTGAGTTTCTCCTTCGGCCGCGCTTTGCAAGCTCCAGTACTGAAAGCTTGGAAAGGCGACGCGGCCAATGTGACCGCCGCGCAACAGGCATTTCATCATCGCGCCTGGTGCAACGGCAAGGCCCGCTTCGGCAAATACACGGAGGAAATGGAAACCGCAAAGGCAGCCGCATAAAAGCCGAGCCTATGATCATACGACTGTCCTTCGCAATATCGGTCGCGTGGTTCTTAACGCCAGCTACTCCGCTCTTCGCCGAAGCACATCCGCACACGCCAATTCAAACGCTACCACAGATAACAACAACATCCCCGCAGAGCACCCCGACGAGGCAAGTCAGCAAGTCCGATATCTCTGCCGGGATCAAGGGGCACGTCACGAGCACGCGCAAGCAATCCAGCGACAAAAAGTTTCACATCAACTATCGGGGTAAAGATCTTGCGCTGGATTTGATCCAGGTCCATGACGATCGGCTCTCGAGTCTCGGAGGCGGCAAGTATTTCGCCTGTGTCGATATGAAAGGTAAGGACGGCACAATTTACGACATTGATTTCTTCATGGCTGGGCAGCCAGGCAGCATGAAGGTCACTGAAACTTCCGTTCATAAAATCAACGGCAAGCCGCTTTACAACTGGAAGGAAGAAGGCGGCGTTTGGAAAAAAGTTCGGGTCTCGTAAAGACAAGCGGATGCCGTAGGTAACACATTGCCGGCCCGGTATCCGTTTCAATCCGTGTAATTCGTGGTCTACCGAACAAGGTGGTTGCGCCACACTCGCGCGTCCGCCAGTTTGAGGTGCGAAATGTCGAAGACGTTTTTTATCACGACGGCGATTGATTACACCAATTCGCCACCGCACATCGGGCACGCTTACGAGAAAGTGCTGGCCGATGTGATTGCGCGCTATCACCGGCTTAAAGGTGAAAAAGTCTTCTTTTTGACTGGCGTCGATCAACACGGCCAGAAAGTCCAGCAATCAGCTGCGAAAGCAGGCGTTCCTCCAGCCGAGTTCGTCAAAGAGATCACGCAAAAATTTATCGACGTTTGGAAAAGGCTCGACGTGCAATACGATGGGTGGGCCGAGACGACGAGCGATCGTCACAAGAAAGTCGTTCAGGGAATTTTGCAGCAGCTGTTCGATGCCGGCCAGATCTACAAAGACAAGCAAGCCGGCTACTACTCGGTTCGACAGGAACAGTTCTTGACCGACAAGGAGCGTGGCCCGGACGGTGAGTTCGGTCCGGAGTGGGGTGACGTCGAATTCCGCGAGGAAGAAAATTATTACTTCAAACTAAGCCAGCACAAAGATTGGCTACTTCGTTATCTCGACAATCGGAAGGACGCAGTCATTCCAGACTTTCGCCAGACGGAATTGCGAAACGCTGTTGAAAGACTCAGCGGCGATCTCTGCATTTCGCGTCCCAAATCGCGACTCGATTGGGGCATTGAGCTGCCGTTCGACAAAGGTTTTGTGACTTACGTCTGGTTCGACGCGCTGACGAACTACATCAGCTTCGGGGGATATGACCCAAATCAATCAAACTTCAAACATCAACCATCAAACTTCCTGGATAAATGGCCTGCGCTGCAAATCATCGGGAAAGACATTCTGGTTCCGGCACACGGCATTTACTGGCTCATCATGCTGCACGCGATCGGATTTCCTGACGACGCGATGCCGCAATTACTCGTTCACGGCTGGTGGAATCTCGGCGGCGCGAAGATGAGCAAGAGCGCGGGCAACATCATCGATCCATTCCTGCTTGCCGATAAATACGGCGCTGAAGCACTTCGCTATTATTTGATGAGCGCTATCGCAACGGGCAAAGACGCGGATTTCTCAGGAGAAGGTCTCGTTGAGCGTTACAATGCCGATCTAGCCAACAATCTCGGGAACCTACTTAATCGCACGCTCAATATGATGCGCCGATATTGCGAGGGAATCTCAAGGAAGCCTCGTGAAGATTGGAAATTGCCGGCTGACATTGTCGACGGATACAAGCAATTAGTTGACGAATATACGGCAGCGACGGTGGCAGTCCGCCCCGATGTAGTGATTGAACGTTCGCTGTATCTCGCGTCCGTCTTCAACGGTTTTATTGAAGCGCAGTCGCCATGGAATCTAGCCAAGTCATCGAAATCAGAGGATCGCGAATTTTTGGAAGATCTGCTGTATGACTGCGCCGAATCGCTGCGCATCATCGCCATTTTGATTTCGCCGGTATTGCCGGGAGCAGCGCATAGAATTTTCAATCAACTGAATTGGAAGATGGAGTTGAGCGGAAAAGAAGAAAGGTTCCCTCTCGCAGATGCGGAGTGGGGAAAATTGCCGGACGGACATGTCGTGGGCAAACCCGTGCCGTTGTTCCCGCGGATTGAGCGATAACTTCCTTTTAAGGAAAGCCTGTTTCGGCGCGACGCCGAAACCAGCACGCGAGACGCGCGCGCTCCCCAAATATCTGCGTTCGCGCGAACTCACTGAGCGCATTCTTCGAAGGCGGCGGGTTCGCCGCGCAAATGCGCGAGCACTTCGCCGGCGAAATGGAGTGAGCCGGTGATCAAAATCGGATTTGGTTTCAACCCCGCGACATCGAGGGCTTCACCGACAGATGACGCGATGGAGTGGGGGAGTGGCGGAGTGATGTTGGCCAAAACCTTTGCTAGCATTTCTGGTGGAGCCGCGCGTTCGCTGCGAATTTTCGGAAGAAGAACTGAATCCGCAATCGGCGCGAGCGCTGCGCAGATACCGCGCAGATTTTTGTCGGAAAGAACCGCAAGCATCAGCGTGGCGCGCTGGTTACCATAAATCTCACGCCATGTTTTTGCGAGAACATGGGCGGCTGCGGGATTGTGGGCGCCGTCGATGATTACCTTTCCGTCCCACTTCTGGAAACGGGCGGGACATTCGACGGTCGCAAGCCCGCGCACAATCGCCTTCTCGTCGATGCCGATTTTTGCGGCATGAACTGCTGCGATCGCAACGGCGGCATTCAGTTTTTGGTAATGACCGGGTAAGGCGATTGAGGAACGGTCGTAAGATTCAGTTACAAATTCCAGCGCCGCTTCGCACTCGATAGCACGCGCACGAATTACTTTTTCGGCTTCATCGCGTTGAGCTGCACACACAACCGGCACTCCGGGCTTAATGATGCCGGCTTTTTCTGTCGCGATCTCAGGGAGCGTGTTTCCCAGCCACTTTTCGTGATCGAAGTCGATGGATGTGATGACCGAGACATCTGACTGGATGGCATTGGTCGCATCGAGGCGCCCGCCCAGGCCGGTTTCCAGAATCACAATCTCAATCTTAGCTTTGGCAAAATATGTTAGAGCGAGTGCAGTTGTGACTTCAAAGAACGTCGGGTGCGGATCCCAATCGGCGATGAGGTTACGAATTAGCGTTAAACGATTCGCAACCGCGTCTTCGGAAATCATTTCGCCGTTCACGCGAATTCGTTCACGAAATGTGATGAGGTGAGGGGAGGTGAACAGGCCGGTGCGATATCCTTGTGCGCGGCAGATCGAATCGATCATGGCGCAAACAGAACCTTTGCCATTTGTGCCGGCGACATGAATCACCTCGGCAGAAGTTTCCGGCGAGGCGCGTGCGCTGCCCAAACTAACGTGGAGCTCCGCGAGGAGCCTCCGGATGTTTTCCAACCCGAGCTTGATACCGAAGCGCTGAAGGCTATACAGCCAGGCGAGCGCCTCTCGGTAGTTGATCGGCGCGTGTCCCGACGCGCCAACCCTCGCGGGCTTGCCCGTCCATCTCGATCGGCTCCCGCCGCCTCGATTCACGGCGTCACGGCAAAGTAACTCAGCAATTGGCTGATTTGCTCGCGCATTTTTTTGCGGTGCACGATCATGTCGATCAAACCATGCTCCTGAAGAAACTCCGCGGTCTGAAATCGTTCCGGCAAATCCTGGTGCGTAGTTTCTTTGATCACGCGCGGTCCAGCGAAACCGATCATGCTTTTGGGCTCAGCGATAATGACATCGCCTAACGAAGCAAAGCTGGCCATGACGCCAGCGGTCGTCGGATTCGTCAGAACAGAAATGTAAGGGAGTCGCGCTTCAGCGTGTCGGGCAAGCGCGCCACTCGTTTTTGCCATTTGCATCAAACTCAACATTCCTTCGTACATGCGCGCGCCGCCGGAAGCGGCAACAATGATGACCGCACAGCGTTCGGCCGTCCCGTATTCGATGGTGCGGGTGATTCTCTCGCCGACAACTGAGCCCATGGTCGCAGCAAGAAACCCAAAATCCATGACAGCGATTGCGACTTTGTAGCCGTCAATAATTCCATGACCACTGGTCACGGCGTCGAGTAAACCGGTTCTCTCCCGATATTTTTTGAGCCGATCCTTGTATGTCACCATTCCCTGGAAGCGCAAAACATCCAGAGATTTCAGATCTGCATCCATCTCAGCGAAAGTCTCCGCGTCGAGCAAATTTTGTAGCCGCTCTTTTGCCGGTTGCGCAAAATGGTAATCACACCGCGGGCAAACTCTCTGGTTCTGAGCAAGCTCGATTTCCGGCACGACTTCCGCACAGCCCGGGCATTTTTGAAAAAGACCACGGGGGATCTCGCGTTTCTTTCCGCTTTCTGCCTTGATTACTGGCTTTTTAAAAATTGGCATGGGATCTATGCGCGTGCCGCCGTTGCGGCATGAACAGAAATTGCGCCCGCGCGCTTCAAAACGCGCGCGCACTCGCTCAACGTGGAGCCAGTGGTCAGCACATCATCGATTAACAACACGTGCAAATCTCGCACGTTCGCAGTTTTTCGTAAACGAAAGGCGTTGTGCAAATTTTCCATCCGCTCAGCACGATCAAGCGCAGTCTGGGTGGTTGTGTAGCGAGTGCGCTCCAGCAAGAGTTTCGACGGAACGGATATCTCTGCGCTTAACAATTCCGCAAGGAGACTCGCCTGATTGAATCCGCGTTCGCGCTGTCGCGTTGGATGGAGCGGTACTGGCACGATGACGTCGAAGCGACGATTGCGCAGCCGTTCGTCATCCAAAGCCGCACACAGCCAGCGCGCAATGAGCCGGCGCAGATAAATTTGCCGATTGTACTTAAAGCTGTGAATAATTTCGCGAACGATCCCGCGACTGCGATATGCCGCCACCGCTGCGTCGAAATGGATGGCGCGATGAGCACAGTTGGCGCAAGTAAACGAGCTGGTGATAGCCCCTTCGAATGGCTCGGTGCATTTCTGGCAAAACGGCCCCAGGATCCGGACGGCCTTTTCGTCGCACTGGTCGCAAAGATACTTGCCCGCTGGAGTATTTGCTCCGCATATCGTGCAGACCGGCGGATAGAGAAGCGTTACCAGCGCTGCTACGCCGTCAGACTTGCTGAGCGCGATCATGTTTTAACCAGGTTCGCATTATTAGCCACGTCAACCCCGCTACGCCAAGAGGCACGATGCCAACCAGCAAATTCTTTCCAAGCCACGGAAAGATAGGCATCTGCTGGCGGGCAACCCGGCTAAATGTGCCACTCGCAAAAATCCAGCCGGCATGCAAGCCGATAGCCAACCAGAGCGAGCGCGTGAGCACACGCGCGTGGGCCAGAATCCAGCCGATAAGAAATAACGTGGTGAACGCGGCGCCCACCACGGCCAAATCGCTAAATTGCCCAAATGAATGGGCTATGGAATTGAAGCCCGACGTCCATGTCACAGTTGCGGGTGCTCGGCCAGGTGTCTTTAAAAAATGGACCACGGAAAAGATTGCTGAAGTTGCAATGATCGGCATGTATTGGCGGCCAGTTCTTAGCAAAACACCCAGAACGATTCCCCGAAAAAATGTTTCTTCAATGAAGGGAACGGTTACTGAAGCGGCTAGCATCTTTCCCAGTGCGCCCCAGATGACGTTATGGCGAAACGAGTAAATGTTAAGCGCGATTAGCAACGCGCCGCAGCAGAGGAGGGGAATTGCCGAGAGAAGCACGCCGGCTAACACATCGCGCTTCCAGCGCGAGTTCGGCACAAGATCCAGATCAGCCATGTTTTTCACGCCGCTGATATATAAGAACGGCCACAGTAGAACTGCGGCAGCAACGAGGACGGCGCGATGGAAAAATGTTTCGAAATTATATTTTGCGAGGAATGGGAAACCATGGGCTGCGAGAGAGTGGGACGACCAAAAGAGAAGCGGAGCCAGGAGCGCTCCAACGAGAATGGTCAAGGCGAAATAGGCCGCCAGTCTAGCTGCGTCTTTCAAGCTGGCTAATGTAAGGTTTTACACCAATGCCGAGTCAACACATATGACGGAGAAAGATGGGGATGGAACGAAACGCCAAGTGCGCGCCACGAAATTCGGTGGCAAGTGGCGGCTTCAATCTAAAACGGCCCAGGATCTTGACTGGACATACTTCGATCGCCCGCTGCTGAACGATTTACTGAGGTTGAAAGAAATTCTTGGGCGAAAATACCAGCGACGGCACGCCTCGGCCGAGGACGTTGCATCGGTTGAAAAGCTAATCGAGGAGCAAAACAGCACATTGATTGGGCCCCGCCTTCACAGAGGGAACTGATCCGAACACGACGCTTATGACTGAGTGGACGGACGAGCTTATCGAGGCGAACCCGCCTTCGCCAAGGCTACGGCGTGGTTTCGCTGTAGGAGAAAGTAATCCTTAAACAAGGCGCTTATGAGTGGGTGGAATACGGAAGAGCTAATGGAAGCGGACAAGCGCTTCGTTTGGCATCCATTCACGAATATGCGGGAATGGTGCGCTTCGGAGCATGAACCACTTGTTTTGGTTGAAGGGCACGGCGCAATTTTGCGCGATAGCCGCGGGCGGGAATATATCGATGGCAACTCATCGATCTGGACAAATATCCACGGCCACAATCATCCGCACATCAACGCGGCGATTGGCCGGCAGCTGAACCGCGTCGCGCACACTTCGTTTCTGGGTTTCACTAATCCTGCAGCAATCGAACTTGCGCGAGCTATTGTCGATCTTTTCCCTAAGAATTCCTTGAGCAGGGTCTTTTATTCAGATGACGGCTCCACTGGAATCGAGGTCGCCTTGAGGATCGCCGAGCAGTATTGGCGCTTGCGGCGTTCCGAAAAGCATCAGTTCGTCGCCTTCCGCAGCGGCTATCATGGCGACACCGCCGGCGCGGCGAGCCTCGGTGCGCTCTCCTTGTTTCGAAGCGGCCCGGACCACTGGAATTTTCCCGCGATTCAGGTCCAGGACGTGGCGGCCCTGGAAGCGCTTTCAGCCACAGACGTCGCAAAAATTGCGGCAGTAGTAATTGAGCCATTAATACAGGGTGCGGGTGGGATGCGTCTCTGGCCGCCGGGCACGTTGCAGGCGGTCAGGCAATGGTGCGACCGCACCGAGACGCTCCTAATTGTGGATGAAGTCATGACCGGTTTTGGGCGAACCGGCCGGATGTTTGCCGTTGAACACGAGGAAGTGATTCCGGACATGATGATTCTGGCTAAAGGCTTGAGTGCTGGATATCTTCCGCTCGCTATTACTTTGATAACGGAAGAAATCTTCACGGCTTTCAACGGCTCGGTCGCTGATGGCAGAGCGCTCGCCTACGGCCACAGCTACACTGGAAATGCGCTTGGCTGCTCCGCTGCCAAGGCCAGTCTAGAGGTTTTTGAAAATGAGAAGGTCTTGGAAGCAGTACAGCCAAAAATCCAGCATCTAAAGGAAGCGCTCAGAGGATTGAGAGATCTTCATGGCGTCGTTGAAGTGCGCCAGTGTGGCTTTATTGCGGGAGTCGAGCTAGACGAGTCGAAAGAAACGGGGTTCCCGAGCTTTGCGACAAACGTCTGTGTTCAAGCTCGAAGCCACGGACTTCTAACACGACCGATTCGAAATGTCGTCGTCGTCATGCCACCATTGTGCATTACAAGTAATCAGTTAAGTCAGGCGGTGGAAGCCCTTCGTGCGTCAATCATTACTGTGTGGAGTCGCGGACCAGCAAAGCAAAGAAATGTCCAAAAGGCGACGGCTTGATCAACTTCTGGTCGAAAAGGGCCTGTTTGCGAGTCGCGAGCAGGCCCGACGCGCGGTAATGGCGGGCGACGTGAAGGTAGGCACTCGGATTGCGGTGAAACCATCGCAGCTTCTCGAGGCAAATGCGGCCATCGCGTTGAAGCCGATGCGGCGATATGTGGGACGTGGAGGATTGAAACTGGAAAGCGCTCTCGATAATTTCGACATAGACGTGCAGGGCAAGATTGCGCTGGATATTGGCGCATCGACAGGCGGTTTTACCGATTGCTTGTTGCAGCGCGACGCTGTGAAGGTTTACGCCGTGGACGTCGGACACGGCCAGTTGGATTGGAAACTCCGCAACGATCCACGCGTGATCGTGCGGGAGAACGTCAACGCGCGATTTCTTTCGCGTGAACACGTTCCAGAACTTGTCGATCTTTGCGTGATCGATGTTTCATTCATTTCGTTGACTTTAATCTTGCCGAATGCGTTTGAATTGCTGGGCGCGACTGGCGTGATGCTCGCACTCATCAAACCACAGTTTGAATTGCACCGTGCAGACATCGGAAGCGGGGGGATCGTTCGCCACCCGGAACTGCACCAAAAAGCGCAAGAGAAGATCGTTGCATTCGTGACCAATCTCGGTCATGTCGTGACCGGAATCGCTCCATCTGCTATCAAGGGTACGGACGGTAACCAGGAATTTTTCGCATGTCTCCGAAAACGATTGGATTGATCGCGCACACGGGCAAGCCAGGTATTGCCGATCTGGTCAACAGCATTGTCGCAGAATTTTCTCGCTTTTCGGTGTCGATCTTGCTCGAAAAAGAAACGGCGGCGATTGCCGGAAAGAAATCCGGGCATTCCATGGCTGAATTAGGCGCGGCTACAGATCTTCTGGTGGTAGCGGGTGGCGATGGAACAATTCTCCACGTGGTTGGGCAACTAGGTGAAGTCATTAAGCCAATCTTTGGCATCAACGTGGGCTCACTCGGTTTCCTCACTTGCGCGAGTTCTTCTACGTATCGCGAGGCGGTGGAATGCATCGCGAAGGACCGGATCAACTTTAGTCACCGGGCGCTCCTTGAGGCGCGGGTGAAGCTACGCGACAAACAAACCGCCAAGATGCTAGCGCTGAACGACGCAGTCCTGAGCCGGGGCGAACTCTCGCGCCTTGTGCTGCTGTGCACGCGAGTCAACGGCGAGCCGCTGACGGAATTTAACGCCGACGGCTTGATTGTCGCGACGCCGACCGGCTCCACTGCTTACTCGCTATCGGCGGGTGGACCAATTCTTGATCCCGAATCTGGTGTATTCGTAATCACGCCCATCTGTCCACACGTTCTGACCAACCGATCGATCATCGTGGCGGAAGGATCAAACATCGAAATTGAAGCGAGCGATCCGGAATATCCCATATTTCTGACGCTGGACGGCCGTAAGCCGATCCATGTCGAGCGCGGCTCGATCATCACCATCCGAAAGGCAAAGAAAACGCTTCCGCTAGCATCGTTGCCCGACGCGTCGTTCTTTAGCGTAGTCCGGCAGAAATTGAAATGGAGCGGGAGCAACGTCTGAGCGGCGCGTTTGCACGCCCCGGACAGCGATTGGGTCGGTAGCAGACTGACCTTCGCTAGCCGGTCGGTTATCGTAATCGCAAGGAATACTTTTTCTTTGTGTGTTTATTTGAGAGCTGATAATCAGAATTACCCATGAATCTTTTGAGCCTTCCGGATGGCCGCATCGTAAATCTTGATCATCTCACTTACGCCGAGCGGACGGGTGACTACGTGGTTTTGCATCTCAGTGGCGGCGGCGAGGGCGGATCGGGATCGGTTATCAGGCTTAAGCAAGGCGAAGGTGCAAGGAGAGTTTGGGCATATCTCACCGAGAAACGCACAGCGAAGATCGAGACGCTTTAAAGGAGTGATAGCTTGGATTTTCCAAAGCGCCGGGGAAGCAATGGTTGCCGCTGTTGTTCATGGCGTGGGGATATTTTGCAGCGTCAATTGTGTGCGTAATCGTGGGAATGCGGCGATCGCAAGTGGAGCTGGGTAGGACGGCGGAAAGGATGAGCAAGAGCCTGGAGGAACTGGAAAAGCACAAGGCTGTGACGCCGCAATTTCGGTGCACTCGAAACCCACTCGCGGTTTTGTTGAATAGTGTCGCTGTCGGAGTGTTCTTGGTCGGAATACTCTGTCTTGGGATTTTTGTAGGTATTAATCTGTGTTTGGGGCCGGTAGGACTCGGTGTGAAGATTTGTAGTGGAATTGGATGACTTTGCTGCGTGCTATTGGTTGTTGGCGGCGAGGCGGGATTATAGAGATCAGCTTCGCGGTTTGATGAAAGGCCGTAGAGGTGACGTTTTTGGCGCCGCCGCTCTGAGAGCTGCGCACGAATGCCTTTCCAGAGGGCGCTCTCCTCGGGAGTCTGGGTGTTTCGCGACCGGAGGTGGTGTCTGGTCCTCATAAGCAGCTTCGGCGGCGCGTATTGAGCGCTGCAGTTTGACGGGGCTGGCTGAGGCTCTCGGCATTACGCAACTTTTTATTATGTTATCGTGCAAAGGCATGTTGGCCGTAGTGACAAGTAACGGAGGCGTTCTTCGGGGTCCCAGAGGGCGTCTATGAGGGGTGTTGCTTGGTCCGATGATATCGTTTTGCGCACGGGCGGAATGCGGAGCGCGAGTTCGCGGACCCGGGCGAGCTCCGAGATGAGGCTTTCACTGTCGAGAAGCCACGGATGAGGCAGCCGGTCGAGCGTCAGTCGCTGCGGGATGCTCATGCCACATGAAGATGGATTGAGAAAGGGAGAAGGAGAAACATTAATCCCAGAAGCCTTATTAATGTGTTTCATGAGGGCAGAGCCTATGATTTTATATGACATATATTGTCTGATGTTGTTGGTCTAGGCCGGGCCAACACTTTTGTCCGTATCTCCCCGAGAATGCTTTTTTGGTTACCGAAAACTCAAAGCGGCGCCTGCGCTAGGCACCTATTATTTGCGCCCCTTGACGTTGCACTGGCGAGTGTTAGCATCCGCGAAATTCGCTCTCACCTGCAACATTATGAATTCTTTGCGCAGCCTTTGGATCCCGTGCCTGATTTGCTTACTGCTGATTTTTAGTTCCCCGGGACGGTCCAAGGCTCAGGAGCCTATCTCCGGGAGTATCCAGGAGATGATGTCGCCGGAAGAATTCAAGGCAGCAGGTTTGAACAAACTGTCGCCCGAAGAGCTGCAAAAGCTCGATGCCTGGCTACAGGGATATCGAGAATCCACCGAAAAAAAGACTGAACAGAGGGTTACAAAATCAGTTAGGAAATCATTCTTCAATCGGGAGCCGGTTGTAAGTCGGGTCGATGGTTCATTTGCCGGTCTCAAAGGCCGTACGCTGATCAAGCTGGAAGACGGCACCGTTTGGAAGCAAGCCAATATAGACGACCACGCCGGCGCGAGCCCTATCGATCACCCCGGAGCAGCAGTTGTGTGGACGGGTTTGGGTTACAAGATGCGAATTCAAGGTGTGCCTGAATTCTACGTCAATCCCGTCAAAACGCCTTAACCGACTTACGCCAGCGGCTGGATCGCCGAGGCGGCCGGCATCAATCGAGCAAGGCCGAACTCGCTATGTATCAGCCGGGCTGCACGCTCTGCATCTTCTTCATCGATTACGACTGCAATCTTGATCTCGGAAGTCGAAACCAGTTGAATGTTGATCCCGGCGCGGCCGAGGCATTCGAACATTCGTGCGGCGACGCCTGAGTGAGATCGCATCCCGATCCCGACCACGCTCAGCTTGGCTACTCCACTTGATGTATTGAGGCGTTTCGCACCGATCTCCCCGACCACCGGCATCAGGATTTTGCGAGCGTTCTCCAGTTCGTCCTCGTGAATCGTAAATGAGATGTCAGTGGTTCCGCCGATGGACGCATTTTGCACGATCATGTCCACGACGATATGTGCGGCAGCGACGTTGAAAAAAATCCGCCCAGCGATTCCCGGTTTGTCGGGCACTCCTGCAATCGTCAGCTTCGCCTGATGGCGATCCAGGCTGATCCCACGAATCACCACGTCTTCCATACTGGCGCTCTCCTCCTTGGCCATCGTTCCCCTACTCATTTTGAAGCTCGAACGCACCTCAAACTCGACGCCAAACTTTTTCGCAAATTCCACAGCGCGCGACTGCATCACCTTGGCGCCGCTGCCCGCCATTTCGAGTAATTCGTCGTAAGCGATCTCGTCGAGTTTTTTCGCTTCTTTCACAATCCGTGGATCGCAAGTGAAGATTCCATCGACGTCGGTGAAAATTTGACATCTATCGGCGTTCAAGGCGCCGGCTAGCGCAATTGCCGTCAAGTCCGAGCCGCCGCGGCCCAGTGTAGTCGTTTCACCTTCTGGAGTTTGCCCCTGAAACCCAGCAACGATCACAACATAATCATCTGAGAGCAGTTCGTGAATTTGCTTTGGACTGATATTAGCGAGGCGCGCCTTGGTGTAGTTGCGATCCGTTAAAATGCCGGCTTGAGCGCCGGTCAGGGAAATGGCCCGTCCACCGCACGCGTTGACGGCCATCGCGGTCAAGGCAGCGGCGGCATGCTCGCCGGTAGCGAGCAACATGTCGAGCTCGCGGTCAGTCGGGTGCGGCGATATCTTGCGCGCCAGCTTAAGCAGGTTGTCCGTTACACCTGCCATCGCAGAGATGACCGCTACGACTTGGCAACCCTGGCGCTGTGTTTTAAGGAGCCGGCTTGCGACGCTCTGAATGCGCTTCGGAGTTCCGACGGAAGTACCGCCATATTTTTGAACCACCAACGGCATGTCAGATGTAAATTAAACCCAAGGAAACGCGAACCGCGACGGTTTTCGGCCGTGGACTACAGCCCAATTGCACGTCGCACATCAATTATGGCTGCGGGGATGGGCTTCAACTCTTTCATCTGCCGCATAATCACATCGGGATCTTTCAAGCCGTGTCCGGTGACAGTGCAAACTATGCGACTAGCTTCCGGAATTTTCTGGAACGAGTGCGCCGTTGTGCCTGAATCGCAGCATTTAAAAAGCCCGGCAATTGACGCTGCGCTCGCTGGCTCGACAAAAATTCCTTCATGCCGTGCTAGCCATGTCTGTGCGGCGACGATTTCTTCGTCGCTCACAATATCAATCATTCCATTGGACTCGGCGATCGCCGCGCACGCCTGTTTCCAGCTCGCCGGATTTCCGATCCGAATTGCGGATGCTATCGTTTCGGGTTTTTTGATGATACGATTGTAAAAAATCGGCGCCGCACCAGCTGCTTGAAAACCAATCATCGCCGGTAACTTTGTCGACCTTTTGCGCGCGCGATACTCCTGATATCCCGTCCAATAAGCAGTGATATTTCCAGCGTTGCCGACTGGCAGCAAATGAAGATCGGGCGCATTACCCATTTCATCGACAATCTCATACGCCGCGGTCGTTTGTCCTGCGATCCGATCTGGGTTGATCGAATTTACAATGGCGAACTCGCCGGCCTCGCCGAGCTCGCGGACGATTCCCAGCGCGTCATCAAAATTGCCATCGATCGCGACGATCTTCGCTTCGTAAGCAAAGGCTTGTATCAATTTCCCGGTCGCGATTTTTCCCGTAGGCAAAATCACAACGGCCAGGATTCCTGCCCGAGCCGCATAAGCCGATGCCGAAGCAGAGGTGTTGCCGGTTGATGCACAGATAACGGCCTTGGCGCCATGCTCGAGCGCTTTGGACACAGCGACAGTCATGCCCCGGTCCTTGAACGAACCCGTTGGATTCATCCCTTCGTTTTTCACGAAAACTTCACAGCCGCGGCCGACGCGTTTGCTCAATTGCGGGCAATAAATCAGTGGCGTATTCCCTTCGCCCAGTGAAACAACCGGCGCCGAGGCAGAGATCGGCAGGAACTCACGATAAGATTCGATCACTCCCCTGCTCCGCTGCGATTTTGATGCTGTCGAGCTCACCTAATATTTCTATTCGAAGCAAATCCGGGCGATTGTCGATCCGCAACTGCCGTGTAAGAATCAATAGCATATGCCTGGCCTCAGCGAAAAAGATAAACTGCGACTCTTAAGAACGATCCTCGAGAGTCGGCATGCGGATTTGCGCGAACAGAATTTAATTCGGCAGGGCAAGGGACATTTTCACGTTTCTGGGATGGGCCACGAAGCGCTGGCGGCGGTCTCGACCCAAATGGAACCGGACGATTACATCGTTGCCTATTATCGCGACCGTGGACTCGTGTTAGGACGTGGCATGACTACGCGCCAACTCGGCCTCGAATATTTTGCGAAACGCAACACCGGGAGCGGCGGGCGCCAGATGCCGTCGCACTACAGCAATGCTGATTTACATATCTGGAGCGTGCCCACGCCGACAGGCTCGCAACTTCTCCCTGCATGCGGCATTGCTTGGGCCATCCAGCTCGACGGCAAAAAAAATCTTGTTGTGACTACTGTAGGCGATGCCGCAACTCGCCAGGGGGATTTTTTTGAAGCGATTTGCTTTGCCAAGGAAAAGAAACTACCCATGCTGTTTCTCGTCGAAGACAACGCGTACGGCATCAGCATGCCCACGCGCAAGACCAATCCGCTAGTGTTGAATATTCTTGAGTCTGACAACTGGCGGCGGATCGAAGGACAAAACGTCCAACAGGTTTATGACGCCACATCGGAAGCGTTCCAGAAGATTCGAGCCGGAAAAGGGCCGCTCTTTTTCTGGATCAACATGGAGCGCCTCTCCAGTCACACGAGTTCCGATGATCAAAAACTTTATCGCAGCGAGGAGGAGCTGCGCGGGCTCGAAAAATTCGATCCGCTCAAGCAGTGGAAGGATCAGCTGATCGAGGAAGGCATCATCACCGCGGAGGAATTCACGAAACTCGATAGCGAAATTAAGGAACGTATTCGCCGTGAATATGCCGAGGCGGAGAAAGCTGAGGACCCGTCGCCTAACGAGCTGCTCGCCAATGTCACCAAACCACCGCCAAAGATCGACAAGGAAATCCTCCCACCTGGAAAATATCGCATTGGCGATACGGTGAACAAAACCTTGCGCGCGGGTTTGGAGGAAGATCCTCGCCAAATCCTCTTCGGGGAAGACATTGAAGATCCAAAAGGCGGCGTATTTCGCCTCACGCAGAAACTCTCGACGGAATTTCCCAAGCAAGTTTTTAATTCACCGCTCGCTGAATCGACCATTCTCGGGGTTGCGTGTGGTCTGGCCGCGTACGGCAAGCGCCCCGTGTTCGAGCTGCAATTCATCGATTTTCTTTATCCGGGGTTCAATCAGCTCGTCACCAACATCTCCAATTTGCGCTGGCGGTCCTCCGGTAACTGGAAATGTCCGGCGGTCATTTATGCGCCTTATGGCGCGTATTTGCCGGGCGGAAGTTTGTGGCACAGCCAGGCGAACGAGTCGGCGCTCGCGCATTATCCCGGCCTAAATATCGTAATTCCCAGTACGCCCGCTGACGCCGCAGGATTACTTTGGACGGCAATGCATACCGAGGATCCGGTGATCTTCTTAATTCCAAAACATTTACTTTGGGCCGAGCACGAATACCCGCAGCCGATTCGGGCTGTTCCCTTTGGGCGGGCGCGTCAATGCACGAATGGCTCTGATGTGACGGTGGTCGCGTGGGGAAATACGATCGAGAAATCCCTCGAAGCGATTACGAAAATCGACAATGACACAAACGTCGACCTGATCGACCTGCGATCGATTGTGCCCTGGGACAAAGTCGCAGTCGAAAAATCGGTCCGCAAAACTCACCGGCTGGTTGTCGTGCAGGAGGACACTGAGAACTGCAGTGTAGGGCAGATGATTATTTCCCACGTCACGAGCACGCCCGAACTTTGGAATGAGATGGTCAGTCCGCCGATGCTTGTAAGCAAAGACAACGTGATGATTGGTTACAATCCGATCTATGAATACGCGGCGCTGCCGGATGTCGAGCGCATTGTTGCGGCGATTAAACGTTCAGTCGCGACGAAACGTGAACGCGCTGCCGTGGCCGAAGTCAGTGATTCGGGCCGCGCTGAAGCAGAACGCGCGCCTGCCAAGCCGGCATCGGCGATCCGGGATACAGCGCAGCGCCTCCAAAGTATCACTGTCCCGGTGATGGGCGAAGGCATTCGCAACGCAAAAATTGTTTCGCTTTTGAAAAAACCCGGCGATCCCATCGCGCTGGATGATGAACTGTGTGAAGTCGAGACCGACAAGGCGGTTTATCCGATCCAATCATCGTTCGCTGGAGTGATGGGCGAATGGAAAACGAAAGTCGGCGATACCGTCGAGATTGGCCAGGAGCTTGGCACGCTTTTCACCGACGGGACATCGCTTGCGGATCAGTTTGAGGCACCGGCCGAAGTCTCGGCAGGTCGAAAGACTGTAGAGACAGCCGTGTCGGCTGCGGAACCTGGTGATCGCGGGCGGCACGCCAGCCACTACAATATCGAGCCTGCGCTTTCGCCCACCATCACCCGCAAACTGAGCCGCGTCATTCCAGCTAACCTGCAAATCGACGCGCGCTGGGACGCAATTCGGGAGGCCCGCGAGGCAGCAAAAAAGAAAGATGGTAAGGATGCCCCCTCCCCTTCCGTCATGATCGCCTGGGCGGTGGTGCGCGCGATGGAAAAACATGCGCCATTCCGCCGGTTGATTCTCGAAGACGATCAGATTGTTCAAAATGAAGATTTTGATTTGGGAATTGCGGTCGCGCTCGAGGGTGATCGGCTGGCGACTGCAGTAATCACCAACGCAAATCGAAACAGCTGGCCAGAGTTGGTAAAGATTTACAATGAGACGGTCGTCGCTACGCGTGGTGGCCGGGTTGATGCGATGAATGCACCGATGGTGATCACCAGTCTCGGCGCTTTCGGTGTGAAAGCCGGTGCGCCGATCGTTGTACCACCCTCGGTCGGCACGCTCTTCGTCGGTGTGGCGCATCGTGAATTAATTCCCGACAAAAACAAAAACGAAAGCGCAGAAGTGATCACGCTCTCGCTCACGTTCGATCACCGCGTCGTAAACGGCGCCGGCGCGGCAAGCTTCGCAAATGAGATCAAGAAGCAGATTGAAAATTTCAAGATCCCATCTGAAGAAACGCCCACGTCGGCGCAAACGCGCTGAGTGTTCTTCTCAATTACATCCGATCGTCTTCTGCGCTTCGTAGCTTAAGTACGGTCAATTTTCGCGACCGAATCAATCAACATCAATAGGGGGAAAATCTTATGGCACGAAAACTTGATGGAAAGAAAGTGGCAATCCAAGTGGCAGATGGCTTTGAGCAAGTGGAAATGACCAAGCCGCGCGAAGCGCTCAATGAAGCCGGCGCGGAAGCAAAAATTGTTTCACTGAAGCCCGGGAAAATTCAGGGAATGCATCGCGCGGACAAAGGCGACAAATTTGACGTCGACCTTACCGTAACAGATGCGCGCCCGGAGGAATTCGACGCACTCATGATCCCCGGCGGGTTGCTAAATCCGGACGCAGTTCGGATGGATCAGAACGCGCTTGAATTTGCGCGGCACTTTTTCCGGGAACACAAGCCGGTGGCAGTGATCTGTCATGGCCCACAGGTCCTGATCAGCGCCGATCTCGTTCGCGGCAGAAAGATGACGTCTTGGCCTGCGATCCAGGTGGACATGCGCAATGCAGGCGTGCGCTGGGTAGATGAAGAGGTCGTCGTGGACAATGGCTTAGTTTCCAGTCGAAAACCCGACGACATTCCTGCGTTCAACAGGAAGATGATCGAAGAGTTCGCCGAAGGCCGACACGAAGCGGGACGCGCAGCTGCGTAGCGGCGCAGATCTGTAGCGGCGATCTCCAGATCGCCAAATTCCGGCACGAAATTGAAACTGTTGGCGCTCAGAGAGCGCCGCTACAGTAGGCGCATGACCACGGCGAACAAAATCACCATCGTCCGGATTCTGATGATTCCGGCTTTCGTCACGATGGCGATTTATTACGGCCAAAGCATTCAGCGTGGCGCGCCGGTCGAGTGGGAGCGGTTCACTGCTATCGCTATTTTCCTGATTGCATCATTGAGCGACGGCTTGGACGGATACGTCGCCCGTCGCTACAATCAGCGAAGTTCGCTGGGAGTCATTCTCGACCCAATTGCCGACAAAGGATTGTTGCTGAGCGGCATCATCACATTGAGTCTCACTAACTGGAGCGAAGTCGAGGCCGATTACGGCAAATTTCCAGTGTGGTTTCCTGTTCTCGTAATCTCACGTGACGCCATCCTTTTTGTCGGTGCAGCCGTTTTGTATCTGCTCAATGGCAAAGTGCATGTGAAGCCAAACTGGACCGGAAAAGTGGCGACCGTTTTACAGATGATCGCCATTGGCTGGGTGATGCTCCAACTGCGCTTCTTTCCCCTGCTCTACCTTGTGATCGCGGCTGGCCTTTTCACTTTGATTTCCGGAATCGTTTACGTCACAAACGGCGTCCGGCAATTGCAGGCTGCAGGCCACGCACACGCAACCAAATCTTAGATGCACCCCCACGGTGAATGGTACGAGCAAACTGCCGAATGTCGCTATCGTCGGACGGCCGAATGTAGGCAAGTCGGCGTTATTCAATCGGCTGATTGGCCGTAAAGTTGCTATCGTTCACGATCAACCGGGAATCACACGCGACCGCATCTCGGCACTGTGTACACGCGGCGCGCGGCCGTTTCTCCTTTGGGACACCGGCGGGATCGCGCTCACGCGATCGCGGGATGAATTGACCGCAAGGGTCCGCCACACAGTGGAACAAGCGATCAATGACAGTGACGTTCTGCTCTTTCTCGTCGATGCAAGAGAGGGACTGTTGCCACTTGAGGAGGAGCTTGCGCGCACGCTGCGCAGAGCACGCAAGCCGGTCGTGCTTGTCATCAACAAGATCGACAGTGAAAAACACGAAAATCTCGCCACTGATTTTGCGACACTTGGATTTTCGCACAGCCACTCCGTCAGCGCCGAGCACAATCGTGGAGTCTCTGAACTGCTCGACACGATAGATCAGGTTCTCCCCCTGTCTCTCGCTGCGGAGGACATCAAACATCAAACGTCGAACAGCAAACCTCCATTGGCGATTGCGATCATCGGCCGGCCAAACGTTGGTAAGTCCTCGCTCGTTAACTCAATTGTGCGCGGCGAGCAGGCAATCGTGAGCGAGTTGCCGGGAACAACGCGTGACGCCATCGACATTTCCTACCAACGCGACAGTCAGCAATTTCTTTTCATCGACACCGCTGGAATCCGCAGACGCGGCAAACGCTCCAGCTCGGTCGAGGTTTTTAGCGTGATGCGCGCCGAGCGGAGCATCCGCCGCGCGGACCTCTGCGTTCTCACTGTCGATCTTACGGCAGGCGTAACGGCGCAGGACAAGCGGATCGCAGGATTGATCCAAAGAGAGCGCAAAGCGGCAATCGTCGTTTTAAATAAATGGGATTTGATCAGATCGAAACGGAATCAAAGGCAGACGATCTCGCAGCTTGTCGATGAGGCGCGCACAAGAATCTTCTTCCTCGAATACGCGCCGGTGCTGATTGCGTCTGCGCTCAGCGGAGAAAATATTGAGAAGCTGTTTGCATTCATCGAAAAAATCCGACGCGCGGCGCGACAGCATATTAGCACTGGCATTTTGAACAGGTTGCTGCGACAGGTGTTTGAAGCCAATCCGCCACCGATGGTCAAAGGTCGCCGGCTGAAACTCTTTTACGCCACGCAAGCCGGAGGAAAAGAAGATCGACATCTACAGGCTCCGGAATTCGTTCTCTTCGTTAACGATCCGCGTTTGATGAATGAGGGCTATCGGCGTTATGTCGAAACTCGCATTCGGAAAGTTGAACCCTATCCCGGCCTGCCAATCCTTTTGAATTTGCGCGCCCGTAAGCCAGCACGCGCCGGGCCAGCTTAATCGAACATTTAGCCTCCCGCACATGTCTCAAAAATCACATCATATGAAATCTACGCAGGAGATTACGCAGGAAGTGCGAGAACTCGGCCAATGGATTCCCGCCGTCCGTCAACAGGTTGCACACGTTATCGTAGGCCAGAAATATCTAGTCGATCGTCTTCTGCTGGGTTTGCTCGCCAATGGTCATCTCTTGCTGGAGGGCGTTCCTGGTTTGGCAAAAACTCTCACAGTAAAAACGATGGCCGCATGCATCCAAACTGGCTTCCAGAGATTGCAGTTCACGCCCGATCTGTTGCCTGCGGATTTGATCGGCACACTCATTTACAACCCGCGCACCGGCGAATTTACTACCAAACTCGGCCCGATTTTTTCCAATTTAATCCTGGCCGACGAAATCAATCGCGCGCCGGCAAAAGTACAGAGCGCTTTGCTGGAGGCGATGCAGGAACGGCAGGTTACCATCGGCGAAAAGACATATCCTCTTTCCGATCCATTCCTGGTTCTCGCGACACAAAACCCGATCGAGCAGGAAGGCACCTACCAGCTTCCAGAAGCACAACTGGATCGTTTCATGTTCAAATTGAACATTGGCTACCCGCAAAAGCGTGAGGAACGCACTATTCTGGATTTGATGGCGACCTCGGCGCCCGATCTGCGAGTCGATCCTGTGATCGAACCAAGGCAAATCATCGCGGCGCGCGATGTCGTTAACAACATTTACATTGATGACCGCGTGAAAGATTACATTGTTGATGTCGTCTGGGCGACACGCGAGCCCGCGGCATACAATTTGCAACTCGAAGGACTGATACGATACGGAGCTTCGCCTCGCGCAACCATTTATCTCGCGCTTGGCGCGCGCGCGCACGCATTCCTGAACGGCCGCGGTTATGTCACGCCGCAGGACGTAAAAAGCATCGGCCCGGACGTATTGCGGCATCGGATCATCGTGAGTTACGAAGCCGAGGCTGAGGCGGTCACGAGCGAGACGATTATTGAGCGCATTTTCGCCGGCCTGCCGGTGCCGTGACTCGGGTTAGCCGTGAATACAACCGAGATTCTCAAGAAGATCAGAACGCTCGAGATCAAGACGCGTGGTCTGGTCGAAACCGCGTTCGCCGGCGATTACCACAGCGTCTTCAAAGGACGCGGCATGAACTTTGAAGATGTGCGCGAATATCAACCGGGCGACGAAATTCGCGCCATCGATTGGAACGTGACCGCGCGAATGGGCAACGCGTTCGTGAAAAAATTTACGGAAGAGCGCGAGCTTACCGTGATGCTGGTCGTCGATGTCAGCGCGTCTGGGAATTTCGGGAGTACCACTCAATCGAAGCGCGAACTGGCGGCCGAGGTTGCCTGTCTGCTCGCATTCAGTGCGATTCGCAACAACGACAAGGTTGGGCTGCTGCTTTTCACCGATCGCGTTGAGATCTTTATTCCGCCGAAAAAAGGCCGTTCGCATACTCTGCGCCTCATTCGCGAGATCCTGTTTTTTGAACCGCAGGGACGTGGCACAGAGCCGTCACTGGCGCTCGATCGATTGAATAACATTGTCACGCGCCGCGCAGTCGTCTTTTTTATTTCAGATTTTCAAGCGCCTGATTTTTCGCGAGCGCTCGCGGTAAGCGGGCGACGGCACGACTTCGTAGCTATCCATATTCACGACGAACGAGAACGAGCGCTTCCAAACGTGGGTATCATTGCTTTGGAAGATGCTGAAACGGGCGATCAAATAGAGATCAACACCCGCGATCGCATGACACGCGCGCGTTTTGCTGACGTGATGCACGCACGCGGTACAGAACTTTCGCGTGTACTTCGCCGGAACAATATCGATAGAATCGCGTTGCAGACCGGAAAGGATTATTTGCCGCCGTTGCGCACGTTCTTCAAACAACGCGAACGCCGGCTTGCAACTCGGTAGGCAAAATATGTCGATCTTGTCAATATTAGCGCTTGCTGCAGAAGAATTTCACGATATTACGCCGCCAGTCGATTATTCACTGATCCCGCCCTGGCTGATTTTTATTGGAGTATTCGCCGCGCTGTCCCTTCTTGGCCTGGCGGTGTGGTGGTTCTCGCGGAAACGCGAATCGTCCTCGCCGCCAAAATTGCCACGCGAGATCGCATTCGAAGAGCTCGAGCGAATTAGGCGCGAAATTCAAAGGATCGGCCCATATGAGTTCAGCATCCGTGCGTCCGACATTTTGCGAAGGTACGTGACACACCAGTATGGTTTGCCCGCAACACGACAAACTTCCATTGAATTTTTGACTGCACTGGCAAAGGCCTCGCCATTCTCGGCCGACGAAAAGTCGCTACTCGAAGATTTTTTGAGCCGCTGCGATCTGATCAAGTTCGCGCGCTACGAAGCTACGTCTGTGGACAGCGAGTTCTTACTCGATGAAGCGATTCGTTTTGTAAAGGGAGGTCAACTTGCGACTGTTTGATTGGTGGCCGGATGCGCTGACGTTCGCGCGCCCGTGGCTGCTGCTGTTACTGCTGGCGATTCCTTTGCTCGCCTGGCTTCGCGGGAAGCGTGGGCTGGCTGCCGCATTGACTTATTCATCGACAGCGAGCCTTCGCGCGATCGGGAAAAGAAGCGCCGCACGCGCGGGCAAAGTTTTACAAACACTGGTGCTGGCAGCGCTGGCGATTTTCGTTGTGGCGCTCGCGCGTCCGCAGCTCGGTAAAAGTCTTACCCAGGTGGAAGCGAGCGGGATCGACATCATGCTCGTGCTCGATGTCTCCGGATCGATGCTTACGAAGGATTTTACAATCGGCGGTCAGGAAGCGACGCGCGTCGATGCGATCCGCGAAGTGACGCGCAAATTTATCGAGGGGCGCCCGAACGATCGGATCGGGATCATCGCATTCGCAGGCCGTCCGTACGTCGTCAGTCCAATGACCCTGGATCATGACTGGCTCTTACAGAATCTGGAGAGAGTGCGCATCGGACTCGTCGAAGACGGCACAGCGATTGGATCGGCCATTGGGGCGGCGGCCAATCGCCTGAATGACAAACACTCCAAGAGCCGCGTGCTCGTGCTGTTGACTGATGGTGAAAATAATGCCGGAAAAATTCCGCCAAACACCGCCGCCGAAGCGGTAAAAGCATTGAACATTCATTTCTACGCGATTGGCGCTGGAATCAATGGAATCGCACCGGCGCCGATCTACACATCCAGAGGGCCGCTTACCGACGCATTAGGCAATATTCTGTACGAAAACCAGCGTGTGGAATTCAACGAAACGGGTCTGAGAGAGGTGGCAAAAATTGCTGACGGGAAATTCTTCCGAGCGACAGATACCAGATCGCTCGAACAAATTTACAGCGATGTCGACACGCTGGAAAAATCGACGGTGAGCGTCAAAAAATATCAACAGTACCGTGATCTGTTTCCCCTCTGCCTCATGGGCGGATGCGGTCTGTTGCTCGCGCAAATGGTTTTATCGCAAACGATCTGGAAAAAACTGCCATGAGTTTTGGCGCACCAGAATGGTTTTGGGGATTGGTTTTGATCCCGGTTTTGGCCGCGATGTTCACTCGCGCGGAGCATCGCGGGCTTCGGCGTTTGCAGGAGTTTGTTTCGGCGCGTTTGCTGCCGCAGTTGGCGGGAACAGTAAATCGCCCGCGACGCATGTTGAAATTTGGATTGCAACTGCTTGGTCTTTCTCTGGCGCTGATCAGTCTCGCGCAGCCGCGCTGGGGATACACGTTTGAGGACGTAAAACGTAAGGGCCTCGACTTGCTGATGGCGGTCGATACATCGCGGAGCATGCTTTCGAATGACGTCCAGCCAAACCGGCTCGAGCGCGTCAAGCTTGTTACTCAGGACTTGATCAACGAACTTCAGGGCGATCGTGTTGGTCTCATCGCCTTCGCTCGACGCGCCTTTTTGCAAGCGCCGCTGACCATTGATTATGACGCGGTAGTTGAGGCAATCAACGATCTGGACACGAAGACGATCCCCGAGGGGGGCACAAATATCTCCAGCGCTATTGCTCTTGCCATGCAAAGCTTCGGAAAAAGCGCCATAGGAAATCGGGCGCTGATCATCTTTACCGACGGCGAAGAATTGAGTGGGGACGCCGTGAAAACTGCGAAAGCCGCGGCCGATGCTGGTGTGCGGATTTTCACGGTAGGCGTCGGAACAGCTCAGGGCTCCCTTATTCCCATTACCGGCGACGATGGCCAAACGGCGTTTGTGAAAGATTCAAGCGATCAAGTTGTGAAATCAAAGCTGGACGATAAACGGTTGCGTGAGATCGCAGAGGCGGCGGGCGGATCTTACCTGCATTTGGAGAATGGGCCGCGCACGATGAGACAGCTTTACGAGGAAGGCCTGGCAAAGATGCAAGCGGCCGAGATGGATGTGCGTTTGTCGCGCCGGCCTATTGAACGTTACGAATGGCCGCTCGGTGCCGCCTTAATCGCCCTAGCCTTGTCGATATGGGTTCCCGAGCGCAAGCGGACGCGTGAAAGAAGTTACGCTGCAACTCCTGCCAGGGCCACAGCCGCGACTGCGATGTTGTTAATGTTTCTCTCGGCATTCGCTTTCGCCGCCGCACCAGGAATCGACGCGTATCGCGAAGGCAAATTCGAAGACGCCTACAGCCAGTTTCAGGAGACGTTAAAATCGCATCGGCAGTCGCGCGCCGAGCACAAGCTCCAGTTCGATTCAGCCACGGCTGCTTACAAGTTAAAAGATTATAACAATGCGTTAGAATCCTTCAGTCAGGCGCTGCTCTCTAAGGATACCGTTTTGCAGGGCAAAACTTATTACAACCTCGGCAACACCCTTTACCAGCGCGGGGAGACACAGAAAACTGACGAGAGAAAACTCAGTGATTGGACAAACGCACTCAATGATTATGAACAAACGCTTAAGCTCGAACCGCAAAACAGAGAGGCAAAGGAGAATTACGATTACCTAAAGAAAAAGATCGAGGAATTAAAAAACAAGCAACAACCGCAGCGACAACCGCAGCAGCAACCCTCCCCTTCCCCGTCACCACCACAGAAGAACAAGCAAGACAAGCAGAATCAGAAGTCCGGTTCAGGGGGACAAGATCAACAAGATCAGCAACAGCAGCAACAACAAAAACAACAGCAGCGTCAACAGGAGCAGCAACAACAAGGCCAAGGTCAGCAGCAGCAGCAAAACGCAAAGCAACAGAACGAGCAACAGTCCGCCTCAGGCGGGAAAGACCAACAATCCCAGAGTGGGAAGGATCAAAAACAGGAAAACAAGAACGAACAGTCCCAGGCAAAGAACGAACCGCAGCAATCAGAAGAACAGCACAAAAGTCAGTCTTCGCCATCGCCCTCTCCTGGCGAACAAAAACCGAATCAGCAACAAGGTGGCGAAGGCGAGCAGCCGTCTCCGACGCCTGATCAAAGTGGGAGTGAAATGCCATCACCAACGCCAGGAGAAGGGGAAGGGATCACACCATCGGTTACACCAGCAGAATCGCCGCAGAAAAAATTTGCGGGCGAAGTGAAGGGAGCGGGCCAGGACAAATCAGAAGAACCGCGAGACGAAAACAGGCAGGCCGCCGACGCCGAGTTGGAAAAGAAGGGTCAGATGAGCGAACGTCAAGCTGAGGCGCTTTTGGAGTCGATGAAAGACGAGGAGGCTCGAGTTCAACTTGATGAACGCAAACCAACGCGCCATGTCTATAACGACTGGTGAGCGGAGTCTGAAATTTGATGTTTGATTTAAAATGGGACGCGCATTTTTGATTGGAATCGTGGCCGGCATTGTTGCGGCTGGCTACGCATTTGCCGATTCACCGAGCGTCACAGCGGTCTTAAGCAAGTCCGAAGCCGTGCTCGGCGAAGAGATACAGTTGGAAATTCGCCTGACTGGAGCACGCGGCGCGGATGCTCCGGAACAGATCCCGGTAGATGGCCTCGAGATTCATCGAACAGGGACATCTCAGCGCGTCGAGATAAACAACTTCAGCCTCACCGCAACCGTGACCTACGACTATACCATCCTTCCGTTGAAAGGGGGTACATTTACTATCCCACCTCAAATGATTCGAGTCGGCAGCAGTTCTCTGCGCACGCCCGCACTCACGTTGCATGTCGCCGCTGCCGCAAATCAGCCGACTCTGCAAAGCCGCCGTGGAACTCAGCCGGCTTTTGATACGGGCAAACTTGTTTTTGCCGAATTAATTGTACCGAAAAAAACTGCGTTCGTTGGCGAGATGGTTCCCGTGCAGCTTCGGATGGGATTTGATCCGCGTTCTCGCCCGCAATTGATCGAACCGCCTGAAATCACCGGACAAGGATTTACTGCTCAAAAGTTGGAGCAATCCGGCGAAAATCTGGAAACAATTAGTGGCAGAACGTACAATGTTGTCACTTTCAAGAGCGCCATCGCCGCGGCCCACTCGGGGAAATTTGAAATCGGACCGGTCAAGGCGAAGGCGCAGGTGGTAGTCCCGCGAAGATCAAGCTCACCGCGCTCGCGTTCGCCATTCGACTTGTTCGATTCGGATGACCCATTCTCCGATCCGTTTTTCTCGAATCCATTTGCGCAATTTGGAGAACGTCGCGAAGTGGAGATCAGCAGCGAGCCTGTGGCACTCGAGGTAAGACCGCTGCCTCAAAACGCGCCGGCGAGTTTTTCAGGTGCGATTGGGAATTTTACAATGGCAACCGACGCCAACCCTAAGAATGTACAGGTTGGCGATCCGATTACTGTTACATCAACAATCTCGGGGCGCGGCAATTTCGATCGGGTCAACGCCCCAGCGATCGAGGACGAGCACGGTTGGCATAAATATCCGTCATCTTCCAAATTCAAACAGGACGACGAGGTTGGAATCAGCGGTGCGAAAACCTTTGAAACCGTGCTTTCGCCCAATGAAAAAAAGCAAAGCCTGCCGATCCTGGCATTTTCTTATTTCGATCCCGTCAAAAAGCAATACGTGACCCTGCGGAGCGAACCGATTGCAATCACTGTGCAAGGCGGCCCTGCGACGCAGAACGTTGCTACATCCCGCCCGGCGTCGCCGAGCCCGGCTCCAGTGGCCCCCGGACCAGCCGTTGCAACCAAGCCGACGGATATTTTGTATCAACTGACAGAGCGACCGGCAGTCGCCGAATCATTTGCGCCGCTCTACACGCGCGCGGCTTTTTGGGTTGCACAGTTGTTACCATTGCTTGCTGTGGCAGGATTCGTGGGCTGGAAAATTCATCAGGCAAATGCGGGCAATCGCGAGGCACGACGCATCGCTGCATTGCAGCATGAACTGGCTGAACGCATGCGCAAATTACATCGTGGCGATGCTTCGCCGCGAGAATATTACGCCGAGGCGTCCAGAGCTGTTCGCGTGAAAGCGGCGTTAGCATCTGGCAAGCGCCAGATCGACCCAAATGCCGTTGATGCAGAGATTGCAGCGGACACGTTTGCACTCAACGGCGATTCTCGCGAGCGATTGCGCCGGTTATTCGAGCAAAGCGATGAGCTCCAATACAGCGGAGCGCATAATGGCTCGGGAAAAATTTCGTCGGAAGATCGGCGGGACGTACTGGAACTGATCGAGAATTTGTGAAGACGAGTATGCGGGAAAGTAGTAGCGCGAGTGTCCCCGCTTGCGACAACTTCCGGAGGCCCAAGCGAAGGCGCTTAGGCTACCTTATTAATGTTTGCTGTGCGGTGGTTTGCCTGCTGGCGATTTCAGCCGCGTGCGCTCAATCGGATGCCGCGTTCGCGAACGCGAATCAGGCATATGCTCAGGGACAATTTAAGGAAGCGATCGAGGGTTACGAAAGCCTCGTCCACTCGGGTCAATGGAGCGCAAATTTATTTTACGATCTTGGCAATGCATATTTTCGCACGAGCGATTTCGGGCGCGCGATCCTGAATTATGAGCGCTCGCTCGCCTTGCAGCAACGCCATCCCGAGGCGACAGCCAATTTGCAGATCGCACGCGATGAGACGCACGCGCTGGAGATGCAACAAAGCTGGCCGGAACGCTATCTGCAATTTGCGAGTATCAATCAATACAGCATCGCAGCAGCCGCCGCTTTCTGGATCGGGGTTTTTCCTTTGCTGACTTTAACTTTTGCCCGTCGGCGATCGGCTGCGGCGATCGCCTTGCTGGCGTTTTCGATTTTCGCCGGAGCGATCTTCGCCATTTGGCAACTCGATCATGGCGTTAAAGGGCACGCTCTAGCGATCGTAACGGCCGAGAATGTACAAGCGCGAATCGCGACGGCAGACACGGCGAACAGCGTTTTGGCTTTACCTCCAGGCAGCGAAGTTAAAATTCTGAGCACGCGCGGCGACTGGATCTATGTGGCGCTGCCAAACAATCTCCGCGGCTGGATTCCAGCGAAGAGCGCCGAGTGGGTGCGACTGCAAAGCTAGGCCGCGCATGGGTCTTGCGTGCTCTGGTTGGACTTGGAAAGATCAATGACAGGTGGCTCGATGCACACGACCACGTCTCAGGGCCTGTGGATCTCAATATTGGCAAAGCCGCACTGGACCTCCAACCGTGATCGTTTGAGTGCGGCTTAACTAAGAGCGCTGACGGTCACGTTGCGATGCGGCTGCGCTCTCCAGCACAATTGTGGCCATCGCATGATGCTCGGTGTGGCTGAGCGTGATCAAGGCAACGCTCACTCCGCGCCGTTCCGCCAGTTGCTTTGCCGGTCCGGAAAAGACCAGGAACGGTTCGCCGCTCGGCTTTTTCCGAATGTCGATGTCGCGCCAACCCATCGCTTTTCCGATCCCCGTGCCGAATGCTTTGGACACAGCTTCTTTGGCTGCAAAACGCGCAGCTAAATGCCGTGCCGGAAATTTCATCGACATCGAATATTCGATCTCGCCGTCAGTAAATACGCGATGAAGAAAGCGATCGCCGAAACGGTCGACGGCGCGCTGAATTCGCGCGCATTCGACAAGATCGACACCGATACCGAGTACGCTCATTGCCAAATGCTGCCGCGTGTGGAGGTCACACGCAATCCACTCGCACTCATCCGCGATAATTCTTGATCGCGAAGAGCATCTCTTTCACAGCAGCTTCGAGCCCCACCCAAACGGCGCGCGAAACTATCGAATGACCAATGTTAAGTTCAGTTAGATTCGGAATTTGATGAATGACCGTGATATTTTTGTAGTTGATCCCGTGGCCGGCATTGACTTGCAGCTTTGATTCTGATGCGGCACGCGCGGCCGCCCGCAATTTCTCCAGCTCTTCCTTTTCAATCTTTTCTGTAAATGCGTTGGCAAGTCGGCCAGTATGCAGTTCCACCATCTCCACACCGAGCTCTGCCGCCGCATCAACTTGTTCCAGACTGGGATCGATAAACAGGCTGACGCGAATCCCGGCAAGTTGCAGACGCTTGATGGTCGTCTTCAATTCCTTGTGCTGTGTGACAACATCGAGCCCGCCCTCGGTTGTTACTTCCTCGCGTTTTTCGGGAACGAGACAAACCTCGTCCGGCACAATACGTAGCGCAAAATCGACAATCTCCGGCGTATTGCCCATCTCCAGATTCAGTTTCGTCATTATGCTTTGGCGCAGACGCTCGATATCACGATCTTGAATATGCCGGCGATCGGCCCGCAGATGCGCAACGATCCCGCCGGCGCCTGCCCGCTCGCAAACTGAAGCTGCTATAACTGGATCGGGCTCCGCATTTTTGGATTCCGGCATGGTCGCGTACCGCGCCTGTCGTAAGGTCGCGACGTGATCGATATTAACTCCCAGGCGCAATCTACCCATTTGGTCGCGCCAAATAGGACTCACTCGCCGCGTGCGAGCAAGTCCGAAAATGCGAGGTGTCCCGATGCGCTATGAGCAACGTCGGCACAAGGACAAGTTCGATGCGTCGACGGTCGCCCGCCTCCGCCGAGCTTCAGCGCGGCAGGCCGCCGCTGCACCTCTGAAGCCGGTTCTAGCAAGGCTTCGCCTTTCCCGCAGCGATTACTCGAAGTCGGTGTGTCCCGCGTGCACTCTGTCGATCAGTCGCCCGTGACCTCTGCCTTCGCCTTTTTCACTGCTTTTTTAGTTTTATGGCCCGCTGTTTTGGCGCCTTCCTTGGTTTTCTCGCCTACAGTTTCAGCAGTTTCCTTTGTCTTCTTACCAACGGTTTCGGCAGTCTCTTTCGTTTTTTCTCCGACTGTCTCGGCAGCTTCCTTAGTTTTTTCGCCGGCCGTTTCCAGTCCGTCTTTGATCGTCTCGCCAGCTTTTTTGGCCCCATGCTTTACATCTTGCAGGGTTCCTTCCTGTGCAAAGACAGTCAGTGCCGTAGCCGTAGCAAGGACGATAACCAGGCTCGTAATTCTCATAATTCCCTCCCTTCACTAGTTAATAGCATCCATAAGAGAAACGGATCGGGTGCCCAGGTTGCGCGCACGGCATGATCCACTGCTCGAAAACGGCTCGACGTCCGCGAAATCCTCGGCACGAAAATCATGCGCGAGATTACGCTCAAGTAATCACTTCCCTAACGCTATTTCTCCGTTAGCAGTTCTTAATGGCCGCCGTGACCATGGCCCATGCCATGAGATCCTCCTCGGCTAGAGAAGCCAAAGGAGCTGCGCCCCACCTTACCCGCGTGGCTTCTGCCGAAAGCAGTATTGCTCATGCGATGAGTATTCTGAGTATGAGCGCTTCGGCCATGAATACTGCTGCTTTTGCCGTGGACGGTCTGGGTATTTTGCGCATGCAGTGCTGCCTGGCTTGATCGATGAGCGTCGCTCACGAGCCGGCCAAGATTCAAGCCGTTATCATGTGCAATTTTACCCCAGCCTTCGCCAGCTTGGTGCATCGCCACTATGTCGTTGAAGGTCAGACTAGACCCATTAGCAGCCAGCCCATTTGCCAGCAGGTGCGCGTTCTCCAATTCACCCCAGCCTAGCCCCGTCGATGCCCTCTCCATTTGCAGCGTATCCACAGAAACGTTCGTTTCATCGGAGATTCTCTGCACGACTGCTCCGTTTGAAACCACCGCGCCGAATACGAGAAAGAATGCCGCTGTGATTAAGCTTAAGGTTTTCATACTAATTGAACTCCCCTTTTTACACATGTTTCGGTTCTAGGGCTGCCAATGGTCGCCTCTGGCGGATGCTACGAAGATATCCGTTTTCCATCCGCGAAATCCGCGGTCGGAAAATTCCGCGCTTCCTATATCCACGGCAACGTGTCGAGATCGACGTTGCCGCCGGTAAGAATAATTCCTACGCGTTTTCCGTTAACATCGATTGCTCGTTCTTGAATCGCGGCATACGGAACAGCCGCCGACGGCTCGATGATAATTTTCATCGTTTCGCAAATCGTGCGCATGGCCGAGATAATCGCTTCCTCGCTCACCGTCACGACGTCGTCTACGTAACGCTGGATGATCGCAAAATTTGGCTCGCCCACATTTGTTCGCAGCCCATCGGCAATCGTAAATTTCTTTTCGGTCACGAGCCGTCGCCCTGCGCGAAACGATTGCGCTGCATCATCAACGTTCTCCGGCTCGACCGCGATCACCTTGATTTTTGGCCGCATCGATTTCGCTGCGATCGCTGTGCCCGATAGCAAACCGCCGCCGCCGACCGGACACATCACGAGATCGAGGTCGGGAACATCCTCGAGCAATTCCACTACCGCTGTCCCCTGCCCCGCGATTACGGCTTCGTTCTCGAACGAGTGAATCAGCGTCGCACCAGTCTTCTTGATCACTTCTGCGCATTTCCTTTCGCGCGCCTGTTCTGTCGGTTCGCAAAAGACAATGTGCGCACCGTAACTCTCAACCGCGCGGATCTTCACTTTCGCCGAGTTCGATGGCATGATGATGTGTGCAGGAATGCCCCGCAGTTTCGCCGCGCGCGCTACTGCGGTCCCGTGATTACCGGACGAATGCGTCGCCACGCCGCGTCGCGCAGCTGCATCATCGAGGGCAAAGACCGCATTGGTTGCGCCGCGCGCTTTGAACGCGCCAATCTTCTGAAAATTTTCGCACTTGAAAAAGAACGATGCCCCACTCGCCTCATCAAGCCGGGAGCTCGTCAGCACCGGTGTGCGATGAATGTACGGCCGAATCCGCTCATGCGCCGCGCGAATTCTGGCGAAGTCGATTGAGATCGACAGGCTATGAGCTGTGGCCTGCATTTGGGCTGCGGAAGTGTTCGGGGCGTGGGCCTAGACCAATGAAATGGGCGGGCAGTTGCCGTAGAATTGGAAACCATTTCAGAAGGCGAAGCACAAACGGTAACGAATCTTTACGATCAGACGTTCGGCCGGTGACCACTCGGCGATGGATAAAAACCTGCATTCCTTGGATCAGGCGCGTCGGCCATTCACGGCGCGCCTGCACTTTTCGTAAATCATCCACTGAAACCGGACCGTTTCGCAATTTTTCGGCGAGTAGATTCGCCGTGGCGACAGCATCCTGAATAGCGAGGTTAATCCCGACGCCGCCTGCCGGCGACATGGCATGCGCAGAATCGCCGATGCAAAGGAGTCCTTCGCGGCACCAGTCGCGCAGACGATTGACTTGCACCGTGAGCAATTTGATCTTTGACCAGTCGTCCAGTTCAGCCACGCGGTCTCGCAGAAACTCCGCAAAGCTGACAATATCATTTTGAAACTGCGCCAGGCCGCGTGCCTTGATCTCATCGAACCCACCTTTGGGAATGACGAACCCGGCTTGCCAGTAATCGCCGCGATCGAGTAACACGAGCAGCCTTCCGTGCTGGAAAAACCCGAACGTTTGTCCCGGATCATCTTGTTTCTTGGAGATGCGCATCCAGAGTACGTCGATCGGGACGCCAAACTCGCGCTGCTCAAGACCAGCGCATGTTTGAGTGATTGAGTGCCGTCCGTCAGCGCCGATTACGAGGTCTGCGCGCACGTCCAGTTCGCCCTGCGCCGTTTTTGCGCGCACGCCGATCACGCGCGAATCCTCCATCAACAAATCGACGACTTCCGTTTCCATATGCAATTCGAACGTTGGAAAACGTTTGGCATGACTGGAGAGAAAATTGAGAAAATCCCACTGCGGCATGAACGCGATGAATTTGCAGCGCGTCGGAAGTTTTCTGAAGTCAGCCACCGGCACGGCCTGACCGTTGACCACGGCGCGCAATTCTCGCACTTCCTGATGCGGTTGCTTTAAGAACTCATCGAGTAATCCGAGCTCATACATCAACTCCAGCGTTGAGGGATGAATAGTGTCACCGCGGAAATCGCGGTTGAAATCGGCATGCTTCTCCAACACGGCGATAGGCACGCCAGCCCGCGCGAGCAAATAACCGGCCATCATTCCGGCGGGTCCGCCGCCTACGATCATGCATCGAGTTTGCAATTTTTCAGGCGCGCTCATTGCAACGGAGTAAGGAACCACGGCTTGCGCCGATAGCACAGATAATGAAACTAAGATCAAGATTATTGCCTTCATCTGTGTTATCCGTGCAATCCGCGGTTAAATGAATGGAAACTGATCAGCCGCTTTTTCTCAGCGAAGAACAGGTACGCCAGCATTTGCGGATGGCGGAATTAATTCCCGCGATGGAGAAAGCGTTAATCGAATTTTCCGCGGGCAAAGTGACGCAGCCGTTGCGCTCAGTGATAAAGGTCGATGTCGCCGCGGCGACCGGATTCCTGGGTCTGATGCCGGCGCTTACGCCGGATGGACTTGGGCTGAAGGCCGTGACGTTCTATCCGTCGAATGCCGAGCGCGGAATTCCGACACACATGGCGACAATTTTTCTTGTCGATCCGGAGACCGGGACGCCACTCGCGATAATGGACGGGAGATTAATCACGGAAATGCGCACAGCAGCTGTATCCGCGGCGGCAACGAAACTTCTGGCCGCACCCGATTCAAAAATTCTCGCCATCCTCGGAAGTGGTGTGCAGGCGCACAGTCACGTCGAAGCGCTGCGACTCGTTAGGCGATTTAAGGACATTCACGTCTGGAGCCCTACAAAAGAACATGCGGAACGATTCGCGAGAGAAATCGGCGCGAAATCGATGTCTGCTGAAGAAGCAGTTCGCGGCGCAGACGTTGTAGTGACCGCAACGAACTCAACGACGCCAGTGTTAAAAGGTTCCTGGCTTCATCCTGGCTGCCACGTGAACGCCGTTGGCGCGTGCCGTCCGGACTGGCGGGAACTCGATGATGAAGCAATGCGCAATGTCGTCTTCGTTGATTCGCGCGAAGGCGCTCTGAAAGAATCCGGCGACGTGATTCTTTCCGGTGCGAAAATTTATGCCGAGCTCGGCGACGCGCTCGCTGGCAAAGTTCCGGCGCGCGCAAACGAGACCACGATTTTAAAATCGCTAGGCATGGCCGTGGAAGATATTGCTGCGGCGTTGCTGGTTTACCGAGCGGTAACAGAGAAGAGAAACAGAGGTCCGAAATCAGAGATCAGTAGAGTCTCCTGAAGCTTGCTTGACCTTATTTCGGCTTCAATGCCGTTAACTGATTAGAGACTAATTGCCAGCCGGTCGAACCTTTTACCCAAACATGGGTGCTGCGGTACGGGCCGCTGACTGGTTGACCACCATACTGTCCTTTGATCGTCACGCGGCTGGTCGCCACCGCACTGTTTTGATAAACGCGCACCGTGATATTTTCGTGTTCGTTGATTGAATCCAGCGTGGTGGCTCCGGATTTAATATTCGCGAGTCGCTGCGCCTTTGTGAGCACATCGCCGGTCGCGTTCACAAAGACGTAATCGTCCGCCCAGATTTGCTCCAACGTAGGAATGTCGCGGCGCAATATCGCGGCGCGATATTTTTCGATCATCTGCCGGACCTCTTGCTCGCTGTTTTTGTCCGTTGACTCCTGTTGCGCTTGCCCGAATACAGACGACAGCAAAGCAACAGTGATGGCGACGTACGGAATAAAGCGTTTCATATGTTAACTCCTTTGCGGTTTGATAACGGCATAGGACGGCGTTTTCAATCCGATTTTCATAGGATTTTCACAGAGCGCTTGCAAAGCAAGTCCACGGCGGAACAGTTGCCAGCAATGCGCACTGACGTAGCAGAAGTAAATTCGAAAATTGAGCGCGCTGTTGCCGACGGACAATTGATGCAAGCGACGCCAAAGAACATCCGCGCGCTGCTCGCTGGCGCGTCATCGGAGCTTTATCTGCGAGCAGTCAACGAACTCGTTAATGCAGCTGAATGGTCGGAATTAAACGATCGTTTTTTCCGGACGCTCGCGTTCGGAACGGGCGGTCTTCGTGGCCGCACTATCGGAAAAATCGTGACCCGTGCCGAACGCGGTAATGCAGGTGAGGACGAGCGGCCCCAATTTCCCTGCGTCGGCACGAACGCGATGAACTTCTTCAACATCAGTCGTGCGACGCAAGGACTCGTCGCTTATCTGCACGAGTCGAACCAACGGGAGAAAATTTCAGCGAAGCCAAAGATTGTGATAGCGCATGATCCACGCTTTTTCTCGAAACAGTTCGCCGAGTTTGCGGCGAAAGTCGCAGCCGAAAACGGTTGCGACGCATGCGTGTTCGCGGGGCCCCGCTCCGTCCCAGAACTTTCCTTTGCTGTCCGCTATCTCAAGGCAAGCGCGGGCGTCGTGGTCACAGCGAGTCACAACCCCCCGTATGACAACGGTTACAAGGTTTACTTTAGCGACGGCGCACAGGTGATTGAACCGCACGCGAGCGGGATCATCGCAAAAGTAAATGTGATCACGTCCGAAACGTTCATGCCGCTGCCCGAAGATCGGCAAGGAAAGGTCGCCATGATCGGGAAGGACATCGATGAAGCGTACATGCAGCGGCTAGAAACACTCATTCTCGATCCGCAGATCATTTACGACGCAAAATCGCTGCGCATCATCTACACGCCTTTGCATGGAACCGGCAGCGTAATCATCAAGCCGATGCTCAACCGGCTCGGTTTCAAGTTTCAAATCGTGCCGGAGCAGGATTGCTTCGACGGTCGGTTCCCAACGGTGAAATCGCCGAACCCGGAAAATGCAGAAGCGTTAACCATGGCCATCGATCTTGCCGAAAACGAAAATGCCGACCTTGTTGTCGCGACCGACCCAGATTGTGATCGCATGGGTGCAGCAGTTCGGGCGAAGGATCGCAAAATGAAACTGTTAACCGGGAATCAAATCGGCTCACTGCTGGCCTGGTACCGAATCAAGACGCTCTTCGATCAAGGCGTCTTGAACAAGAAGAATGCGCCCCAGGCAGTGATTATTAAAACATTTGTCACGACCGATCTGCAAAAGGCGATTGCGGAACGTTATGGTTTGCGCTGCATCGAGACATTGACCGGCTTCAAATACATTGGCGCGAAGCTCGGCAAGTACGAGCGCGCAATCCCGGAACAGCTGCGACAGAATTATGTTGATCTCACCGAAGATGAAAAACGGCGACTTCGCCTTGAGCATTCTTCATTTTACGTTTTCGGCGGCGAAGAAAGCTACGGCTACAGCGGCGCGGACTTTGTTCGCGACAAGGATGGTAACGGTGCCGTGATCATGTTTTGTGAAGTAGCTGCCTACGCAAAGGCACGCGATCAAACAATGGACGAATTGCTTGAGGAAATCTTTGCAACATTCGGGTACTTCGCGGAGAAGAATGGCTCGCTTGTGTTCGAAGGCGCTGAAGGGGCCAGCAAAATCGCGCGCCTGGCTGAGTCCTACGCAACCAAGCCGTTCTCAGAACTTCTCGGGGTAAGAGTAAGACACATCAAAAATTTCGAGACCGACACGATAACAGACATAGAAGGTGACGAGATCCCAAAAGAGAAAATGTCGATCTTCGAATTGGAAGACGGAACTCGCATCGCCGTACGCCCCTCTGGGACAGAGCCGAAGATCAAATATTACCTGTTCGCGCAACACCGGCCGAAGAGCGGCAAATTCGATTCCGCAGAGCTCAGTCAAGTCAAGAGGGCCGTCGCAGAAAAACTTGATCGGCTCTGGGACTCGTTGCAAAAGGATGCGCAAGCGCGTCTCGGCAAATGACGCGCGTGAATTCGTTCGCGAAATTACTGCCAGTTTGGCCTTCGCTAGCAGCCATTCTTAGCGGCCTGCTTTGCACGATCTGTTTTCCACCATTTAATCAAAGCTGGCTCTGCTGGTTTGCGCTCACGCCGCTCATCGCCGCCGTCTGGTTTTCCAGGCGAAATTCAAAAAGGCGATGGTTGCGTAATTTGCTACTCGGGTACATCGCCGGCATTGTCTTTTTTACAGCAACCTTCAGCTGGCTTGGTTCGCTCGGGGTTTTGTATGAAAATTTTTGGCTTCGCGGATTATCATTGTTGCTGTCGATCTATCTCGCTCTTTACTTCGCGTTTTGGAGCTGGTTCGTTGGTCTGATTGAGTCACGCGAGTTCCTGGCTTCGTGGCGAAATTTGCTGACTGCGTTTCTGGCTGCGGTTGCCTGGGTCACTCACGAATGGATCCGCGGATGGTTGTTCACAGGTTTTGGCTGGAATGGGCTTGGCGTCGCACTCCACTCCACGTGGCCGCTGATTCAGATTGCAGAATTGAGCGGAATAGCCGGCTTATCCTTTGTCATTGTATTCGCAAACATCATCGCGGTCACGACGCCGATCCGTTTGTTTTTGGAAGCCAAAACGCGCCAGGTGCGTCCGCATTTTGACCTTACACTGACATTGGCCGGCATTGTTGGGCTTTTAACGTTCGGCCTCTACAGCGTGCAAAATCGGCCGGTCTCGAAAGGGCTTCGTGTCGCAGCAGTGCAAGCCGACATTCCGCAACAGGAGAAATTCGATCCGCAGTTCAGCAATCAAATCTTCGAACACTTTTCGCGGCTAAGCCAGATCCCGCTGCGCTCCAGTCCCCCACCCGATTTGCTTGTCTGGCCGGAAAGCTCCATGCCCGACCCCGTACGCGATTCAAATACCGAAAGCCACGAATATGTCACTCAATTTTCTGCGTCGGCAAAAACAGATTTGCTGCTCGGCACTCTAGATGTGGAAGATCGACATGTTTACAATGCGGCGCTTTTGATTTCTGGCGGCACACACCAGATGCAGATTTATCGCAAGGTGCATCTGGTGCCGTTCGGTGAATACATCCCTTTGCGACATTCGTTTCCGCTTTTCGGTGCGGTAGCAGGCAAATGGGTGCCCGGCGATTTTGACGCAGGGAGGGATTACACGGTGTTTCGCCTTACCAAGGGTGACGTGCAGGTCGCACCACTCATTTGTTTTGAAGACACGATCGGCGATTTGGCACGCCAATTCGTACTTCGAGGAGCAAGTTTGCTTGTGGACGTAACAAACGACGGTTGGTTTCTTCGCTCGGCGGGATCGCGCCAGCATTTGGCGAACGCGATTTTTCGGTGCGTAGAAACACGTCGTCCGATGGCGCGTGCCGCCAACACCGGCGTTACTTGTTTTGTAAACGAGTTCGGTCGCGTGACACAGGTGTTGCAGGACGAAAGGGGCAGCACATTTACCGAAGGCGTTCTGACTGGTGAGATCAAGATTCCAACGGACCGCGAGCTGACTTTCTATACGCGTCACGGTGAGCTATTCGCAAAGTTGTGCGCGGGTGCCACAGTGATCGCGATTATCATCACGATGGGCGTCCGCCGATTTGGTAGGGGCGTTTCACCCGAACCGCCTTCCGGGCAAGCGACGTAGGCGATTGAGGTCAATCGCCCCTACCGTCTCGCGAGAATTTCTGCGTTGTGTTAAAAGAACGTGGTGCCTGTTCAACTTCCACTCGATCACTTACAGGAACTCTGGCCCCAAAAGTTTCGCGGAGCGCGCATCGGTGCGCTTGTTCATCCGGCATCGGTTTCATCGAAGCTCGAACACGCGTCGCGAATTCTCGAGGGATATAACGGCGATCTCTTCCGGCTTGCGGTGTTCTTTGGCCCACAACACGGATTTCTCGGTCAGACCCAGGACAACATGGTGGAATGGAAAAGTTACGAGCACCCGCGACTTCACATTCCCGTTTACAGTCTTTACGGCGAACATCGGGAACCAACAGCAGAGATGTTGGAAGGATTGGATGTTGTGCTCGTCGACCTTCAGGATATCGGCGCTCGCTACTACACGTTTATCTGGACGATGTATCTGTGCATGCGCGCCTGTGAAAAGCAGGGCGTCGCCGTCGTTGTGCTGGACCGGCCAAATCCAATCAACGGCGTGGCAATAGAGGGGCCGGTGCTCGACCCGAATTACAAATCGTTCGTCGGAATGCATCCGATTCCAGTACGACACGGCAAAGCCATCAGTGAGCTCGCGCAGCAATTTCGCGACGAGGCTTTTCCCAAATGTCGATTGTCGATCCTGCCGATGGAAAATTGGGAGCGCGCAATGTGGTTCGATCAGACCGGCCTGTCTTGGATCATGCCATCTCCCAATATGCCGACGGTCGAGACCGCGACGGTTTATCCCGGGCTGTGTCTGCTCGAGGGCACAAATATCTCTGAAGGCCGCGGCACAACCCGGCCATTCGAAATTTTCGGCGCCCCGTTCATCGACAGCGAAACGCTCTGCCAAGAGCTAAACGCGCTGAGGCTGCCCGGAGTTTTTTTCCGTGAAAATTATTTCCAGCCAACGTTCCATAAATTTGAAGGGCAACTTTGCGGCGGTGCGCAGATTCACGTGGTTGACCGCGAGAAGTTCCGACCCTTTCTCACCGGAGTGGAAATTATCAAGCGTATTCGAAAAATTTACCCGCAGCAATTTCAATGGAAGCAGCCACCTTACGAGTACGAATGGAACCGAATGCCAATCGAAGTTTTAATCGGCGGACCGATCGAATCTGTCTTCGCCGACTGATCGCGAGGGTCGCGGGCTTCAGCATTTTGGCTGCGACTTGCTCAGAGTTGCGTGCGGACATTCCGTGGCCGGAAGTGGTGCAACGACTCGCATATGAGAACGAGAAGTTGGCGCGGCGTCCTCAAGGTCACAACGGCGAATACTTCGTGGTCTGCACGCTCTACTACACGCCAAAGGAATCCGGTTTCACTTTTGACCGCGGCTTCGATGCAACGCCGATCACAAAGCCCGGATTACATGGCCGAATCTATCCGCGCGATTTTCTCCGCTCAGTTAAAAAGGAAGGTTTCGGCCGAATTGTTACGCCAGTGAATGGCCGTCATTACATTCGTTATAACGGTGGAGACTCATTCGCTTTCGCTTCGCATCCCACAGGCGGAGGTGGAGTTTTAGTGGATCGTTATTCCGCAGCAATAAAGTCAGCCCAAGGAGGCTTGCGTCATGGAGCCATTGTCGAAACATCGTCTCCAGAGGTGCAAAAGGTCTTTGGCAGCACTCGGTGGAAGATTATGGATACTGGCGGCGGTCTGCGCCAGTGGCAGGTGGACTGCTATTTCGGCGAAGATGAACCCCTCGGGCCGGGCAAATTCATGGGCCGGCCACGCGCGACAACGTTTGAGTACGCATACGCCAACGCGCGGATTGCAAAATGACGTGAAACCATTCACGGTTCGACTCAATTTTCATGGAGATCTCAACTTTTTTCTTGGATCGAAAACACCCAGCGCAAGTATCGAGCGCCATCTGGTTGAAAAGACCTCGGTAAAAGACGTCATCGAATCGTGCGGGGTCCCGCATCCCGAAGTCGATTTGATCCTCGTCAACGGGGGAGCCGTTGGGTTTGATTATGGACTCGAATACAGGGCAGAGGTCGAAGTATTTCCAGTCGGTGCGCAACCCACGCATTTTGAGAAAAATCGATTACAAATTCCAAATTGGAAATGCTTTATAGTTGATGGCCATCTAGGAAAATTGGCGCGTAATCTGCGCTTGCTTGGTTTCAATGTCGCTTACGATCGTCAGGCCCAAGATCGAGAGTTACTCCAGGTAATGGTAAGCGAAAATCGCGCATTGCTCACGCGAGACCGCCGGCTCTTGATGCATTCGGTTGTCCGACATGGTTACTGTCCACGCTCGCAGAATGCGGATACGCAAACAATCGAGGTGGTTCGCCGTTTTGACCTTTTCGACTCGATCGCTCCGTTCACGCGTTGCCTCCGTTGCAATGGGCGGCTCCAAAGGGTCGCCAAGAGTGATGTAATCGAGAAACTTGAGCCGCTTACCAAAATCTATTACGAAGAATTCCGGCGCTGCACGAGTTGCGGCCAAATTTACTGGGCCGGATCGCACTTCACAGAACTTCAAAAGCGTCTCGAAGCGCTTCGCGCGCAGTGTTCGTAAAGTGAATCATACCCTGTCAGGCGAGCGGCGAGTAGAGGTGGATACTTCTCGGGCAACTCCAAGTTCAATCGTAATGTCGCCAATTCCGAAAATGAAATCCGCCAGT
>JBKPQL010000005.1:0-3885 GCA_046734045.1 Verrucomicrobiota bacterium
CTCAAAGCGCGGATCGCCCCGGAGCGGGTCCCAGAAGGGTAGCAACTTTAACGCGCCGTAGGTCGCAACGTTCGATCCGCCGGCTGATTCGCCGTTCGCCGCCAAATACTGCAAAGCGAGATCCTTCTCACCGGCCCAAGCAGCCACAACGGCAAAATAGACAAGCATGCTACTGCCATTCATTGAATCTTTTTCTACGGGAAGAAGTTCAATCGCGCGCCGCCCTTCACGCAACGCCTGTTCTTTGCGCCGCAGAGCGGCGTCGATCAGACCGAGCGCGCAAAGCGGTGGCCCATAATCTGGCTGCGCTTGCACGATTTTCTCCTGTTCAAGACGCGCCTTACCAAAGGCGGCCTGTGCCCGCGCCTCGTCTTTCATCATCCGTGCCAGCAAACCTTCCCCAAAGGTGCGGCTCAAAATAAAAGGGCCATCGCTCCAACATGGATTGTCACCTAGCGCGACCAGGGCCAGCTCTGCCGCCGTTGGATCGCGCTCAGCTATCGCGCAGGTAAACCACTCACCGGCGGCATCAGAAATTGCGCCCGGATTCGTAGCCAGAATCGAATTGATCGTTTCATGAAACGGTCGTGTCTCGGCTTTCCAGTCAAAGTCAACCTCAGCACGGGCAGTTCTAATGGCAGCATCGTTTGGAACAATCGTTAAGGCGCGATCCAATATGGCGGCCTCCTCTGGATAGCGCCGCAGGTAATGGTAGCTGATGGCAAGCTGTTGGAGCGTATAAACGTTGCGCGGATCAAGCTCAATCGCTCGCTCCAGATTACGCGCTCCCTCTTCCTGTTGGCCGCGCCGGCGCAAAATGAAGCCGCATAATTCAAAGAGGCGCGGATCATTGGGTAAACTGCGCCGCGCCACTTCCACCTCAGTAAGTGCGCCTTTGTAATCGCGCAGGCAGTAATAGAGATAGTTCGCTCGCGCCAAATGCGTTTCGCCGGCATCTGGCCGCAATCGTGTTACCGCTTGAAGAGCCGCTTCCGCTAAAGCAAGCCGAGCAGGGGTATGGTCGTCCAACGCCGAATACGCCCAGCCGTGAGCAAAGACAAGTTGGTAGTAGGCCTCGAAAAAGGCATGATCTCGCCCCACGGCTTGATTAAGAAGCTCAATCGCCTGCTGCACGTTTTGCTGATCAGTAGCACTGAAGCCGACTGAGAGGAGCCAACTCTTAGCCCGAATATAAAGGTCGAAAGCGGCCAGGTCGGTGGTGGGCGGTTTTTCAATCGCCGCCTTCTCGCCGGGCGAAAGCTTTGCCTGTAGTTGCTCGGCAATGGCTTTGGCAATCTCACTCTGGATGGCAAACACATCTGCCAGATCGCGGTCGTAAGTCTGGGCCCAAAGATGCGCGTCAGTCCGGGCATCGATCAACTGTGCGTTCACGCGAATCTTGTTCGCGGCACGTTGCACGCTCCCTTCGAGTAAATGGGCCACACCCAGTTGTTCTCCAATCTCGCGCAGGTTGCGCGCGACCCCGCTCTTGTATTGCATCACTGAACCGCGGCTGATTACTTTCAAGTCGGCAATCTTGGCCAAATCAGTCAGGATTTCGTCCTGCACTCCGTCGGCGAAATACTCGTTTTGCTTTTCGTCGCTCAGATTTTCAAAGGGCAGCACCGCGATGCTTTTTTCGGCCACTCTCAGGGGCGAGCTTGCCGGTCTGCGCAAAGCGAAGAAGAACGCGGCTACAATCGCCGCAACCACCAGTAGGGCGACGACTGCTACGGCCCAGCGCACTTGGGCGAGATGTTTCTTGAGGGCTTGGAACTTCTTTGGCAGCTCCCGGTTTCCAACTTCATCCGAATAGAGATTGCTGATCTCGATGCGCGCACCGTGTTTGACTTCGCATGTTCCAAGCTCGTGCAAGAGCGGTCGCCATCGATCGTGTTGTTCCAGGTCTTCGGCCACATGTTTGGAGACCAGGATGTGGCCGGCATCACCGCATTCCATCACCCTTAGCGCTAGGTTAATCCCGGCCCCGGCGATGTTCTGGCGCTGGTTTACATCGGCCACTTCATTGACCGGGCCACTGTGAATGCCCATTCGGAGCGCAATCCCCGGATGATCTTTTAGGGCCCGGCCAATCTCTAAAGCACATTGCGCCGGCGCCTCCGGACTATCGCGAAAGACCAGCGCCATCCCGTCACCGGTGGGTAAGCGGACAAGCTTTTGTTGCCCCTCGGATTCGCGGAACTGGCTGGTGCCGCTGACTACTTCGTTGAGCTCGCGGAGTATTTCGCTTTGCTGATTAACCAGCAATTTTGAGTAACCCACAATATCGATGAACAAAACATGCCCGATCTGCAAACGGGTTTGTTCTTCGGTGGGCACTAGAAGCAAAACATCTCATTTTTGCTTCAGGCGTCGAGTGGATAAAGATCGACAATTCTCGCCTTAGTAAGGACTGTGGCGCTGTGTTGCAATCACATTGTCGACTTCATCGTAAACCCGAATCACCCCATGGTGTAAGCGGCTGCAAAACTTCGCGTAGTCGATTGCGTCATCCGGCTTGGTGTACCACAGCCCACCGAATGGCTGCGCATCGGAAATTAGATCGGCGCCGCGATGATCTTTGCGCAAGCGGACTTCGTAAGCGTGCATCACTTTGGTTCAGTATTAGTGCGAGATTGCGATGGCTTCTTTAACATGGCGTTTCGCGTGCTCTGGCAGTGGGCCCATCCCGCTGCCGGGCAGTATCCAGAGACCAAAGTCTTCGTCACGGCAGTAAACGATGACGAAGCCTTCCGGCAGCACTGCATGGTAAAAGCTCCCGTCCGGATGCTCCGCGGTCAGGCGCAGGAACTTTTCCCGCCAGGGGTCATCTAGAAACTCTTCCTGATGGTCCTTAGCGATCTTGTTTAGCTCGTCAACGCTGATGCTTCGCAAACACTCCTGGATCGCCTTTCGTCGCGCTTCCGTGATAGTTTGGATGTCTACAAATTTATCAAATGGCATGAGTGGTATCTCCGTTCAGAGTCAATCAGTCTAACGGGCGAATCTCAGGCGTCACGTCATCTAATGGTTTTTGAAATGCAGGACGCAAATCAACGAGCAATGTTTGTTCGGGCAAAGTGAGCGGCTGATGATGAGATTGAAAATATTTTTTGGCGAGTTCTTCGCATTCTTCACCGGATAATTCCCGATCAAGGGACAGGAAAATGTAATTCACTCCCTGCATGAAGGTGTAATTGGTTTTGAAAGTTTTGCTTCTCTGCATAAGCCAATTCAATCACGAAGCGTCGGGCGTCGTAAAGCGTGAAGGACGGCCACTGCTATCGCGACTTCTACGCCCAGACCGACGCCGACAGCAAGGCCTTGTCCGACTCCGCATCCTCGGCCCTGATTTTCACTCCATAAGCTCAGGGTTAGGGAACATCGCGCCAGATGCTCGATAAAAGACGGCCTGTATCCTGAGTCGCGAACAAAATCGCGCTACCACTCTTTGAAATTGCCCGCGTACTCGTGCGTTTCGATCACGTGCCCACTTCATGGTAAACGCGAATCACAGCATTGTGTGAGCGGCTGCGAAACTTCGCGTAGTCAACTCCGTCCACGGCATCGAGATATCACAGCCTGCCAAATGGCAGCGCATCGGAAATCAGATCGATGCCGCGTTGATGTTTGCGCGCTCGCGGGGAATGGTCGCGCAAGGGTAAACAAGGCGTTCCGAATCGACAACCTTTCGGTGTTTCTTAGTTTTGTGCACCAGGCGGCCCTGATGACTTGGAACGAGCGGAGGAAACGAGAATTGGCGCTGCTCGATGATTCCGGCAGCAATCTGTTCCGCGACCTGCTCCCGATATGCCGGTGTCAATGCAAGCTGTGCTTCGACCGGGTTGGTGAGAAAACCGCATTCAACCAGAACAGCCGGTAACC
>JBKPQL010000006.1:0-39593 GCA_046734045.1 Verrucomicrobiota bacterium
GAGCGACCGCGCCAGTTCGTGAATCGATTTTCGCGGACGCTCGGGAGCCGGCAGTGTGCCGGTGCAACGCTCGGCTCCTTAAAACTCACCACCGGATAAACATGTAGATGTGTGCGCGGATAGCGACGAGGACAGGGGTTCAACTCCCCTCGCCTCCAGCCTTCGCTCGCACCGCAGCGAAACGAAGACGAACATTCACCCGTCAATCCGTAACCGACTTTAGCCATTCGCTCCAAAGCTTCGGTTGGCCGCTCAGATTTGCGCGAGCGTAATCGTAAAACGCGCGAACAAAGGCAATCCGGTCATCTGTGTACGGGGCCTTCCAGTTTCCGGGCTCAGCGGGGCGGAGCACATCGTAGTCATATCCGAGTAATTTCTGACGGCGGACAATATCTTCGAGTGAAACGTGCGCTGCATTTCGTAACATGTCGTAAAGTACCATGAAGGTAGTCGTCCGCCCTCGCCCGGCTTCGCAGTGAAAATGCGCCCACCCATTCGGCGGCAGCGCGCGAACGGCGAGAACAAATCGATCGACCTCGGCATCAAGTGGCCGCGCGTGATCCGTTACCGTGATGCGCACATATTGAGCGCCTCCAGCCCCGACGATGTCGCGCTCAGTGCTCGCCCGCTCAACTGTCACATGCTGAGGTGTTGCGGAATCAGCGCCTGCTTTTTTGACAGCCTCCCCCGGGTGAACAGCGATTTCACTCCCGGGCTTGAGCGATTGCACACGTGCGCTTTCGTCCGCTTCGATTGCGGCCTGACTGCGACCAACGTTCGCCCAGTCGTTTGTGGCAAACCAGCTAACCGGCAGACCGTTGATGAATATGTGCGTTTCCTGCCTTAGATCGAAAACCGTCACCGCACCGCGCGTCCGCGCCAGCACGAGTTTAAGATTATTCGCCGTGAATTCTCCGCTGCCGGAGGCGTGAAGATCTGCTAAGCCGTTAGTTGCGGGAAGTTCTTCGTGCTTGTTCGATTTGAGCGGATCGTCAGAAGTGCGAAAATTGCGCGGCAGATTCTTAGCGAGCTTCAGGTCGATGTCCCAAATCAATAATGGTGAGTCTGCATCCGCAGGACGCACTGGCGGATTCTTCGGCTGGAGCGGGACCGACCAAACCGCCGCCGGGGCAAGAAGTAAGAGGAAAACAAAGAGGCAATAGCGCCGGAGGCGAACGCGGCGAGTTACAAACACGAAGCCGATTCGATGCGAGGATGCTCCAGCGAGCAAGAAATTCCGTGTCAAAAAACCTGAAAAACCCCTCATTAAGCGCTTCCAAAAAAAATTCACTTTAGCGATAAAAAAGCTTGCCCAACGTCGCGATTCCCTGCAGCCTCGGCTCCGTGCGAGGTTCGCTCTGTTCAGCGTTTGCAATTACATCAGTTCTCGTTATTTCCGGCGCAACTGCGCGTGCGCAGGCGCTGGCTCCCTCAACATTGAATTTAGCGGGGCACGATCAAAAGCCTGTGAACGGTGTGGTGCAAGAGATTACCAGTAAAACGGCGCAAGTGGTCACGAAGAAACGGGAGCCGGTCATCAGGCACAGACCGACACAACAGCTCCAGAAAGAACCCTCGCAAATGACTGCCAAAGAGTCGACCCGAACGGCGTTCGTTGGAGAGCCGGTGCGGCCAATCGAGAAACCAGTTGAGAGAAAAAGCGCAAGTAAAACAACATGGCCTTTTACGCACTTCAGCTACAAAACATCGGAGGGCAAAAAAGAATCAGTCCCAGTCGTCACGCATTACTATCCCAAGCAGATCGTTTACCCGTTTGGCAAGGTTGACCGGCACATCGATGGCAGACTGATGCAAGCAGCAACAATCGCGGAGGAACGCGCCCATGCGCATTCGCGCTCGATGTGCTGGCATTATGTTAAAGAGGCATTGCTCGCCTCCGGCGTCATCGATTCTCGCCCGAAGAGCGAGCTCGCTAGAGATGCTGCTCAAGAGCTCGTCAACAATTACGGATTCAAAAGATTGTCCGTGACAGATCCATTCGCAGCGCCGATCGGTTCAGTGCTCGTGTACGGCACCAACCGTACGGCTGGCCACGTGGAGCTCCGCACGCAGGACGGTTTCGTGAGCGATTTTCGTTCGAAAACGCCGTCGCGGCGTCCCCTGGTCGGCGTTTACGCGAAGTTGTAATTTTCTCGCCCTTAGTAATTCCTGACCAAGCGAGTCACGGCAACGATAGCGGAAATAATCGGCCAAGCTGAGATTCCTGTAATCAGAATGAAGAACAAAAGCTCGGCGATATAATCGCGGCTTGTTTCTGCGCCAAAGAATTCACTGCTTAATTTGTGAAAGGCCGGCAACTTCGCGGCTGGCCGACTAGCGGAGGAACTTATCTGGGGTTCCGCTGTTGCACGGTGGTTGTACTCCGTTAACGGAAAACTCTGGTGACTACGCCGTGAGCTGTTGTCGCAGCACGGGCCACGCTTGTTATGACTAATTTGAGGTATTGGTTTCATAATGTGTTGGTTATTCCCAAATGCGGTTCGAGAGGACCGGCGCAGAAAACCCGCGCGTGGTGTGAGATTCGACCACTGGGGTTCCGCGAATTGCGGGCTCCAACTTGGCGAAATCTAACGAGCCTTTATGCCGCCGGCCCGCCCCTGCGGGCAGCGCGAATCGGCGCGTTGATCAATTTCATCGCTCTTCATTTACAGCCGATTCCAGGTTTGTCCAGTATCGGCTCGCGATCTCAGCTGTAAGTCCCTCTCCGACTGCTGGAAACAACTTATAATTTATTTGAAAAGCGATGGTTTCTACTGGGGTCAACGCGAGAAAAGGGGAAGTCGGCGCGAGTTGAGCAACGGCCTGAAAACGAATTCGGCAGAGACGCCGCTAAAGAGCTGGTAAGTGATTACGGATTCAAAACTACTGCTGACAAGCTACCCCGAACGTCCTAATCGGCTTCCGGCGATCCTACAAGAAAGGTCAGAATAAGGACTCAAAAACGGAATTGGGCAAACTCCAACGGGCGCCGTTGAACATGCAATGTTGAAGCCGGCTCCTCGGCACCAAGGCGTGACAGCGCTTTTCTCAATGATACCGTGGGCAAAATGGAAGCTGCCGATTGGGCGTCGCTCAGTGACCAAGAACTTCTGGAGCACCGGATTTCGTCGCTCGGGCTGCGGTTGGAGGGCACAACGCTCGAAGCCCTCATTCGGCAACTCTACAACGAACTCTCGGCAAAGGCCCTTGCGTTTCATGCGCCGTGTCACATTGGCGATGAATGGTTCGTGCCGATCGGAATCCCGGCGATCTTCATTCCCTTTTTCCTAGTGCATGATCGGCTTCGGGCTTTGGAGCGCGCGGTGATGCTCGAGGTCGAGGGAGAGACACCGGAGTGGTTTATGAAGTTGATGCGGCACGAGGCAGGACACGCCTACAGCTACGCGTACCAGCTTCAGCGCAAGAAAAAGTGGCAGCAAACTTTCGGGCGCACCTCGCGCGAGGGGACGCCAACCACCTATCGGCCGCGCCCATTCAGCCGCAGTTACGTCATGCATCTCGAAGATTGGTACGCGCAAAGCCATCCAGACGAAGATTTCGCGGAGACGTTTGCGGTCTGGCTAACGCCGGAGCTCGACTGGCGCAAACAGTACGCACGGTGGCGGGCGCTGAAAAAACTCGAATACGTCGATGAACTGATGCGTTCGCTGGCGGGAAAGCCGCCGGTCCACATGCCGCAATATCGCGTAGCCGATTACGATTGCCTGAACGTGAAGCTCAAGACGTATTACGCGCGCAAACGAAAGCTTTATGAAGATACGTATCCGGATTTCTACGATGCCGATCTGCGCCAGCTCTTCGCCGCGCCGACTGGGATCAAAGCGAGCGCGTACCTGCGGCGGCGACGACGGCGACTACTGAACGCGATTTGCCAGTGGACGAACGAGAAGAAGTTCCAGGTGAACCAGCTCCTCGCGCGGCTCACCCGCCGCTGCGACCAACTTGGACTTCATGTGCTCAACGATGACCCGCAACAAGATTTTCGCGTCTCCGCGTTTATCACTACCCTGGTGATGAATTATCTTTTCACCGGCAAATTCAAGCGCACCAAATAGCGAGCGATGAAAAAGAAACTCAAAGTCCTGGTGCTTTTCGATGGCACAAGCCGCACAACCGTCGATCAGGATTTTACCAAGGAAATGAAAACGAAAGACTGGAAGACGGAGGCGGACGTTATGGCTGCGCTTGGCAAACTCGGTCACATCGCGGAGCATCTCGCCATCTACGACGACGTCGATCTTGTGCGGCAAAAACTGGAGACATTCGCCCCTGACATTCTCTTCAACCTCGTCGAACAATTCAGGAACAATCCGGGATTCGATCAGAACATCGCTTCATTTTTCGAATTGCAAGGCCTCCCCTTCACCGGGTGTGGCGCCACCGGTCTCACCCTTTGCAAGCACAAGGGCATCTCGAAAAAGATCCTCCATTATCACGGCATCCACGTTCCGCATTTCGTCGTCATTCCACGTGGACAGCGCATCGCGCGACCCAAACAACTCCAGTTCCCGATTTTGGTGAAGCCGGTGAAAGAGGAGGCGTCCTACGGCATTTCGCAGGCATCGTTCGTTGAGACCGACGAACAATTCCGCGAGCGCGTCGCCTTTATTCACGAAAAACGCAATGCCGACGCGATTGCCGAGCAATACATTGATGGCCGCGAACTCTACGTGAGCCTGATGGGCAATGTGCGGCTCACTGTGTTCCCAATTCGCGAGATGACCTTCGGCGAAGTCCCACCGAGCGAGCCGAAGATCGCGACCTATAGCGCGAAATGGGACGACGAGTATCGCAAGCGCAAAGGTTTACGCAACGAGTTCGCCGAGGGACTCGACCCAGCGCTCGTTGGAGAAATCGAGGGAACGTGCAAGCGCATCTATCGTCTGCTCACGATCGACGGTTACGCGCGCATCGATCTGCGGCTCACGCCGGCCAATGAAGTTTATTTCATCGAGGCAAACCCAAATCCGCATCTGGCAGCAGACGAGGACTTCGCGCTTTCAGCGGGCAAAGCAGGTCTCGCCTATCCGCAACTGATCGACCGAATCGTCTGGCAGGCGATGAAAATGATGCGCGACTGATCGGCTCGGTTTACGCGTGCACGAGGAGATCGATTTCCTCCGGGAGCAAGCTTGACAACGCCCCGCATGACACTGCCGCGCAGAAGTTTCATCGGCGCTTCGCGGTTGTGTACGGAGCCTGTTCCCCCGTTGAACAGGCTACTCGCCGATCCATTAAGCAGAACAAAGAACTGCACAAAACTTCCGAGTGGAAAATGATGGAGCCAAGTTTCCACAATTTCACTCTGCTTCGATGGGCTTTTGAGCAAGAAGCTTTTACTTCGCCTCGCGATTTAGCAAGATTGTGTAATGCAGGATGCGCTCACTCCAATGATGCAACAGTACCGGCGGCTGCGGGGGAGTATCCCTGCGGACACGCTGCTGCTGTTTCGGCTCGGCGATTTTTATGAGCTGTTTTTTGAGGACGCGAAGGAAGCGTCTGGCTTGCTGAATGTCGCTTTAACGAAACGCAATGGTGTCCCAATGTGCGGCGTGCCGTATCACGCGGCGCAAACTTACATTGCCAAACTGATCAAGGCCGGTCGGCGCGTGGCGGTTTGCGATCAGACCAGCGAACCGCAACCGGGCAAGATTGTTTCGCGTGATATCACCCAGATCATCAGCGCGGGCACGGTGAGCGATCTGGATTTGCTCGAATCGAAACGCGCGAATTATCTCGGTGCCGTCTACGTGGACGATGGCGTATTCGGATTTGCCTACGCGGATCTAACCACGGGTGAGTTCCGGCTCACGCAACTGCAAGATCGACAAGCGCTCCTTGACGAACTGGCGCGCGTTTCGCCGTCGGAACTCATTGTCAACGAAGAGCAGAAGGCGCAGTTCAAAGAAATCGCTGGCGCGCTTGCGTACGACAGCTACGCATTTTTGCCGGAGCAAGCGGTCTTCACGTTGTGCGAGCATTTCAAAACGAAATCGCTCGATGGATTTGGCTGCACGCACATGCGACAGGCGGTAGCAGCGGCGGGCGCAATCGTTCATTACTTGAAGCATTCGCTCCGGCGGAAAATCGATCATCTCGCATCGCTGCGATGCGACGCGCCCGCGGATTACGTGCTCCTCGATGCCGCCACGCAAACGAATCTCGAATTGGTCGGATCGCGAAGCGCGCGTGACACCAGCCTGCTCGCGGTGCTCGATCGCACGGTCACACCAATGGGCGGACGCAAATTGCGCGCCTGGATTTTGCAACCGTTGCGCAATTTGACTGAACTGGAACGCCGCCAGCAAATGATCGCGGATTTGTTGCAAGAGCCGGACCTGCTTGCCTCGACCCGCGCTGAATTGAAATCCATTCGCGATATCGAACGCGCAGCGGGGCGCTTGAGCCAGGCATCAGGCAACGCACGCGATCTGGTCGCGTTAAAAACCTCGTTGCAACAAATCCCCAAGTTGAAAGCCGAATTACAAAAGCTCGTTGAGCGAACGAGTTTTGGCAAAACGCCCACGGTCGCGGAAAGAGACGGCGCGACGAGCGGTGGCGCCCTACCAGTTCGACTGCAAAACGAAATTCAGGAAATGCCCGTACTGGCGGAGAAGTTGGCCAAAGCCCTCGTCGATGATCCGCCGTTAGCGCTAAAGGAAGGAGGAATCTTCCGCGACGGGTACGATGTCGATCTTGACGAGCTTCGTCAGGCGTCGCGAGAAGGCAAAAAGTGGATCAGCCATTTACAGGAGCGTGAAATCGCCGCGACCGGCATCAAATCGCTCAAAGTCCGCTACAACTCTGTCTTCGGGTATTTCATCGAGGTGACGAAATCCAATCTAGCGAACGTGCCCGCGCATTACACACGCAAGCAGACCACCGTGGGTGGCGAACGGTTTATCACCCCCGAGCTGAAGGAAATGGAAGCAAAGATCCTCGGGGCGGACGAACGCGCGCGTCAGCTTGAATACCAACTTTTCCAAAAACTACGGAACGAAACGTTACGTGAACTTGGGCCAATCCAGCAGACCGCCGAGGCGATCGCGATTCTCGACATCATTTGCGCGCTGGTGGAAACCGCGCGGCTTTTTCGTTATTGCCGCCCGCAGTTAAACGACACACTGCGTCTCATCATTAAGGACGGACGGCATCCGGTGCTAGATCAAAATTTGGTGGAAGAGAAGTTCGTGCCGAACGACACATCGCTGAACGGTGAGAACTTGCGGCTGGCGATCGTTACCGGTCCGAACATGGCTGGAAAATCAACTTACATCCGCCAGGTCGCACTGATTGTGTTGATGGCGCAGATCGGCAGCTTCGTTCCAGCTGAGAGCGCCGAGATCGGATTGGTCGATCGCATTTTTACACGCGTCGGCGCAAACGACGATCTGGGGCGCGGTCAATCGACGTTCATGGTGGAAATGAACGAGACCTCGAACATCATCAACAATGCCACCGAGCGCAGCCTCGTCATTCTGGACGAGATTGGGCGCGGAACATCGACATTCGACGGGCTCTCGATTGCCTGGAGCGTGGCCGAATTTCTACACGACAAAATCAAAGCGCGCACGTTATTCGCCACGCATTATCACGAGCTAACAAAGCTCGCTGAGGAACGCACTGGCGTCGGCAATTTCAACGTCGCCGTGCGCGAGTGGAACGATCAAATTATTTTCCTGCGCAAAATCGTCCCCGGCGGCGCGGACAAAAGCTACGGAATCCAGGTGGCGCGTCTCGCCGGCTTGCCGAAAGAAATTCTCGATCGTGCAAGGGAAATTTTAGCGCATTTGGAAAGGCCCAACGGCGTAATCGAATCCCCCGCGCCTGCGAAATCACGACGAAAAAAAAAGTCCACCTCGACTGCTGCAAAGCCTCAACTGGATTTACTCTGAGACGCCGCCATCGCTAGGCAATCGATTTGGTATTACGACGTTCCATGAGCCAGGCAATCCAAATGCAGCTTTCGTAGAGCAGACACATCGGCAGCGCCATTGCGATCAGGGTCAGAATATCGGGCGTTGGCGTGATGATGGTCGCCAGGACAAAGATAAGGACGATGGCATATGGCCGGGTGCGTGCCATGAATCTGTAAGTGATCAATCCAAATCGAACCAGCGCCAGAACGACGACCGGCAGTTCGAACGCCAGACCGAACCCGATGGTGAATCGCGTCACGAAAGAATAATACTGCTGCACCGTCCACGTGGGCGCCCAGCCGAGCGACTCAGTGTCGCGAAAGAAAAAGAGAATCGTTTTGGGCAGCAACCAAAAATAGCAAACCAACACGCCAAGAAGGAAGAGAGCGAAGCTGACGCCGATCGCAGGAAATAGAAAGCGTTTCTCGACTGCGGTGAGGGCTGGCAGGACGAATACCGCGAGAAAATACAGCAGGAGCGGAAAAGAGAGAACGATTCCCGCGTAAAACGCGAGATGAAATGAAATTACGATTGAATCGGTGATACCGAGCGCCTTGAGCGTACCGATTTGCGAACCGACATCGCGCAGCGGCGCCTGCAGGATGTGCACGAGCGCCGAGCGAAACGCGAAGCAAACAATCATCGCAGCAGCGAGCGTGATCGCCATCTTCACGATCGTCCAACGCAAGTCCTCCAAGTGCTCAAGAAATGGTTTCGAGGTTTCGCTTTCCGGTAGATCGCGAAATTTGAAAATGTCCTGCAGGGCCATTGGATCGATAATTTAATCGTGAACGGTTTCAGAGTTAACGCGACCCAAGCGAGATAAAGCCGCGCGCCGCCAGCCGGGCGCAACTGCCAAGAGTATTCGCGTCACGGATTTCGCTCTCAGCAATCATGCGGCGAATTTCTGAAACCGCGAACGGACGACAGTCCACAATCGATTCCGATTCATCGCGCACATAATCAGGACACGGCACGACCGGGCGCGCCAGAAAGAAATGACCACGCTCATCCGTGAAGCCGGGCGAGGTAAAGTAATGACCCAGCGGGATGAGTTCGCCGTCTGTAGCCAGCTCGTAACCGGCCTCCTCACGAAGTTCGCGCAAGGCGACCTGTTCGATTGTTTCCGACGCCCGTTTTTCGGCATTGTCGATCTGACCAGAGGGCATTTCCCAGATTGCTTCGCGGATGGGGATGCGTTCTTGGCGGATAAGGACGATCTTGCCGTCGTGCGTCATCGGCGCAATGACCACGGCGGCTTTGCGATGCACGATCGTCCACGGACGCGGTTGGCTTCGCGCCGGTGTCTGGACGTGATCGGTCACGACGGCGAGATGCGCGTTGGCAAAGTGCCGTTCACTGGAAATGGTTTTCCAAGGGCTGTCGTCCTGCACGATTTTGCTCTGCTTCACAATCTGAAGATTATGAACAGGCACCAGAAAAGCGAATGCTTAGGTAGGGGCGGTTCACCTAAACCACCCGCGGGCGATTGAGGTCAATCGCCCCTACCCAGATGCAAGCGCCAGCGATTGATCTGCTCTGTGATGTTCTCAGGCGACGGGGCACCGATCGCCCGCCGCTGGGCAAGCGAACGGCAAACACCGAAAATCGTCGCAACATCACTATCGAAGAGCGGCGAAAATTTTTGCAGTTCAGCAAGCGGAATCCGATTGAGCGGAATTTCATTCGCTACAGAAAGTGCCACCACTTTGCCGACGAGTTTGTGAGCCTCGCGAAACGGCATCCCCTTCTTTACCAGATACTCCGCCAGATCTGTCGCAAGGAGAATTGGGTCGTTCGCGGCGGCTTGCATGCGTTGACGATTGATTTTCAATTCCCGCAGCATCGCCGCGAACATCTCCAGCGCGGAGCGAACCGTATCGACGGAATCAAAAAGCGCGTGCTTATCTTCCTGCAGGTCGCGGTTGTAGGAAGAGGGAAGCGCTTTCATCGTAATCAGGATCGACATCAAATTTCCGTAAAGTCTGCCCGTCTTGCCGCGGGTCAGCTCCGCCATGTCAGGGTTTCTTTTCTGCGGCATCAAACTCGAACCGGTGGAAAACGCGTCGCTGAATTCCAGGAAGCCGAATTCGCTCGTGCTCCAGATGATGAAGTCCTCGCTCAATCGCGCGAGATGCACGCCAATCATGGCGAGGCAGAAAAGAAATTCGCACACGAAATCGCGATCGCTTACGGCATCGATGGTATTCTGAGTTACGCGCGAAAAACCGAGCTCGCGCGCGAGGAATTCGCGATCAAGTACGATTGTCGATCCAGCAAGCGCGGCTGAGCCAAGCGGAAGAACATCTGCTCGGTCAAGGCAATCCTCAAGCCGTTCTGAGTCACGTTGAAAGGCCTCAATTTGGGCGAGCAAGTAATGGGAAAACGTGATCGGCTGAGCGCGCTGGAGATGCGTGTAACCGGGCATTACAACATCGATATGCTTTTCCGTGAGGTTGAGCAGCACCCGCTGCAAATTTTGCAGGCGCGATAACACTTCCGCGATCTCCGCTTTGACATAAAGACGCAGGTCGAGCGCAATCTGATCATTCCGGCTTCGCGCAGTATTCAGTTTCGCGCCGGCGGGCCCGATTCGTTTCCTGAGCGCGGCTTCGATGTTCATGTGCACGTCTTCGAGAGAGCGATCCCAATTGAATTTGCTTGATGCGATCTCCTTCTGGATTGCGCGCAATCCGCTCTCAATTTTTCCGCGTTCGTTTGCTGTTATGATTCCCGCGCGAGTGAGCGCTGCCGCGTGGGCGATGGAACCAGCGAGATCGTAGCGATAAGGCCGCCAATCGGACGAAACGGATTCACTGTAGCGCTGCGCGATCTCGGCAGCGGGGTTTGTTGAATCGTCCTTTGCGCATCGTTAACTGACGGATGCAGTGTGCGTTACAGTCACCGAGACGTACTCCGCGTCCCGCAGAGGAAACTTGCGCACTTCGACCGTCACTTTCTGAATCGGAAAAGTTTTCAGCAAATGCGCTGCGAGCCGATGGGCCAACGTCTCGATTAGATTGACCGATTGGTCGCGCACAAAACTCTTCGTTTCCTTGGCCACCGCCGAATAGTTGACGGTCTGTTCGATATTGTCGGCCCGATCTCGCGCCTGCTGATACGGCCAAAAGGAAATGCTGACGGTTAATCGTTGCGGCGCGGCGCGCTCTTCCTCCGGGACTCCGATACGAGCGGAAACCTCAAGCTGCTCGATGTGAATTTCGTCGGAGAAAGGGTATGATTCGTTAGTCATCGGGAAAAATTAGTAGCAAAGGGCGATTGAGGTCAATCGCCCTACCTTGACGTCGTGACCTGCGCGTCGACTTTGATCTGGCGATGAAAACAGTCTGGCGCGTTTTTGCGTATCTGAAGCGCTATCCATGGATAGCCGCTAGCACGTTAAGCTGCGCAATCTTGACTACGCTGATGGTGATTGTTTTTCCGAGCGCCACCAAATGGATCATCAACGACGTGGTGCGAGCGCACCGTCCCGACAAGTTGCTGCCGCTCATTGCGCTGGCGGCAGTGGCATTTCTGCTTCAACATGTTTTCAATGCGCTGCGGATTATTCTAAACAACACGTTCGAGCAAAAAGTCATCTTCGATCTGCGCAGCGATTTGTATTCGCACGTTCAACTCCTGCCGTTGCGCTGGTTCGATGATCGCGCCACCGGCGACCTGATGACGCGCGTGATTGAGGACGTAAACTCTGTCGAGCGGGTGCTGATCGATGGAATCGAGCAGGGCGTGGTTGCGGTATTGCAAATCGTGATCGTGATGGCCGTAATGTTTTATTGGAATCCCAAGCTGGCGATCCTTGCCTTGGTGCCGTTTCCGTTGCTAATCGGTGGCGCGCTGGCGTACACCCTCACCGCGCATCGGCGTTATCGATTGCAGCGACGCGCTTCGTCGGCCATCAACGCACTGTTGCACGATAATCTTGCCGGGATTCGCCAGATCAAAAGTTTCGTGCGGGAGCGGGAGGAGCACGCGCGCTTCAATCGGGCAAGCGACCAATTGCGGCGCGCCACGCTCGTAGTGATGCGGACGTGGGCCATTTACTCGCCGTCGATGTCGATGTTTGAAGCGATCGGCGCTGTGCTCGTGTTGGGGTTCGGCAGTCACGCGGTGTTGTCTGGCGCGATGCAGATCGGCGATCTGGTTGCCTTTCTGATGTTGACGGCATTTCTTTATGATCCGATCAGCCGGTTGCATCAGCTCAATCAACTTGTCCAAGCCGGACGCGCGGCGGGCGAACGCGTGTTTGAGATTCTCGATGAACCAGCGGAGCCAGGCGTTGTAGCCGGGATCGGTGATCCCAGCGCCACGGTCGCCGATCGCCGCCACACGGCGCGAATTGCGGGCGACATTCGCTATGAAGACGTGAGCTTCAGTTACACAGACGGATTGCCAGCGATCAGGCACATTTCATTTCGTGCGCGGCCGGGCGCGACGATTGCGCTGGTCGGAGCGACTGGTGCGGGAAAATCGACGCTGGTGAATTTGCTGGTGCGCTTTTACGACTTCACCAGCGGGCAGATTTATATCGATGGCAGACCTATTCGGGAGTACAGGCTGCGCGCTGTGCGTGAAGCGATCGGAGTGGTGACGCAGGAGAGCTTCCTGTTCAACGGATCGATCCGCGAAAATCTTTTGATGGGGAACCCGACCGCTAGCGAGGCGGAGTTATGGCGCGCGGTGGACGCGGCGAACGCGCGAGAATTTATCGAACGTTTGCCAGAGCGTCTGGAAAGCGTGGTCGGGGAGCGCGGCGTGAAATTGAGCGTGGGAGAAAAGCAACGGCTCTCAATAGCACGAGCGCTCTTAAAAGATCCGCCGATCTTAATCCTCGATGAAGCGACTGCCAGTGTGGACACGGCAACAGAGCGTCTGATTCAGGAAGCACTGGAACATTTGATGGCGAATCGGACATCGATAGTGATCGCGCATCGGCTTTCGACCATCGTGCACGCGGACCAAATTCTGGTGCTTGATCACGGACGGATCATCGAGCGCGGCCGGCATGACGAACTGATCGCACTGGGCGGAAAATACGCGCGTCTGTGCGAGCAAAGCCTCCTGGAGACGTCGCCGCAAGCTCAATTGGAAGCCCCAGCGGAAACCGGGATTGTGCCACTTGCCACGTTAGATCAGGAATTGCCGGTCTAAGGCCAAGAGGGATGGCGCGGGCCCGCACCAGTTTTGATTGGCAGGTGTGCCTGCTATTCGGTTGGCGGCGGGGAAACAGACGGCGAGGGCGATGACGCCGCCGGAATGACAATAGTTTGTCCAGCCTGCAGTTTACGACCGTCTTCGATGTGATTGGCCTTTTGCAATTCATCCACGCTCACCTTGTACATTTTTGCGATGGATGTGAGCGTCTCCCCACGGGCAACCACATGGGTATTGCCATTCTGAGGACGCGACGCTGATTCGGCCGGAGCCCCTGCCGCAGAAGTCGAAGGCGTGCTTTCTCCGATCATTACCCCCGGACGGATCTGCGAAACCTGCTGCTCCAGTTTGAGGATCTCTTGAGAGAGCGCGTCGATTTTTGTGTTCTGTTCGTCGATTTTTTTTGTTAACAGTTCCAGCTGAACAGACTCCGGCGATTTCGATGATTCTGGCGACGGTGCTTGCGCCCAGGCGGCGGCGAACGACAGCAAGCCGAAGAAGAACGCCGCGGCACCAACGGGAGACATCTTCATTCTCTCGAATGTTGGCATCAGCGGCTTTGTCTGGCAAGCACGGGCTGTAGCCACAGTTTGTAAGATCCGCAACGCGCGGATCGCTTGCCTTTCCCATATTTGCCCTTAGATTTTTTTATGCCAGAGCGCATTCAAAAGCCACTCGATCCAGTTCCGTGGGGACCAAAACAAGGCGATGGCGGCGGCCCGCGTTCACCGGACGTTTCACGACCGGACACCAAGGATCTTTTAAAAAAAATGCGCAAGGTCGATCCCAACCAATCTAAGCGATATCGCCAGCGCACTGGCCAATAATGGAGCCGTCCCTAGTGACGCTTGACCCGCATTTCGCTGGCGTGGCTGACGATTTTCCCGCGTTGCTCCGGCGCAAAGGGCTACTCACCTTGCCGACCGTAACTCCGGGTTCGGCGGCGGCGGCACCACACCAAAAATCGTGGCAGCCAACGGAGGCGACTACCATTCTCGCTTTCAAATTCTCTGGCGGCGTGCTGGTGGCGGGCGATCGGCGCGCCACGGCTGGCAACACCGTTGTTTACGATCGCGCCGACAAAGTTCTGGAAATCGATCGGCATTCGATCATGGCAATCGCCGGCGTACCCGCGACGGCTTGGGAGATGGCACGTGTGCTCGAACATTCGTTCCAATATTTCCGGCGCACTCAACTGCAGGAAATGAGTGTGGACGGCAAAGTGCGCGCGCTCTCCAAGCTGTTGCGCGACAATTTCGGATTCGTAGTGCAAGGAGTGGGAGTCGTGGTCCCGATTTTTGCGACATACAATTCTCATCCAAAACCGGAACCGCGACTCTATTTTTACGATGCCATGGGAGCGCAATTTGAAGCAACTGATTACGCTGCGACCGGATCAGGATCACCCGCGGTGCGTGGCATTCTGTATTACGAAAACAATTGGGGCGCGAAGCCGCTGCAAAAAACGAGCGAGGATGAAGCGATATCAATTGCCTTGCGCGCGCTGGACACAGCAGCGGAGTCCGACACATCGACAGGTGGCGTGGATCGGAGCGGCAAGATTTATCCGCTGATCAAAATAGTGTCGCGCGAAGGGATCAGGACCTTGCCGGAAAGCAAAATTGCTGCCGTGTTCAAAGAAACGGTTGCATGATTGAAGAGCCGTATCGCTGGGTTGAGGCGATCGCCAATCGCCGCGAGTACATCGAAACGCAGCTCGCCACGGGCAGCCCGATCGTGGCACTCGGTTATCGCGATGGCATCCTGTTCTTCACCCTTGGTCAGGCTCGGCAGAAAATCTACGAAATTTACGACCGAATTGCCATGGGCGCGATCGGTCACCCTGGAGACATCGAGCGGCTGCGGATGGCAGCCATCGAGCTAGCTAGCACCGAAGGGTTCACTCGCTCGGCTGCCGACGTTTCGCTGCGGCGCCTGGTGCATTACTCCCTTAGTCCGGTGATGAAGGGCGCCTTCGAACAGGTTTATGGCGCGCCTTATCTGGCGCGGATGCTTTTTGCTGAAGTAGGTGATCATCCCGAAGAAGATTTGTTCTTGCGAGTCGATTACGACGGCGAGATTGCCAGCAATGGCGCAACCTTCGCACAGGCGCGGCGGGATTTCGCCGTGCTCAGCGGGACCCGGCAATCTAGCGAGTTGATGGAATCGTTTTTGAAAGCCGAACATTCGTCGGACGCCAGCTTTGAGGCAACGCTCAATTCTGGGCTGGATGCATGGAGCATTGGACATATGACTTTGCAGACAAAGGATGCAAAGGAGTTGCCGGAGCACGTAGTCATTGCCAAATATCGGCAGGAGCAACTTGCCAAAACCGGAGTCGAAGCCGGAATACTCGAGCGCGACGCGAGCCGGGCAATTCGCTATCGGTCGTTACTGGATAAGGAACTGCGCGTATTGATTCACGAATAAAAATGGAGAGAAATGTCCGACCAACGATCACGAGGAAGACAAATCATAGGGAGCATACTGGCCTTGGCAGGGTTGCTGCTGATGATCGTGTCTTTCGTCTGGATGCAGCGGATCCCTGCACGGCAGCGACTTGTAAAGCCGCACATCGCGCAGCCGCCGCCCGCACCCAAGCCGTTCGCAGTAGTAGTTCTTGATCCCGGTCACGGCGGCCAGGATTCCGGTGCCATCTGCGGTGGCGTGCTTGAAAAAGATCTGACGCTGGATGTGGCCCGGCGAATCGAGCGATTACTCGAGGCAGAGGGGATCGCTACCGTGATGACGCGCGTGGGCGACAGCTATGTTTCACTGGCCGATCGCGCAGCGCTCGGCAATCGCGTAAGAGATTCCATCCTTATAAGTATTCATTTCAACGAAGATAACCGGCCGGTCTCCACTGGGGTGGAAACCTATTACGCGGGCCATCAAATCACTGGCGGCTCATTTGCGGCTTCGTGGCTACCCTTTCTTTGGCGCGCGCTTTCGGAATCGCCAAATCTTGAGAGCCAAAGCCTTGCCAGTTTCATTCAGGAAGCGCTGGTAGTGCGCACGCGGGCACTGGATCGCGGCACAAAGGCCAGACAGTTCTTTGTAATCGCAAATGTGACTTGTCCCGCTGTTCTGGTAGAAGGCGGATTTCTCACAAATAAGGAGGACGTTTCGAAGCTGGCGAGCGAAGATTATCGGGAGGAAATTGCCGCGGCGGTCAGCGACGGAATCTTGCGCTACCGCGATGCACTGAAGCAGCGTCAATCAACAATCGCTGTGACAGATCCGGAACAGCGCTGAATAAGCGAAAATGCAGGGCGTCAAAAATAACATTCCGTGAAGACGAGAGTGGGTGCGGTGATTCTTCTCCTGTCGATTGCGCTCGTGCGCGCGGATCAAATGACTGAGAGCGTTCAGCAGGCGCTGAAGGACCAGGGTTTCTATTATGGCGAGATCACCGGAGAACCGAGCGCAAATCTAACCGCTGCGATTCGCCGCTACCAAATACGCAACGGGCTCACGGTAAACGGGGACCTCAACAGTGAGACGCTGCAGTCTCTTGGGATTGATTCTTCAGGTGTGGCACGGCGTGAGGCAAAACCGAGTCCATCGCCAGGACCCAGCGCCGTAAATCCGAGCGATCAATCCACCAACGCGGGAGCGAGCGCGACGCCGGTGCCGGTTCAGCCTTTTGCCAATGCGCCGCAAGATCGACAGGTGTATCCGTCCAGCCCGGTGTATCCAAGCGCTTCCCCGGGTACAGCGCTCCTTCCTGGAACTCCATATGAGTCTGCCCCTTTAGATGTACAACGCAGAGTCGTTGTATCCGCTCAACTAGCCTTGGCGCGCCGCGGTTTGTATCGAGGAGAAATTGACGGTGCCTACAGTGCGCCAATGGAATTTTCGCTGCGCGCGTACCAAGCACGAACGCACCTTCCAGTCACGGGCCAGCTGGATTTAGAAACGCTCGCTGCGCTTCGGTTGCTGCCGCCCCCACGCGAACCACTCTATGATCCGTCGCGGCGACGTTTTCGACCCCCGCCGCCAGTGCATGGTGAATGGGTCCCGGAATAGCTGCCGATCTGCCGGAGGATTAGCGGGAGAATCGGTCAGCTTTCCCTTTGCTCCTATCTCGAATTATCGAACTGTAGCGACTGAAGTTCGGCCCAGACTGTGCCAACGAAAATTTGAGCTTCAATGCGAAGCAGCATCCGGTCAGCGTCATCTGAAACCCAGATCGTGGCGCGACGAAATTTCCGGTGTGGTTCCAATTCCAAGTGCTTCCCGATCCGCTTCAATTGAAGATCGATTTTGATCGCCTTGTAGTCACCAGTGCGGACGGAGATTTTTTCCCGGCCAATTACAGTCGCGGTAGCGAGATAGGCACTATTGGTCGGATAAACGACAACCCGATGAACGTCTCCGCTTCTGAGTGACTGACTCCGCAAATAAAGCATGGCCGCCTGCATATCGAAGAGATCAGGGAAACGGAACTGGCGCGTCTTTGTTCCGGCGGAGCCTGTCTGGCCTTCTATCCTTGTCCGAGTGACGCCGTTATTTGTGAAAGCAAGATGGGTTGCGATTTTCTTGGATCGATAATTCTCCGTTTGCCGCGCCTCGATGGGGCGCAGGGTTTGCGCATCGGCCACTGAATGGTAGTCCACGTCCAACTTCCACAACGTACGAACGAAGCCCATCGTCCGTCCTGTCCCATCGAGTTGAAACCTATTTTCCGAGGGCTTTGTGAAATGGATTTCGCCCGTAGCCGCAGTAAATCCCGCCCAGCCGAAGCGGTACGTTGCGCGAACAGGCCGCAGCTCCGGAAAATTTCCAGGCGCCTCTTTCGTCAGAGTTGATTGCCAACCCGCGCCCAGTGACGTAAGCGTGGAAGTGAAAAACAGAAAACTGACTGCGGGTAGCCGGTGGGAACGAAATCGGGTCTGACCCATAACGAAACGCTCATGTTTCGCAGTCGCTGCCGGACGAATTAGGCCTGCACAGGCGTCTGCTTTTCACTGTACGAAAAATACACGCGAGCCTCAGACCGCGTGCATTTCAGTCCGTGTAAATTAAGCTACGGCTTTGACGCTCTTGGCGGCGACGGAGACGGACTGGTAAACGCCGAACTTGCGCTGGCGCGGCCTGGCTTGTTTAGGGCGGTAACGACCTCATTGGTAAAATCGTCATTATCGGGTGAGTACATGACAACAGGAACACCGTTAATGCTCATGCCCGATTTATCGAAGACCAAGTCCAAGTTTTTAGCTTTGACTTTTTCCATCACGACATCGGTGATCTCCTTAACAATGCCTTCTCGCATGCGCATCGCCTGTTCCTGCAGCTGCCGTTCGCGGGTCTGGCGGAAATCCTGGAGCTCCCGGTCCATGGTTTTGATGTTAGCGATTTTGTCGTCACGCTCCTTGGCGGCTTGAGTCTTCTTTTCGGCGCTAAGCGCTGGCGACTCGAGTTGTTTGTTCAAGTTGTTAATCTCATCCAGCGCTTTCTTGTACGCGTCTGCTCGGTCCGTAAATTCCTTCTGGGCAGCGTTTCTGGCGTCGTTAAGTTTTGCGTCCGCCTCTTTCTTCTTGCCGAACTCATCAAAGGCACGCTTCACATCGACGGTCCCGATTTTTAGTGAGCCTTGCGCAAAGGCCGCAATTGGAAAGGCCACCGTCAAACCAAACAGCATGGAAACAAACTTCTTCATAAGACAACGGCAACGGTCGATGGAACCGCGTTAGACTGCAACCATTTATATTTGTTCAAAATTGGTAACCGACACTGAAATTGAAGTGGCCGCCACCATTATAGCCGTCCCGTTGAAGCGGATACCCATAGTCAAGGCGCAATGGGCCGATAGGTAGATTCAGTCGAATCCCGACACCGACATCCGAAGCGATGTGCTTGAACCCGAAGGACCAGGCATCGCTATTGACAAAACCCGTGTCGTAAAAAATTGCGCCACGCGCTTTTTCAACGATCGGGAAAGTCCATTCAACTGTCGCCCGAGCCATTGATTGGCCGCCTATCGGTTCGCCCGTCACATCTTGCGGGCCAACTTCGCGGTAGGGAAATCCGCGGAGGTTATTCGCGCCTCCAAGGTAGAGGCGTTCGAAGATGGGAACCTCGCTTCCATTTCCCCACGTATTAACCGTCGCAATTTCGCCGTTAATCAGCAAGATGGTGTCCCATTTAAGACGAAAATATTGCGATCCCTCCAGGTCCCAGCCGTAGATCTGAGTGTTGCCTCCAAGAAACCCGCCCGCAATAAATGGCGAAAGGGTAATGCGTTGCCCAGTCCGCGTGAGCAGCGTATTATCGCGCCGGTCGAATACGGCACTGCTGATTATCTTGCTTTCGGTAAACGAACCCTCCTGTGACTTTATGAACGCGGAGGCACCCGAGGACACGTCAAAAATATCGATGTCCTGTAGCTGATATCCCAAGCTAACGTAGGCAAAGGAAGTAATCGGTTTGCGCAATTCGATTGTGAATCCGTAATTGCGTTGGTTGTATTCCACGCTCAGGTAATCTGCTTCCGTAAAAAAAAGCTGACCGCTCAACGACAACCTTCGATCGAGGAAATACGGCTCGGTCAGGTTAAGAAGAAAATCCTTGCGCTGAGTGCCGTACTGGACGCGCACCCGGAATTTCTGGCCGCCGCCGGTAAAGGTGGGCCAATTGAACAAATCAAAATTGCCTTGCGTTAGTTCCGCGAACCCAACCAATTGATCGACAGTGCTGAAACCAGCGCCGAAGCTAAATGACCCGGTTCGCTTCTCCTGCACCAAAATCGTGAGATCTTTCCGGCCGGGCACATCCGTATCTTCCGGGTAAGTTTCGACTTTGGAAAAATACCCGAGATTCTCCAGACGTTTTTTTGTCGTGTCTGCTCGAACGGTGTTGAACACATCTCCCGGCGCGACGAGGACTTCGCGGCGAATAACCTTATCCTTCGTGCGCGTGTTGCCAACAATATTGACTCGATTCACAAACGAGCGTTCGCCTTCCTCGATTTTATAATGCACGTCGACCAAGGCAGGGCCGGCTGGCGTGCTCTCCGGCGTAATCACAAGATCGACGTAGCCGCCGCTGCCGTAAGCATCGGCCACCGCCTTCGCATCATCATGCAACTGCTTCGGCGAATAAACGCTGCCCTCCTTCATTTTTAGCAGGGCACGAATGCTCTCTTCCTTCGCTATTTTCTCTCCCGAAACGGTGATCTTGCCGACGTGATACTGTGGACCTTCCGCAATCACGATGGTGATGGTCAGCGCGCCCTTTGGGTTCCGTTCCCGGCGCACATCTTTAATTTCCACATCGATGAAGCCGTGGTTCTGATACCACTCGCGGAGGCTGTCCAGATCCTGTTGCAACTGGGTTTCATCGAGCCGGCCGGATTTATCAAGGAACGAAACAATCGTTTTGCGCTTCGTTTTCATCTCTTTTCGCAGTCGCCAGTCGCTGAAATGCGCGTTCCCCTCGAAACGGATCTGGGCCACCGCGCCTTTTGCTCCTTCGTTAACAGTAAAAACGACCCGCGCAGTCCCGTGCCGTTCGTCAATCGAATCGACACGGAACTGCACGCTGACATCGGTGAAGCCGTGCGCTTGATAAACTTCGATGATTTTTTGGCGCGCTTCCTCCAATTTCTCTTCGTTGATTGCCTGGTTGAGTCGCAATTTGATTTCCTTGCGTAGTCTCTTCGCTTTGATGCGTTCGGCGCCATCAATTACAATCTCGCGCACGATCGAACGCGTCTGCACCTGTACGATCACCTTGACGCCATCGGCTTCCGGCTCAGCAAAGATGCGGACGTTTAAAACCGCACCGCTCTTGTAAAGGGCCTCCACATCTTGCTCCACCACTGCGGCGCTGTATGGCTGACCTACTCTCGTCCGCATTTGTGCCAAGATCCGCTCCTTGCTTACCGTCTCCGGCCCCGTGTACTCGACTTCGATTGACCGAACAATAACAGTAGGGGGAGACGGCTGGGGAGCTTGCGACCGCGCCGATGGCGCCCAAAGCAGTACGCAAATGAATGCGACCCAACTTGCTGACAGCGGGGGGCGCATCCATCCGGAAAGTTCTTTCATAGGTTAAGAAGCGCACTCCCGCATAAACGGATCCACGCGGGACAGGCGGCTATATCGGAAATAAGAAGCCAATCGTCAAGGTAAGATTTTTCGCCGTGACAGGTGCTGCGTCCATCGAGCGTTCGATCGCAGGTTTTAATTCAACAGCTCGTACCAATTATTCCGGCGGCGCGGCTCATAGCCGGCATCACGGATGAGAGACTCGATCTGCTCGGCATTCAATCGGAACGTCGTTCCGGCGCTGCTCACCACATTTTCTTCCATCATTACCGAGCCGAAATCATTGGCACCATATTTAAGGGCTATCTGCCCAACCCCTGGACCCTGCGTTACCCATGAGCTTTGGACGTTATCTATATTGTCCAAAAAAATCCGGGCCAGCGCTTGCGTCCGCAAATATTCGGCCACACCAGCGGGGTGCTTCACCTTGAGAACGGTGTACTCGGGCTGGAACGTCCAGCAAATGAATGCGGTAAACCCGCCACTCCGGTCCTGCTGTTCGCGGATGCGTTGCAAATGCTCGATTCGATCTTCAACCGTCTCCACATGCCCAAACATCATCGTGGCACTCGATTTCAATCCAAGCTCGTGTGCCACCTGCATCACCTCCAACCATTGATCGCTGTTGATTTTTAACGGCGAAATCCTCTGCCGCACACGATCCACCAGAATTTCGCCGCCGCCGCCCGGAATCGAGCCGAGCCCCGCCTCTTTGAATTGGGAGATCACTTGCCGCAGCGGCATCCCGAAAGTCTCCGCGAAATGCTGAAATTCCGGCGGACTGAATCCATGGATATTGATGTACGGATACTTTGCGCGAATGTGATGTAAGAGATCAATATACCACTCAAATGGCAATTTCGGATGGTGGCCTCCCTGCATCAGGATTTGCACCCCGCCCGCCGCAGAAAGTTCGTCGAGCTTCTGATCGAACTGTTCGAAGCTCAGAACGTAATGATCTTCGTCGCGCTCGGTCCGGTAAAATGCGCAGAATTTGCAATAAACATTGCAGACATTCGTATAATTAATGTTTCGATCGACAATGTAAGTAACAATCTCATTTCCCCGACCCCCGTATGACAAGCGCTTTGCCCGTCGCCGTCGTTCATCAGCCAGCGCGCCGAGTTCTTCTAGCGGGAAGCGATAAAGTTCTAAGGCCTCGTCCGGCAAGATTCGCTGACCTCCTAGAACTCTTTCAATCAGCCCATCTCGGTTTAATGCCACCATGTCGGTCCAACCCTAAATGACTGCTGTGGATTTCGCACGTACGTTTGTTTATCGGTAGGACACGACGGCCGGCCGCGCCGAAATTCTGCGGACGGCTCGGCGATCCGTCCCTACCGTTTGAAATGGTGAATCGAACTGTCGCAATCGTTGGCGCTGGCGTTTCGGGATTGACCTGCGGCGTGATTCTGGCCGAGCACGGATTTCGGACCGCAGTCTTTGCCGAAAAAATCGGCCAGCGTACCACTTCCGGAGCGGCGGCGGCGGTTTGGTTCCCTTACGACGCGCACCCGGCTGAAAAAGTGATTCCATGGGCGCTGGAAACATACCAGATGCTTGCTAATCTTAGCCGTGATTCGTGTGCGGGCGTTTCGATGATCGAACTCGGCCAATTCTCCCGTGCCGGCGAAATTCAAATTCCAGACTGGGCGATTCCACTTGGCGCTTCTGCTGTAGCCAGCGGGTGGTGGCCGGTTTTTAAAAGCGGTTACGTCCTAAGCGTACCGCTGATGGACACAACGATCTATCTCGATTATCTGGCAAATCGATTTTCGAAAGCTGGCGGATCAGTGGCTAAAAACATCATCTTCGACCAATTAGAAGATGTGGATTCGACTTTTGATCTGGTCATCAACTGTGCCGGCATTGGCGCCCGCGAACTGGTTGGCGATGCCGATCTTGAGCCGCACCGCGGCCAAGTCGCCATCGTTCCCAAAATCGAAAAGCTCTCATGCGCAATCGTGTGCGATGATGCACCTCTCATGTACGTAATCCCCCGCGTGAACGATTGTGTCTTTGGCGGCACAAACGAAATCAGCGATGATCTCGATGTCGATCCGAGTTGGACAGCACGAATTCTTGAAGAATGCAGTCGCGTGTTGAACATCGAGAAACCGAGTGTGCTTACCGAGCGCGTGGGGCTGCGTCCTTTCCGAAGACCGGGCGTTCGGCTCGAACGCGATCAACTGCGCGACGGCCGCAACGTCATTCACAACTACGGACATGGTGGCGCCGGCTTCACGCTCTCCTGGGGTTGCGCGCGCGAAGTGTTCGACCTTGCCTCTTAGGTTCACCATTCTTGCGCCCGGTGGGAGTCTGGTTGAAGATGGCTAAGTGAATAAGCCTCGTCTCATTCTCTTTACTATCGCAGCTTGCATTTTGCTCCATGCGCCACTCGGCAGGGCCGCGCCCGGATGGCTCAACGATTACAAAAAAGCTCAGCAGGAAGCCAAAGCGGGCAACAAACTGCTTCTGCTCGATTTCACCGGATCCGATTGGTGCGGCTACTGCATTCAACTGGATAAGGAGGTTTTCTCGCAATCCGATTTCAAAGAGTACGCCAGCAAAAATTTGGTCCTTCTGGAATTGGATTTCCCGCGGCCCGGCGGTGCTCGCTGGCAGGCGCAGGCGGCGGAACTAAAGAAGCAAAACCAGGAACTCGCCCAACAATACCAGGTGCAAGGATTTCCCACCCTGGTCGTTCTCGACGCCGACGGGCAGAAGCTTTGGCAGTTCGACGGCTACTTCCCAGGCGGCACGGAAGCACTTATCACGCAACTGGAGAAATTACGTAAAGGTTGAGCATGGTCGCATTTTCGCGGGATCGCGAAAACTCGTTGTTTTCGCTCCCGTGGCAGGGCCTTGTGTAGCTGACGAGCTCTCCTAGATACACGCGTTTAATCCACCCCTTTTGCGCTGATGAGTTTTTTTCGTTTGCATTTCCTTTGCGTTACCGGGCTGATCGCAACGCTTTCTTTTGGAGCCGAGACGAAAGTCTCGCGGCAAACTTCAGTAAAGAGCCAGCCCAACGCTGCGACGGAACAAAGCATCACATTCAGTTCAGTCCACGTAGATGCACCTTACATCGCGATGACTTTTGACGATGGCCCAAGCGCGACGCTTACCCCGAAACTGCTTGATTTGCTCGCCGCCCGCCACATTAAGGCAACCTTTTTCGTGATAGGGGAGAATGTCGCGGAACATCCCGAGATCCTGGCACGCGCTGCGCGAGAGGGCCATGAGATTGGCAATCATAGTTGGTCGCATCCGAATTTTGCGAAGATGTCGGACGAACACGTCCGCCAGCAGTTGTGGCGTACCGACACCGCAATTCAGAGCGCTACCGGCACGCGACCGACTTTGATGCGGCCGCCCTACGGCTCGATCACAGCAAGGGAGAAACGTTGGATCCACGATGAGCTGGGCTACGACATCATTCTTTGGGACGTTGATCCCTACGACTGGAAACGGCCTGGCCCAGCAGTGGTTCGCAACCGGATTCTGAAAGAGACTCAGCCCGGCTCGATCGTGTTGTCCCACGACATTCATCCAGGAACAGTCGAAGCGATGCCTTCTACCCTCGATGCCTTGGCAGCCAAAGGATTCAAATTCGTCACGGTGTCGGAGTTGATCCGAATGGCCGTACCTGGGCGCTCGCCGACATCACCACAGCCTGAGCCAACCGCGAGCGTTCCAGCGGCGATCATCCCCTCGCCGTCGCCGTCAGCAAACCCCTCTCGGTCGTCTGCGCCAGGTAGTTAGGAAGTCCGAACCGCTACTTCTTCGCCGCGGCGGTTTGTTTGGCCAATCGCTGCTCAAGCAGACGACGCGCGGTGACAAAATTGTTGTTCTCGCCATAATTTCGCCACGGACCGGGAGGTACGTCACTGACTTCAACAAATTGCCAATCGGTCACATCGGTCGGCGCGAGCCTGAGATAATCCCGCACTGCAGGCGAAACATCTAAACCCGCACCGCGATTGAGGTTTGGCTTCGGACGCTCGTTCCCGAAAACATACTGGAAGTGATCGGTACGAAACGGCCCGCAATCCTCCCATTGCGCATAGCAAGTGCGATTTCCCTTTCGAATGGCAAGCCAGCGATGCCGACACACCGATTGGCCCGCCCCTGTGTAATTCTGCTTGAACCACGGGATGACCAGCGGTGCCTCTGGCTTGAACTGGCCGTGTGTAACATCGTTATACGGCAGCGCGCAGTAGAACGGATTCTGGTGAGGAATGAACGCCACGGGAATGTAATCACGACGCGCGCTCGGATCAGGATTATCGGTTCCGCCGTAATTTGCTGCCCAATTAAAGTCCCACGAGCTTTTGTGGTTGGGCACAGGATTATTGCCAGCGGCGTCTTCACCGATCCAAAATATTGTGGTTACGATGCTCGTTTTCCACGGATAACGCGGTGTGATCGGCCGCGAACTTGTTGGCACGAAAACTTGCGGCTCCACCTTGAGCAGCGCCTGTTCCCGCAGCTTCATGGCGTACTTGGCAAAATCCGCGGCCGTCGCATATGGAGACGTGGATTGTTCGTCGGCTATCGCCGCGCCCGCCATCCCCAGGTTAAGACAAAACGCTAAAAGCCTCTTCATGCGGGATTATCGCCGTCCCCTTTATCCGCTCACGGGCGATTAGGCAAGACAATTTTTCGCTGGCCAAAAGTGTGGCCCCTCCAACTCAATTGCGGCACAACAACGTATCGCTCCTGAATTGGTGATCATCCATTTGGGGGTAATGCAACGTGTAATGGAGACCGCGGCTTTCTTTGCGCCACAGCGCTGAATCGACAATCAAGGCTGCTACCGTAACGAGATTGCGCAGCTCCAGCAGATCAACGGATACTTTGAAATTCCAATAGAACTCGCGGATTTCGCGCTGAAGATTTCGCAGCCGCGCGCTCGCTCGCTGCAGTCGCTTATCGGTGCGCACAATTCCAACGTAATCCCACATCAGACGTCTGATCTCGTCCCAGTTGTGATAAATCACGACCAGTTCATCCACGTCCTGCACATTTCCCGATTGCCATTCTGGCAACGGGATTTTTTGTTTCGGAGTCGATTGCGTCCGAACAGTGGCGACCGCGGCGCGATGCGCCACTACCAAGCCTTCCAACAGCGAATTGCTCGCGAGCCGGTTCGCTCCATGCAGACCGGTGCAGGCGACCTCGCCGATCGCATATAGCCCCGGCAAACTCGTCGCGCCATTCACATCCGTTTTAATCCCGCCGCATTGATAATGCGCGGCCGGCACCACTGGGATCGCCTGCTTCGACATGTCGATGCCGAACCGCAGACATGTCTGGTAAATGTGCGGAAAACGCTTACGAATAAATTCGGGGGACCGGTGCGTAATGTCCAGGAAAATACATTTCGCGCCCGAGCGCTTCATCTCCGCATCGATAGCCCGGGCAACGATATCCCGCGGCGCAAGTGAGCCACGAGGATCGTAGCGCTTCATGAAATCTTCGCCGCGGTCGTTACGCAAAGTGCCGCCTTCACCACGAACCGCTTCGGAAATGAGAAATGATTTCGCCTGCGGATGAAAAAGGCATGTGGGATGAAACTGAATGAATTCCATATTTGCGATCTCCACAGCCGCGCGCCATGCCATCGCTACACCATCACCAGTCGCGACATCCGGATTCGTCGTGTACAAATAGACTTTACCGCAACCGCCGGTCGCGAGCACGATCCGATCTGACCGGATTGTTTCTACATCTCCGGTTTTTTCATCCAGAACATAGACGCCAAGGCAACAATCTTCGGTTGCGAAACCGAGCTTGGCCGCAGTGATCAAATCCACCGCCATATGATTTTCCAGCAGCTGCACATCTGATTGCCGGCCCAATTCGCGCAGCAAAGCGTGCTCGATTTCCTTCCCGGTTACGTCCCGCACATGGAGAACCCGGCGCTTGGAGTGCCCCCCCTCTTTGCCGAGATCAAGCTCACGATGTCCCGAGATCTCACGCTCATCGAAGTGCAGGCCGAGTTCAGTTAGCTCGCGGATGCGCTCCGGACCTTCCGTCACAATTGTGCGCACAACTGCTTCATCGCACAAGCCGGCGCCAGCCTCGAGCGTATCGCGCACGTGCAACTCGAATGAGTCTTCATCACTAGTCACGCACGCGATTCCGCCCTGTGCCCAGGCGGTGTTTGTGTCGGCGCCTTTGCGTTTCGTGATCACGGCTACCGACCCATGCTTTGCTGCTTTCAATGCAAAACTCAGACCAGCGATGCCGCTGCCGATCACGACGAAATCACACTCCTTCATGACAACCGGATATTATCGATCAAACGAGTCTTGCCGAAGAACACCGCCAGGAGGAGCACTGAATTCAGCCCAACCGTTTCAACCGGTTGCAAGGTTTCCGCATCGATGAGTTCAACATAATCGATCCGAGCCAGCCGCGCTTCCATAATGACTTTGCGCGCAATAGTGACAACATCTGCGGCGGATTTTTTGCCGGCATTTGCCGCCGCACGCAACGCCTTGTATAAAACGGGCGCCTGTTTCCGTTCTTCCACACTCAAATATTGGTTGCGCGAACTGTAAGCCAGTCCGTCGCCTTCACGAACTGTCGGCACTGCAACAATGTCGGTGTTGAAATTCAGATCGCGCACCATGCGGCGAACGATCGCCAGTTGCTGAAAATCTTTTTCGCCAAACAAGGCGGCGTCCGGCGCAAGAATGTTGAACAATTTCGCGACCACCGTGCAAACACCGCGGAAATGTCCAGGCCGCGACGTGCCCTCAAGGGTCTTCGAAAGAGACGATTCGTCGACGAACACCGAGCGATCGTCGCTATACATTTGCGCGGGACTGGGACGGAACAAGAAATCGACACCAGTCTTTTGACAAAATTCTTCGTCTGCTTTTTCCGGCCGCGGATACCGCTTATAATCGCTGCCCGGTTCAAACTGTAGCGGATTCACAAAGATACTGACTACCACTTCGCCATTGGAGCCGGCGTGTTCACGCCCCACGCGAATCAATTCGCCGTGCGCCCTGTGTAAAGCGCCCATTGTCGGCACCAGCACACGCCGATTTTCGCGCGGCCGCGCCCGCACCTCTGCGATCGTCGTGAGAATTTTCACGCCGCCAGCTTTATCCAACTGCGTGCGGTACGCGAATCACGAAATGCAGTGAGGTCCGAGCGACGGCGAATCAAAAGAGGAGGATAAATGCGCCTGTGATCATCAGCGCGGCCATCCAAACCAGATCGATGTTGAACCATGCGCGGCGCAATATGCCGACTCCAAGTTTTTCGTAAACCAACATCGCCACCAATGCCGTCATGAGAAGATATCCCAGAGTGTGAACTGCAACCGAGCCGCTTAGCAGAGATGGCCCGCTGAAATTTGCGAATCCCTCCAGATGCGCACCACCGTTGTGGGAACCAACGTGATGCATGTTTGGTTTGTCCGGTGACGTGAGAAAGAATGGGACGAGCATTAGTCCCGCGCCGTGTGCAGATGCCATGATAAAGGACCAGAGGGTCAAATCGCCAAAACTCACTCGCATGCCGACCCAATTGGGATGACGCGATCGCAGGAGACGATACAAGCCGAAAGCAAACAGGGTCGCCGCTGCAGCAATTTTTAAACCGCGATGCGGCAGGCTAGTTCTGGCCACAAGAACCGCGGCGATGATCATCCCAATAGAAAGCGCGTGCCCCAACGCGATCGGTGGCAGTGCACGAAGCACTGCGGCGCGCTTTTGCTCCTGCAGCCCCAGCGCCACGGCGAATAACCATCCCATCGCTGGGTTTACTCCATGGAAAAGACCGAGCCCGAAGACCGCCAGCCACGGCCAGAGCCCGTTCACGGAAAACAAAAGGAGTCTGTCGAGGAATCGCCTCCCTCGAGGCGGATTTGATGAACCCGATAATCGCTGCTCTCTGCGAAAAAATCTTCGTCGAAAGTGATGCCGCCTCGCGGGCTAACATCAAGTTTGACCATCCAACTGCCAACTCCGTCCGGATAGAACTGTTCATCCCAGGTAGAGTAAAGTGAGTTGGTAAAATAAACTCGTTTACCATCCCTGCTCACTTCTACCATTTGCGGTCCGCCGGCGAGCGGCTGGTTCGGCTTCTTTGGATGCGGCGTGCGATTGACGATGCCACCAATGCGCACCGAGCCGGTCTTCTTCGGATTAAATGGATCGGACACATCGTATTGCAACAGCTCTCCTGTTCCCCAGCAAGAAATGTACAGAAATTTGTCGTCCAGTGACAGATCGATGTCGGTCACTAGCGGTGGCACCGCTTTGAAATCCTTCAGCATTGGCGGCAGCTTCTCCGGCTTTGCCGGTTCAGCTGGAATTTCGATCACCTTTTTTATGTCCCAAGACCCGTTGTCGCGATGCCAGAGCCAGACGGATGCGGACAGGTCTTTGAGCGAAACAACGACGCAGGCGAAGCCGTATGCCTTGGTCGGGTTGTGCACTGGGCGCAGTTCAAGCACCATTTGCTGTTCCTTGCCTAAGTCGAGCGCCTTCACATGGCGACGGCGACGCAAATCCCAGACGTGCATTTGATGACCATATTTGCTGCCGAGAAGGAGCTCGGGCTGCAATCCGCTCTCGATCATGTTCGGAGTGCCCCATTCGCTGGTGAGGAGCGTGTCGAATCCCAAATGCCACCAGAAATCATACTGAAGAAACTGGGAGCCACGGTCCATCTCCCACTGGCCCAAGATATCAAATGTCTCGCAGTCGAGCATGAAAATGCCACCCGGGCCGTCACCATTGGGCGCTCCAAGCGCGCTAACATAAATGCCTTCCGGCCCACAGTGAATGGTGTGCGGCCGCGAATAATTAGCGCGCGAGAAAACCTCCTCCGGTTCGATCACTTTGACGATTTTTGGTTTTCGCGGACTCGGCTTCGTGTCAATAATGTGGATACGCGACGACCGCAGGCCGGGCACAACCAGGTAACGGCGCTCGACGTGTGGGTGGGGCGCATATGGGCAGAGCGCCGAACTGCACGCGTTCCACCCGAAATGGTGCAGCTCGTCGCCGAACTTCGGCAAGATTACCTGGCCCACGCGTTGGCCGTAAGTGCGTGACCCGGGATCAACATCCACAACTAGTATCGCGTCATTAAGCTTGCTGCCGGGCGGATTAAGCGCTGCCACGAAGGCATGCTTTTCTGCCGGCGCCTGCATCGCCAGCCTTGGCGATGGGTAAAAGGTCGGGTCTGGCTTGAGGAGCGGCATAATCGCTTTCCGCGTGGACGTTAATCTTTATACGGCTTCAAATGCGAAATCGTCAAGGACGGACTCTGGGGCATTCACCCAGCCAAATGGCCTGTCGTGCGAAGCGAAATTTTTCGTGCCCGAAGTTTTTCCAGCCAGCATCCATCGCGAGATTGTGCATCTCAGAAAATGAAAATGCGCGCGCGGCGGAAAGGCGCGCGTCGTAGCGCGTCATTGGTTCCCGGAAGATCAGCGCGGTCAAAAGATAAACGCCAGCCTTGAGCAGAAATCCGCGCCGCAAGTCCGACACGAGAACAAACTTTCTGGAGATCTCGCGACACCGGCGCAGGAGCCGAATTGCATCGTCGTCGCTGAAATGGTGCAGCGTGAGCGTGCATAGCACGATGTCGTAGGCTTGAGCGCAATCCCATTCCAAGACGTTGGCTTGCGTGTAGGAAATTTCCGGGTAACCGGTGCTCAATTTTCTGGCGATTTCCAATGTCGCAGGTTGTCGATCTAAAGCATCGATCTCGACGTGCCCGCCAGTTCTCCGAGCGTAATCGGCGATGAATCGCGGAATGTCGCCGGAGCCGGTGGCAAGATCGACGATACGGGCGCGAGTAGCCGGGCGGAGCCAGCTGCGTATGAAATTCAAGATAAGACGATAGCTGCCGAACCAGCGATTGAGTTGCCGGATACGTTGTAGGTCGCGCTCCAACTCGTGCGAGACCGGCTGCGGCCGATCCATCATTTCGAGGATCGCTGGATCGAAGCTCCGCTTCATGGGACCAAGTAGGGGCGGTTCACCCGAACCGCCCGCGGGGCGATTGAGGGTCAATCGCCCCTACCCAGAAATTTTTGCCAAGACTCAGGCAGTTCAGCGGTTTCGATTTCGCTCGCGATCCGACCCTCAAATTCCGGCTGGAAAGTCGTGCTCGTCCCGTAAACCATGATCACATCTTCCGAGCCTTCTGCTCGGATTGCGTGGGCCACGCCGGGTGGAATCACAATGCCCACGTTGTTTTCGGTGCGATGATTATCGCCATCCACAAAAAAACGCATGATGCGTCTGGGAAAACCAGTGCGAATATCGCACAGAATTACCTCCGCCCGGCCCTGAAGAAAAAACATCACGTCCCATTGCTCCTCATCGTACCGGCGTAACGAGTAATTACGAGCTTCGTCAATGAACACGCGCCGCAACCAGTCCGCGGAAGTCACATCTTCCGGAATGCTGGGCGGATGCACGTGAAACCCTTTTGCACTGTGTGCAAACATCCGCGCGCCCGACCACTGCTTCGGCCACAGGCCGATCTCTCCGACAATGCCGTCCTCGCGCCTGGCAAACTCGCCAAACAAACCGCGGTGTCGCTGCGGATGGATTTTTCTCGGAAAAATTTCCACTCCGGGGATCCAAACCTCTTTTCCTCCAGGCTCGTTCCGAAAGGCAGTGATAAGTTGACCTGCATCGATGCCTCGCACTGAAAGCTCCTGTGCGACAGATTGCCTGGCGTAATCGCGGTTGCTCAACGCTTTTCGTGCATCAGCGTCAAGTCCTTGCCAGAGATCCTTTTCGCGCTTGCTCATTTCAATCCAGAGAATCGATTTATTTGCCTAACGAGAAATCGGCGCATTCGCGAGACAAATTCGGATTATAGTAAGGATCTCGCTCTAGAACGCCAGACCAGCGCTGGCGCATAATCGCCTCGACGCCGGTGTCGATCTTCTCGCAATGCGCCGCGTCCCAGTAAAGTTTTGCAAATGGAGTATAAACAATCAGATATCCTGCTTGCCGCATTTTCAGGCAAAGATCGAGGTCGGCAAAAGGTTCTGGCAAACTTTCGTCGAACCCGCCAACCTCCAGAAAGACTTCGCGGCGCGTCAATAGGCAGGCGCCAGAAACCGCGCTACAGTTGCGCGACACCTGCAACTGGCGATTCACGCCCGGATGTTCCGCAGGAAAGCCACGAAAAGCTGGCTGCCCAACTCCATTAACGCCAAGAATAATCCCGGCGTGCTCAATTGTACCGTTGACATTGAGCAATCCCGGGCCAACTGCGCCAACTTCCGGCCGTTGGATGTGCTCCGCCATAATCGTCAGCCAATCGGTCTCGATCGGTTCGATACCAGCGTCCAGGAACAAAAGCCATGGGCCATCGGTCTGTTGTACCGCAAAATTGCTCAGCGCAGCAGCGCTAGATTTAACGGACGCATGTACTACGCGATACTGTGTGTGTGTGAGGGATTCCATTTCCTGCCCGCCCACAACGATCTCGTAGTTAGAATAATTGGTCCTGGCAGTCAGGTTCTCGATCCATTGTCCCAATCGCTCCGCCTTGCATTCGCCCCTAATGATGAGCGAGACTTTCTTGGCTTCCAATAGTTCGCGTCTCACACAGAAGGCATGGGTCCGCCAATCTACCATGACATGAGCGTGTTCGCCGCGACGCTTTAGGTGATCTTCAATCGCACGTCGCGATGCATTGAATTGACCGGGCTTTTGTCGAACGCTGATCGCGCTGGAGTCCTCGCTTCGCCGCCAGTGGTACAATACCCGCGGAATATGTCGGATACGATTGGTGCGCTCGATAACGCGGAGAGAGAGATCGTAATCCTGCGCGCTGTCGAATTCTGAACGGAAGCCACCGATTTTCCGAACAATCTCCCGTCGCACCGCGGTCAAATGACCAACGTAGTTGTAAGAGAGGAAAAAATCCGGCGACCAATCAGGCTTAAATAAAGGCGACTCAAAACCGTTTTCGCCAAGTTTGTCTTCATCCGAATAGATCAGATCAGCATCGGGATGCGCCTGGAGAAGGTTTACAACGTGGAAAAGAGCATCCGGCTCAAGAACGTCATCATGATCGAGGAAAACGACCCACTCGCCACGCGCCAGCGCCAATCCTCGATTCGATGCTGCGGCGATGCCTTGATGGCTCTCAAGTATTACGAGACGGATCCGTCGATCTCGCGCAGCCAACGCAGGCAAAGCGCGCAGTAGGTCGGCAGTGCTAGATCCATCGTCGACCAGCAGAAGCTCCCAATTTTCGTAAACTTGGACGAGCACTGATTCGATCGCTTCCTCAAGCCGCGGAACCGGCGTATTGAAGACTGGAGTAAGGATACTGATGCTCGGCGACAACCCAAACGAGCACATCTCGTGTCGCATTCGATCCAGATCGTTCATGTTCGCGCGGTGCCGCTCGAACCATCGCTGATATTCGGTTAGATCTTGCCGACGTTTTGTGGCACGGGGATGCAATTTCTTCCAGACTGTTTTCACCAGCTTCTCTGGAAGACGATATGGCGCGAGCAATAGCTGGCCGACCCTGCGCTCTGGAGACTTGCGGAGCGACTGCTTTTGTTCTTTCAATAACTTTAGCTCGTGACGGTATTGCTTCAGTTTGAGGAGTTTTTCTTCAACGGTTGCAATGTGGCGATGAGCCGCTTCCAACTCCGTCGTGCGCGCACGCAAGTCTTGTTGCAAACCGCTAAGCCGCTTGTGGAGTCTCGCGAACGCAGTCTCTGCCGCTGGAATAAGCTCATCTGCAATTTCGCCGCCCTGCTGCCGGACACGAATGGCTCCCGGATCTATCTCGGTAAGATCAAACATATAATCAGGCAGAAATCCAATCCGCCGAAATGATCCCACAAGTTGCGAACGGCGTTTGGCAACGTCAGCGCCAGCGCCGGGAATCAGCACAATCTCACTCGCGCAGCGCGAAAGTTCTTCAGCTATCCGGTCGTCATTCTTGTCCATTGCAGAATAAAACAAGACCGCAATCTGAAAGTCTGCTCCGCTGTAGTCCCAGGAAAGCTTTCGCTCCAAGTCGGGATACGACTCGCAAACGACGGCTTCCCTTCCCAAGGCGGCAAACTGCCGCTGCAATTCTTTAGAGGCACCTACGACTAGAAATCGACCATGCTCGAATGTTCGCGAGATGATCTGCGTAAAATCAGGGCGCAAAGAATGCAAAGGCGATCGAAACACCACATACATTATATCGGTTGAAGCACGGCTGAGGCAAATTTACCCTGCCACACGGTCCACTGCCGACTCTGCATGCTCGATTTTGTGGTTTATCTTCTTTATCGCGCGGGATCGGCCATTGTCAGCGTGCTACCGCTGCCGTTTCTCTTCATTCTCGGGCAATTCCTTGGTTTTTGCGCCTGGATCGTTCTTGGAAAATACCGTCGCCTGGCGCAGCGCAATATCAGCATTGCTTTCAGCGGTGAAAGATCGCCAGAGCAGTTGCGTCGCTTGGTGCGTCGTCATTTTCAACGCTTGGGCGCGAATCTTCTGTGCAGCGTCAAACTCACCCAGATGCCACCCGAAAAAATCTTGCGTCGAGTCACGATCGAAAATATCGAAGCAATGGACGGTCGGTTTCGCAGGGGCATTCCGGTAGTTCTGGTGTTAACCCATCTCGGAATTTGGGAGCTGTTTGCGCAGCTGATGCCGAAGTTCGTCGGTTACGTGCGGAATTCGAGCATCTACCAAAGACTCGGTAATCGCTTCATCGACGCCCATGTGCGGCGCACCCGTAGCCGAACTGGATTGGAACTCTTTGATCGCAAAGACGGCTTTCAGCCGGTGATCGAATTGCTCCGCTCAGGCGGCGGGGTCGGCGTTTTGTGCGATCAACATGCCGGCGATCATGGAGTATGGACGCCATTTTTTGGACGGCTGGCTTCCACTTCGCCGCTTGCGGCTTTGCTCGCCAGACGCACAAGGGCAGCGCTCGTTGCGGCAGGTGTTTACACAGAGGGCCTCGCCCGATGGCGGATGGTGTTCATCGACCGCTTTGACACGGAAGACGCATCCGTCGGGGCGCTCACATTCAAAATCAATCAAATCATCGAGCAACAAATCCGGCGCGCACCGGAGGACTGGTTTTGGGTGCATAACCGGTGGAAAACACCCCGGCCGCATTTTCTCCTTTCGCAATACAAGCGGGGCGTTTATCTGCCAGACGGTTTCGCCGTCACGGGGCCGCGAGAGTTAAAACCATTTCGGATTCTCATTCGCTCAGGCAATTGGCTGGGCGACGCCGTGATCAGCGCCCCGGCGGTGCGCGCAATCAAAAATGGACGTCCCGACGCGCACATCACCATAGCCGCGCCATCGAAAATTGCGCCCGTGTGGAAACTGATTTCAGAAGTGGACGCGATTATTGCTTTCCCGAGCAATTCACTTCTGGCGGCGAGGCGTTTGATCCGTCGCCAACCGTATTTTGATTCCGCGATTCTTTTTCCAAACTCTTTGCGCGTCGCGCTGGAAACCCGCCTGAGTCGCGTGCCGCGCCGGGTTGGTTACCGCGGTCATTCGCGGCGCTGGTTGTTGAACCAACTTGTGCGAGAACCACTGAAATCTGGGCCACTGAAACACCAATCAGACCGGTATCTGCATGTCGCGCGAGAATGCGGAGCAAAAATATCAAACCTCGAATATCGAACGTCGAACGCCCAAGTTTCGAACATCAATCGAACCTCAAACGCCAAACATCAAACATTCCTCGGTCTTTGCCCCGGCGCAGAGTACGGGTCGGCCAAACGCTGGTTGCCGGAACGTTTCGCTGAAGTAGCGGCGGCTGTAGCTGCGAAATTGGAGGTGCACTGGATTCTTCTTGGGACAGTTCAGGACGCGGCAATCGGCGAACAAATTTCCAAGGCTCTAGGCGATTGTTGCAGCAACCGAATCGGCCAGACCACCCTCGATCAACTCATCGACGAACTGCGCAAGTGCCGTTTGTTGCTGACGAACGACACCGGCACGATGCATCTGGCTGCTTTGCTGGGTGTGCCCGTCGTAGCCATCTTCGGCTCAACTGAGCCTCGCCTGACCGGGCCGCTCGGCGAGGGTCATCTCATTCTGCGACATCACGTCGAGTGCAGCCCGTGCTTCCTGCGTCAATGTCCGATCGACTTTCGCTGCATGAAAGCAATCGGCGTCCAAGAGGCGACTGATGCTGTTATGTCGATCCTACAAAAACCGAAGCAGACGTGAGCCACGGTTTGAGTAGAAGGAACTTGGTCCACTTAATCTGACGCGCCAGCCGACTCAACTCCAGGCCTAGCTAACCTCTACGCTTCACATCAGTGAAATTGATATTGTAAACAAAACGCGGCGGTCGCTGGGACCGCCGCGTTGAGTGGAGATCGATTTGGCGCCTGCGCTCATAGAGCGCCGCTACGGTTTATGACGATTTGTATTTAACCGAGCACCCGTAGGGTCTTGTCTGCGGCGTCGTGACCGGCTTGCCTGCAAGGGATTCGTCTAGCGCGGCTTTGACGTAGTTAGTTGAATTTGGAATATCGGCGGGATTCGGCGTCGCTTTACTGTCGATCGCGCCCTCGTAGGCAATTTTGCCTTCGGGATTAATCACAACCATGTTTGGCGTGTTCTTCGCGCCAAACGCGCGGCCAGTTTTGCCGTCAGGGTCGAGCAGCAGCGCGGTCTGATGGGTTTTCCAAGATGCTGTGATCTGCTGCGCTTGTTCCGGAGTGATGTTGCCCTCAGTGCCCGGCGCGTTGGAATCGATAGTCAGCCAGACAACGCCTTTCCCGGTGTATTGCTGTTGTAGTTTTTGCATGTTCCCGCCGCCATAGTGTTTTTTCACAAACGGGCACTCCGGGTTGAACCATTCGAGTACGACATATTTGCCTTTGTATTGCGAAAGCGAATGCGCCTTGCCGTTCGCATCAGTAAGTGAAAAATCCGGAGCCGCGCTTCCAACAGGAGGCGGATCGAAGGCAAAAACCGCGGTGGCCATGAGTGACATCAAAATGGTCAGGATCGTTTTTGTTTTCATGATTTTATTAGAAAGCGAAGGTCTCAGGATGGTTCAAATTTGTTGGGAATAACAGCTTTGCAAGTCATCTTTTACGCGCCCGGCGGTCGCGCCCAACCATTTCTTCTCAGCCCCGAAACCGCTCCACTAAGCTGCACAGTCCGTCGATCGGGCTCGATTTCACAAACGGCAGCCATTCGGCAGCTGCATCAAATCGCTGGATCACCGGCCAGACTTTTTTCCGCCGGGGCATCGACAACACTGCTCACAAAAACTCGTGGCATTTTCGATTATTGTGACGCAACCGGATGCGATGTGGCCTCAAGTTTCTCTAGGACAATGCTCTTCGTGAGCAACTCCGGGAACACAATCGGCTTTTCGGACTTGGCGGGATAGAGCACGTAGAGCGGCACGCCAGGACGGCCGAACTGTTGCAACAATTTCGTGATCGTCGGGTCGCCATTGGTCCAATCGGCTTTCAGTTTCACGATGCCGTATCGCTGAAATGCCTCTCGTACCGCAGCGGTCTCAAGCACATTGGCCTCGTTAAATTTGCAAGTGAGACACCATGCGGCCGTAAAATCGACAAACACGGCACGGCCTTGATCCAGCTCTGCCTGCAGACGCTCCAGCGTGAACGGCTGCCAGTCACCACGCAGCCGCGAATCGGCAGAGGCGAGATTCGTAGAGCGAAATTTTCCGCCAATGAAATAAAGGCCGCTTCCGAGCAAGAGCATGAGTATGAGCATGAGCACAACGGCTCTTTGCCGGGCAGTTGCCGTGGGAACGATAAATGCGCCTTTCATCCAGCAGGCGACTCCGATTACGAGTAAAAAGCAGCTGACCCAAATCGCTCCCTCCAGACCGCGCTGAGCGCCGAGCACATACAGAAGGAAGAGCAGTGTCGCCAGCAGCAAAAAGCCCATGAATTGTTTCACATGCAGCATCCACGGACCCGGCTTTGGTAAAAAGCGCAGCCAAGCGGGCTGAGCGCTTAAAAGCAGATAAGGCGAGCTCATGCCCGCAGCAATGGCAACGAACATCGACACAATCACTGCCGGCGACTGCGAAAAGGCGAAACCGAGCGCGGTGCCAAGAAACGGCGCAGTGCAGGGCGTCGCCAACACAGTGGCGAAGACTCCCTGGAAAAATGAGCCAACATCGTCCTTACGCTCGGCGCTTGAGAGCAGACCGCGTGTCATGCTCTGCGGTAACGAAATTTCGAACACGCCAAAAAGATTCAGAGCGAACACGAGCACGATCACGCTCAACGCAAGAACAAAATAGGCATTGGTGAATTGAAATCCGCCCCAGGTGACTTCGCGCCCCGCTGCTTTGAGCGCAATCAGAAGCAGCGCAAGCGCAATGAACCATGCGAAAATCCCGATCATGAACGCGAGTCCACTACGCAAAATCTTCTGCCGGCTTTGACCCGCGTGTTGAATGAATCCAAAGATTTTGAGCGATATGACCGGCAACACGCACGGCATCAGATTCAAAATGATTCCGCCGAGGAAACCGAATAACAGAAAGGTGAAAATTCCTCGCGTGGCCGCCGGACGAGACGCCGAAACAATCGATGGCCTTGCAATTTGCCACGCCGCGCGATCCTCGCCGTTTGGTTGTTGGCAAAAGACGAAGAGACCAGCGATGGAGGACAAATTCTTCTCCGACGACTCAATGGGGATGCGAAAGACAACTTCTTTTTTGTTGCGTGACTCGATTGTTGGATGGCCGATCACGGCACCTTGCTCCGGCAACGGATAAAAATCTATCGCCGGATAGTTTGCCAGCGTCTCGCTGGTAACCTTCAGGCGAAGGTCGGATCCAGCCCGGCTCCAATTCGCAGTCGCCGCGTTCGCCCCCGGCCAATTTTGCGGCAATAAGCGCCGATAACGCGCGAAAAGTTCCGTATTCACCAGCTGACTCGTTGTGGATATCGGCAACTCCAACTGCAATGTTGTGCTGCCAGGAATACAGATTTTCTCGCAGACTAACCAACTTGCGTCGGCGGAAAGTTTGACTGATCGATTGTCAACCTTCGATGGCGGCCTGATTTCCTGGATCAGCAGGATTTCGTTTTCGTAGCCGTAAGTTTGAATGTCGCCGGGATCGATTGTCTTTAGTGGAATCGGCCATTGAATCTCGCCGATCTTCCAGCCTGCCGGCAGTTTCCATTTCAATTCCGTGGGAAGGCCCGCATCGCCGGAAAATTTCCAATACGTGTGCCAGCCTGGAGCCATGCGGAGCAGCAAGCCCACCGTAAAAGTTTTTCCCGGAACGACCGCGTTTGCATCTGCCAACAGTTCCGCTTTGACGAGTTGCTTTCCTTCGTACACCTGACCCCGGCCTCGTGGCGCGAGAGCAAAGATCGACAAACAAACGACCGCGCAGGAAACAACTCGCGATCTCGGCATCATCTTATTAG
>JBKPQL010000007.1:0-42600 GCA_046734045.1 Verrucomicrobiota bacterium
TCCGAGCGCGACGTGAACGAACTCGTGTTGGTAGGCGGCATGACGCGCATGCCGAAAGTGATCGAGACCGCGCGCAGCCTTATCGGCAAGGAACCGCACAAAGGCGTGAATCCGGATGAAGTCGTTGCCGTCGGGGCGGCGATTCAGGGCGGCGTGCTTAAGGGCGAAGTCAAAGACGTGCTCTTGCTCGATGTGACACCGTTGACGCTGGCGATCGAGACCGCCGGCGGTGTAGCTACGCCGATGATTCCGCGAAACACCACGATCCCGACTCGCAAATCGCAGATCTTTTCGACTTACAGCGACAACCAGCCGGGCGTGGAGATCAAGGTGCTCCAGGGTGAGCGCCCGTTGAGTCGCGACAACAAACAGCTTGGCGTGTTTCATCTCGATGGTATCCCGCCGGCTCCACGCGGCGTGCCGCAAATCGAAGTCACATTCGACATCGATGCGAATGGCATTCTGCACGTTAGCGCGAAAGACCTCGGCACGGGCCGGGAGCAAAAAATCTCCATTACCGGCAGTTCCGGTCTTTCGAAAGATGAAGTCGAGCGGATGCAGCGCGAGGCTGAAGCGCACGCGGAGGAGGACAAGAAGGCGAAGGAAGCAATCGAGATCAAGAACAACGCCGACATGCTCGCCTACCAATCCGAGAAACAGTTGAAAGAACTGGGCGACAAGATTTCCGGCGACAAGAAAAAGCAAGTCGAAGATGCAATCGCTGCGGTGCGTGACGCAATCAATCGCAACGACACCGACGCGATGAAGCGGGCCTACGACGAGTTGCAGAACAAATTCCAGGAAGTCAGCGCCGATCTTTACAAACAAGCGTCAGCGCAAGCCGGTCCGCGCCCGGGCCCCGGACCTGAAGCGCAGCCGCGCGGCGGCGCGGAAGAAGGCGCCGGCAAACGCGAAGGCGATGTTGTCGATGCCGAGTTCGAGGTCGTTGACGAAGACAAGAAGAAATAACCGAAACAATTTGCCAGCGATCATTGATCGCAACGATCAGCGGTCGCTGGCACAACCCAAAAAACAAAACGAGAAGGAGTAAAACAACCTATGGCAGCAGTTAACATAAAACCGCTCGGAGATCGGGTGCTGGTGCAACCGATTGAAGAGCAGGAACTGAAAAAAGGCGGGATCATCATCCCCGATACCGCTAAGGAAAAACCACAAGAGGGAAAAGTGGTCGCTCTTGGCACCGGCAAAGTCGATGAAAACGGAAAGAAAATCGATTTCACGGTGAAAAAAGGCGACAAGGTGCTGATCTCCAAATATGGCGGCACCGAAATCAAAATCGACGATCAGAACTATCTGATTATGCGCGAGGACGACATCCTGGGCATCATCGGGTAATCCCGTCGATCAACTATCAACCAACAACTATCAACTTAAGATATGGCAGCTAAACAACTACAATTCGATGAAAGCGCGCGGCACACATTGCTGCGCGGTGTCGAGAAACTGTCGAAGGCCGTCAAGGCGACGCTAGGCCCGAGCGGCCGCAACGTCATTCTCGACAAGAAATTCGGCAGCCCGACGATTACCAAGGACGGAGTGACGGTAGCGAAAGAGATCGAGCTGGAAGATCCATATGAAAATATGGGTGCGCAGCTCGTGCGCGAAGTCGCTTCCAAAACTTCCGACGTCGCGGGCGACGGCACGACCACGGCGACCATTCTCGCGGAATCGATTTACCGCGAAGGATTGCGCAACGTCACTGCCGGGGCGAACCCGACTTCGTTGCAGCGCGGCATCATGAAAGGTGTCGATGCAATCGTCGAGGAGCTGAAGAAGCTCTCCAAGAAAGTAAGCGATCGCACCGAGATCGCGCAGGTCGCGACCGTTTCGGCCAACTGGGACAAGACGATCGGCGAGATCATTGCCGACGCCATGGACAAGGTCGGCAAGGACGGCACGATCACGGTCGAGGAAGCCAAGTCAATCGAGACCACGCTTGAAGTGGTCGAGGGCATGCAGTTCGACAAAGGTTATCTGTCGCCCTACTTCGTGACCAACGCGGAGGAGATGGAGGCCGTACTCGAAAATGCTTACATCCTCATTCACGAGAAGAAAATCTCGAGCTTGAAGGACCTGCTTCCGTTGCTCGAAAAAGTCGCGAAAGCCGGCCGACCGCTCCTCATTATTGCTGAGGACGTAGAAGGCGAAGCACTCGCAACCTTGGTCGTGAACAAACTGCGCGGCACGTTGCAGGTCTGCGCGGTGAAAGCGCCCGGCTTCGGCGATCGTCGCAAGGCGATGCTGGAAGATATTGCGGTGCTCACCGGCGGGCGTTGCATAACCGAAGACCTCGGCATCAAGCTTGAGAACATCAAGATCGAGGACCTCGGCCGTGCCAAACGCGTCACGATCGACAAGGAAAACACCACGATCGTGGAAGGCGAAGGCAAACAGGTCGATATCAAAGGCCGCGTGGCTCAAATCCGTCGTCAGATCGAAGAGACGACCAGCGATTACGATCGCGAGAAGCTGCAAGAGCGCCTTGCGAAACTCGCGGGCGGTGTTGCGGTCATCAACGTCGGCGCTGCGACTGAGACCGAGATGAAAGAGAAGAAGGCGCGCGTTGAAGATGCGTTGCACGCCACCCGTGCAGCGGTTGAGGAAGGCATCGTCGCAGGCGGCGGTGTCGCATTCCTGCGCACGCAGAAAACGCTCGAAAACGTCAAGGGTCTCGAGGGCGACGAGAAGATCGGCGTGCAAATTGTGCGCCGCGCTATTGAGGAGCCCACGCGCCAGCTTGCCGATAACGCAGGCGCGGAAGGCGCGCTCGTTGTCGAGGAAGTGAAGAAGCGCAAAGGCAACGAAGGCTACGACGTTTCCACCGGCGAATACACCGACTTGGTGAAGGCGGGCATTGTCGATCCTACCAAGGTCACGCGCACGGCGCTGCAAAACGCCGCGTCCATCGCGGGCCTGTTGCTTACCACCGAAGCATTGGTCACAGAGATTCCTGAAAAGGAAAAAACTCCTCCGATGCCTCCAGGCGGCATGGGCGGCATGGACTACTAAGCCGAAATCGAAACAACAATTAACAAACAGCCGAGCTCGCAAGGGCTCGGCTGTTTTGCTTTATTCGGCACCGTCAATGACCGCCGCTGCTCGAAAGAAAAAGAATGAGTTTCGCTGGTTTCAAATGTTTCAGCGGATCAGTCCCGGCTGCCCGCAAGGTAAACCTCTGCACCGTAAGCGACAAAAGCCCGACATTATATTTCCAAAGCTCGCGCTTGGAATTGAGATTACTGAATACATCCTGGGGCAAGGCCGCAAAGGTTCTCCCTTGCGCCGCCTTGAAACTGTTCGGCGAAAGATCGTTCGCGATGCGCAGGCTGGTTACGAAAGGCATGGAACTCGTCGTCTACAAGTGACCGTCATATGGGCTAATTTAGATTGCCCAAGCAAATGCGAAGAGGACCAGCTTGCGAAGGCTATTACGCGCTTGCTGTTATCATTAGACTGGCAGCAACGGCGAATTTGGCACGTCGACTGGGAGCACTTTGTGGAACCTATCTTGCAAAAGTATGTGCAGGAAGTGTCAGCGTACTCGCTTGATGCTAACGAGAGCTGCTGGGGGAGTTCCGCAGTCGCTTGGCTCAGCGGAGCGAAGGAACGACTGCAGCGCGCACTGGAACAAAAGGAATCCAAGGTCGTTCAATACCGCCAATTCTGCCGGGAAATCTGGCTCTTAATCGTAGCGAGTCGAGGATGGTTATCGTCGATGTACTTCGATGATGCCGCAGAAGCATTGAACGGTACCTTTGCATCATCATTTGATCGCGCCTTTTTACTCGACGAGAGAACTGCTACTGTTTCCGAGTTGAGCCTACATGCGCCGCCCAAAGAGTAGCACAACGTCGAAGCCTCTGCACACGCAGATCGCGCGTGTTATGGGGCTCAAGGTTTGGCAAGTCGACCAAGCGTGCTCGTTTCGAAACGGCTGGGCACCGGATGCGTCGATTAATTGTTTTTGGTTGTGGTGGCAAGCACGGATGCATCAACGAAGTGTTCGGCGCGAGAAATCCATCAAGCACATCGCGAAGCGGTTCGGTGTGATGGAAGCCACGGTGGCGGCCTGGCGAAAGAAAGGGGCACCAATCGAGGATGATGCAAGCCTAAGTGAATGGCTTGTAACCAGGCGTAGCGATGCTAAAGCACAACGCGATTTACTGAAAGAATCCGTTGTCCAGCTCTATGAAAAGCAGTTTGGCGCGAAGGCAATTGCGAGGATGCTTGGCGTCGGCCCCGACATCGCGAGGACGATGTTAATCGAAGCCGGTGTATATCAGCCAGGTCGTCTTAAGCATCTCGGTGGTTTCTCAGTTGACAAAAATGGCGAACGCGTGCGGCGCGGGCCGACGGCTACGCAGCAAGCAGTGCGGCAGGTTCAGCGCGCGAGAAAGAGCAAGTATAGGCGCACATTCAAGACAAGCGACCTGCCGCTGTTTCAGCACGTTAATCGCGCTAAGAGTATTGCTCGCGCAGTAGAAAAGTTTCGGCGGCGATATCGCGAGGAAGTTGAGTTTCGAATCATTCAGATTTTGCGGAGTCGGTTGCGAAAAGTTGCGAAACGCGGCCGCGGATACAGCGGCAACAATCTGAAGTGGCTTGGCTGTACGCCTGTCGAACTCCGTGAGCATCTTGAGCGACAGTTTCAAGTTGGTATGAACTGGAGCAATTTAGGTACTGGAGCGGGAAGGTGGCACATTGATCATATCGTGCCATGTGCGGCGTTTAATATGCATAAAGAATCAGAGCGCTTAGCCTGCTTTCATTACACAAATCTGTGCCCATTGTGGTCGCATCTGAATATTGAGAAAGGCGCGACTTGGAAGGGCATCGATTATCAGCGCGAAAGACAAATGACTAAGGATGCAGTTAGGCGACGCGCTCAGCAGTGACCTCGAAATGCTGAAATACTCCGGCCACCGAGACTGATTCAACGTCAACAACATCGAAGCGCGTCTCGGTCGCGATCTCCATAAATCGATCACCGACCTCGATTGCAAATTCGTCCGCAAACTGAAATACAACATAGCCCTCCTTTTTCTTTGCCTGCTTAAGTGCACGGCGGCGTTCGCCGCGCACGTCGCATTCAGTTCCGGCTAGCTCTAACATTCCAAAAAGGCTGCTCGTAAGTCTTCACCAACCTCGTCCCTCATATGGACGGCAGCGTAAGGAGTTAGAAATTCATTGCAAGTTGGCTGCTTTGCTGCCGTTGAACGAAGCAGGCGTGATCGTAAACTCGAACTGATGGCTCATGTTCGTAAAGACACGCTCGCGAAGACGCTGCAATGCTGGAAGCATCTGCGGCCATATTGGAAGCGACGACAGCAGCGTCGCGAGCGCGTGGTCGCGGCAAAACTGATTCGTGCAGAACAGCAGGAGCAAACGAAGGGCCGACAACGTTAATCGCGTGTTTCGCAGATTACGTGTCAGCGAACCCCCGGCATTGTTTGTGGATCACTGCGGCAGCGCCTCACCGAAGCCACCGATTGAAACGGGAAAATCTTTTAGCTTCCGCAGGCCGTCTTTCACCGACAGCACCGTTTGATTCGGGGGTGGGGAATGAGGTCGGAGCTTACTATCGACACTTTGTCAGGCGGATTGAAAGGGACTGCCTAAGATCGACATCCCCGCACTGAATTCAGATTCCTCGTTTCATCGCCGAAATAAGACCGGGATCATGTGATCTTGCCGATTGCGCGCGATTCGCGGATCATTATTCAGTTCTGTAGGTTAAAGGAATCAACAAGAGGGATCACCCATATGAAACGAATGATTTTTTTAGCGACTGTGGCCGCGGCTTTGCTCGCGTTCTCGGCCTGCGACAAAAAGACATCAGACGACCTCAAACAGAAGGCCGAGGACGCGAAACAGAAGGTCGAGACGAAAGCGAAAGAGGCAAAGGAAGCTGCAGACAGGCAAATCGAGAAAGCGAAGCCGAAGCTCGAGGAATTCGGGGACAAAGCAAAAGAGGCGACGAAAGACGCGCAGCCGAAACTTGAGGAGCTCGGCAAGAAGGCGAAGGACGCAACGCAGGACGCGATCGAGAAAACAAAGCAGGCGGCTGGCTCCACGGTCGAAAACCTAAAGAATGCCACCAGCGCGTCGCCTGCAGGGGTAAGTCCGACGCCGACCCCCTAACAGCAGCGCAACAGCGAATCCGTACCAAACACGAGGTCGCGTCTAAAAACATTTGGCGAACTCATTGTCTGGTTTTTGGATCGGCACGCACGAAGACTACAACAACTTCATTAGGCAACTGTGCTAGCCGTTGTCTACTCACGCAGCGTTTCAACGGAGCCGCCACTCGCAGCCGGAAAATTGAACTCTGCGAGAATCGCTGACAGGTTGCGAGTCCGTGCTTTCATGTTTTGAAACTCTGTCGCTGCCCTCTCTCCTTCGCGGCTACCTTCGCTTTACCTTCTATCTCGGAATTCCTTTCCTCGATTCAAACTCGCTCGGCTCCCGCTCTCGCTCGCTGCTGCCCTCGCAGTTTTGCCTTCTATCTCGGAAATCCCTTTCCTCGATTCCTGACTTCCTCATTAGTATTTCTTCGTGGTCTTCGTGTTCTCTGAGGTGAAAGATTCTTCAATGCGCCGGATATTTCGCAGAAGTGGCCAGTGTCGCGTGACCAGTGACGAGTTGCGGCTGATAGCAGCCGTCGTTACAATTCATTCGTGCGAACATTCACGGCCGTCGTTGAGCGCGATCCTCAGACGAAGTTATTTGTCGGATATGTTCCGGGATTTTCCGGAGCGCATTCACAAGGTTCAACTATGCAGGAGTTGCGTGAAAATCTACGCGAAGTGATCTCAATGGTGCTGGAAGACGGAGAGCCGGAATTAGAAGCGGAGTTCGTTGGAACTGAAGCGATTCAAGTATAATCGATGGCTCGACTGCCGGTGCTGAAGCCGCGCAAGGTTGCCCGCGTTTTGGAAAAGATAGGGTTTGTCGAAGTTCGTCAGCGCGGCTCGCATAAACAATTATCGGCACGCCGACGGACGTTGCACAACCGTTCCATTTCACGGAAGCCGTGATGTCGCCCCTTTTTTGCTGAGACAGATTATCAAGGACGTTCGGCTTACGTCCGACGAGTTTCTCCGCGAGTTGAAATAAGTTTACCGACCGGCATTCGCTGCGGCCTCGCCACAGACTCGGCGTGCATTCTCCGCACTTCAGATTTAGCGAATCTGGCTTGCCATATGCGCGCCGGTCGCGCATTATGAAGTCCCGATGGTCCGGGCGAATTGTCGGGCGCGGTTTACCGCCGCGGATTTCGACTTCATCGTGCGCACGCTTGCGCGGTCGCAAACCGATCAGGTTTCGCTGGTCGATCTTTTAAGCGATATCGAAACGCGCGATTCCATTCTGGATCATCCGCGTTTGGTTGACGCAATCCTGAATCACTGCGGACACCTGCGCATATCGTCTCAGTTTTACTTTTACGTGCTCGCTCGCCATGTCCTGCAACAGGGCGGAATTGGCGATCGCAAGCTCTGCGATTACATCGCGTCCTTGCTTGAAACGTTTTCGCGCGCAAAGCAATTGCAGGTGCCGCAAACCCCGGGGCGCGCCGAGTCCGCCACGGCGGATTCGTCCCGTGGCGAACAATACATTTCCGACATGCTCATCGCGCTGAACCGCGCCACGCCGGAGCAGACGTTCTTGCTCCGGGCACACATCGGTAATTACTCGTTGTTCATCAGCGGTATCTTTCACGAGAACACCCAGCGTCGCAGTTTGCGCGGTGGGCCAGACATCGAGTTTTACGAGCAGGTCGGCCGGACGAATTATCAACTTGTTGCCTCACACGCTGTCGCTCGCCGTTGCGAACTGAATGACGTTTTCGAAGGATTGGCCGATCGGTTCCGCGATGTCCGGCTCGCGCTCAACCAGCTTTCCGACCGTTTGCTCAATCTGGATGATCCGGCAGCCGCCGGACGCCCCTCGCTCTGCTTGTGAACGAGACGCTCTTTAGCCAGATCCAGAAATTATTCGAGCGAACATACGCGCAGGTCGGGATCAATCTGGAGGATTGCCTGATCGATCGGACGCGTTGCGCGCAATTATCGATGCTGGCCGGCAAATCCGCACGCGAATTGAGCGAGCTCGCGCGGACGTTTCTGCGCCGCGCGGGCGAGCAACTTTACGTCGGCATCTACTATTCGCGCTGGCTGATTGAACAACTCGAAGCCCACGATCCGCGCTCTGGGCTAGGCAATCACAACATCCGGTCGCTCATCATGTTCGTGGAAGAAATCAATCACGCGCTGCACGCTGCACTTCAGTTCAAAAGCGGCGCGCGCGAGATCGGCTCTGAAGATTTCGCCCGCAATCTCGAACTCCAGGCGCAGGTCGATACTTACCTGGTTCTCCTCTTGTTCGTCGCGTTTTTTCGAAAAACCCAACGCGTATCACAAACTGACCGGCGCTGGCTGCGTTTTCATCTTTTCGCGCGGCAATGCCCGAAAGCATTTCGCGATGCGAACCTGCGTGGCCGTTATCTCGAGACCAGCCAACTCGCCGCCAGCTACACGCATTATCTCGATACGCTCAACGGCCAGCGTCGGCTCGATGAAATCCGGCGCTTCCATTCGCTCGATTACGGCGCGAAACGAGCGCGGATTCTAACGTTGATGAACGGCAGCGTTAACTGATCGGATGCATCTCGATCTCAGTTCGATGTTGAATCTGATCTCAACGGTTGCGATTGTGGCTGCCTTGATTTTCGCGGCGCTGCAAGTACGCCAGGGAAATCTGAAGCGGAGCGACCAGGCTGCGGTCACAGTCATTCAAACTGCACAAAGCGAGCGCTGGACGCATGCACTTAACCTAATCGGTAAGTTGCCTGAAAACGCACAGCTCTCGGACGTCGAGCGAATGGGTCCGGAAATTCAGAGCAGCCTTTTCGATTTTGGCGGGCGACTGGAAACGATCGGCTATATGGTTTTTCGCCGGATCGTTAGGCTCGATGCGGTCGATGATTTGATTGGCGGCGTGATCCTTGTCTTCTGGTCTCGTGCCAAAGCTTGGGTGGAGCATATGCGCGTCCAAACCGGGAATCCAAAATTTCTTGAATGGTGCGAATGGCTTGCGTCACGAATCGCAGAACGCCACGCAAGGCTCCGTCACGAACCCGCGCACATTCGGCACAAACATTGCCTGGAATAGCCCCCGGAACAGTTGCGCGAGCACGTGGAGCTGCCGACATAACAAATCAGATCGCAGGGCGTTTCTAGGTGACGTCTCACCGTACTTATTCTTCGAGTGCGCTCTCACGCTGCGCCGCTCTCGCGTTTGCCATCGTACCATATCTGCAGCTTCGCACGTGAGCGAATCACGCGCGGGCCCCTGACTGCTACCGCAAAGAAGTTGCCTAGAATTTGTCTTGCCGAATACATCCTTAATTTGCGGCCCGATGTCAGGATCGGTTCCCACAGCACCTTGAAGCGGCCAAGTCTCCTCAACGCGAGGCTGAAATAAACTTCTTCACCGACAAAATATTGTTCGTCGAACCCGCCAATCGCATCGAAATTGCGCCGGCTGGTGAACAGAAACGCACCTGCACCCAGGTTGAGTCCAAAGTACAGCGTGCAAAACGCGCGCAAAAGAATCCGGCCCCACAACGGGATCACTCCATCCACCGTTATTCGCGCGCCGCCACCTACATAACCAGTTTCCAGCGCGGCAATCGCTTCGGCGATGTGCGTCCCGTTGATTTGAGTGTCGGCATCGACAAAAAACAGATATTCGCCCTGCGCGACGCGCGCGCCAGCATTGCGTGCCGCGGCGATCTGGCGTCGATTGATCGACTCAACTTTGGCGCCTGCCCGGGCTGCAATCTCCGGTGTTGCATCAGTTGACGCATCATCGACCACGATGATCTCGTATGGTTGCGCTACGCGAGAAGCGCCGGCCCGGATCGCCTCAAGAGTCGATGCAAGTTCGAGCTCTTCGTTGTAAGCGGGAACGATAAAGGACAGCATGGCTAATGGTTACTCATAACCACGGATTGCCTGGATGGCACGGATAATTCAGGAGCTATGTATCCAGGTGTGTGCGCACATCACCACGGCGAATCCGGCGGAGCACGACGGCGTCATTGCGAACACGCGGGGGTTGCCTGTTCCGATCCGAATCACTGGTTATAGTGGCGGCTTTCTCACCCGCAGACGTTCTAAATCTGCACATTAGGCACGCGCCTCTACACCGATCACGTCTTCCTGTAACGACCTGGTCAATTGCCGAACGTTACTCCGGCTTTTTGCACTTCGCGGTACGGCAACAGCCAGATCAACGATTCATCGTGAAGATCGACAACTTGAATACGGTTGCCCCACGGATCGCGAAAGTCGCATCGGAACGGCGGCTCGAGTTTCAATTTATATTTGCCGGTGAGTTTCTTGCGCACCTCGGCCAGTTGTTGTTCGTCGCGCACCATGATCCCGAAATGGCGCACGTTGGCGGGTTGAACTTTTTCCACCTCGAAAACGGCGAGAAACTGATGTTCACCGAGTTTAAAAAACGCGTCGCCCTCGCCGCGGTCTAGTTTTTCCAGATTGAAAACGTCTTGGTAAAACGCGACCGCCTTTTTGATGTCGTCCACCTCAATCGCGACATGATTGCATCCATACACTTGCACACTCATGCCGTAACTTAGCCGAAGAAACGATGTCGCGCGCCTGGTTTCATTACCGCTTTTTCCGTCGCAGGCGGCTCTCAACCCGCGGGAACACACGGCTGTGAACGAACCACCCTGACCGTCGACGCGGGATTCTTCACTAGTTGGGCGGCTGGTCTGATGGGCCGCCTCACAAGCTCTCCGCCGCAATTAGCACAAACGAAGTGGAGCCTTTGTGACGCGCAATCGACACAATACGTGCACTCGAACGTGCAGATATAGGCTTCCTTCGAATCAGGAGGAAGATCTCGATCGCAGCATTCGCAATTCGGCCTAAGTTCCAGAGGCATAGTGACTGCCGTTTCCTAACCAGACACAAGCTTAGTTACCCAGCACTTTTGAGAATTTCGCGGCTATATCAGGAAGGTGCAACAAGTGCTGGGTTGGCTTCATCGATTGGTTAGACTCAATGTGGCACGCCACTGTCACTCTGTTGTCATTCGACGCCGACTTAGGCCGCTTCGTCCGCTCGCCTTAGTCTGTGAACTTACGAAGCGCCACGCCATGCCCAGCAAATCACTCAGGGATTTCCGGTCGATCCGCGATAATCGCACGAGCACGGTTGGATAGTTCACGTAATGGTCCGTCACGTAGTAGAGGCTTGGCTCTGCCGCCAGCAGCTCCGCGCGCTGATCGAAATCGATTCGAACCGCAAGCATGTTGGGCTCGGCTGACTTATCTAGAGCCGGGCAGGTCAAAAGCTTGCCACGCACTTTCCATGAGGGGGCGCCGTGAATTGTACTCTCTTCGACATCCGGGAGCGCCAGGGCAATCTCTCGAACCACGCCAAAGTCTATCGTTTTCTTTGCCATAGGATGACTTTCGCTGTGAGTCTAACGAGAAGAAACTCAGCGACCGCTGGCGAGAGCGAGCGCAAACTGGAATGGAAATGTGTTCATAACGCAAAGTGAGGCCTCACGGCGTGGTTCGCTGCAGTGACCGGTTAGATGATATGATGATGTGTCTTCTCCTGCAGCGTTGCAATTACGGATACGCACCATTCTTAATTCTCCAGTTCAGCCAGATAGTTAATGCGACGCACAGCAAAAGCCCTGAGACAACGCTGATCACTGCTTTCGTAGTAGGGAAATGTCATCTAACTACAACCCGACGAAAGTCTGCTTCGCCTATTTCGGCTTTTTTCCTGGGGAGGAACTCCACGTAAAAAGAAACCATCCCTTCCCTTTGTAGCGGCCACTTTCACCCACGACAAGCCCAATGGCTCGATCAGGTTCGCGATTTTGCAGGCGACACGCCTGCCACCACAGGTACGGACTATTTTTTTCTGTGGCCGACCATTTCGCTGCGAAACGTGCGCGCATCGACGCGGGTGAGATTTTTTTCCATTGTCGATGTCAACAATGAAATGTGTGGGATCTCGCAGAGATATTCGGCGATGAACCAGATCGGTTTGTCGGTGGTCATCCAGTGGAGATGATCGAATCGCGCCAGATTCACCGGGCGTGAATACCGCCGCAGGGTGCGTTCGCCGCGCATGTTAAAATAAACATTAAAATAACTCATGGCCAGCTCGCGCAGGCTGCGGTAAACCGGCTCGCGATAACGGCAGCCGGTGAAATTGGATTTCGCCACAGCGCCCCAATGCCCGCGCGCTTTGAAAATCGCAATGACGTGATCGGTGTCCTGTTCCGCTTCAAAATCGAAAATCAATGGCAGAAATCCGAGCACGCGCAGAGCAGCCGCACCAAAAATGCCGCCTTCGAGACATGAGGCGGTGCGATCGCGTAACACTTTTTTCGGTGACCGTGCAGTAAAGCTGAGGTTGTAAGGCAGCTCGTCGAGAAACTTCTGAACGCCGGCCGGCGTCTTAAACGCGCGCAACTGGCGCAACTCCGATGGTGTAAATCCGAAAGTGGCCGGTACTCGCACAAGAGAAGCTGCAACATCTAAGCTAGGGTCACAACCCGACGGGATGCCGCGCCTCGAAGCCGTGCGGCAGACGATCGGTCGTTTGCCAGCGCGGTAGGGCGCGACCGCCGGGCGCGCCGAAAACATCGCGCTACCGTGTCGATGCGAGAACTTTTGTGGTAAACTCGCGCCATGATCCGCGCAGTCGCGTTGCCGGTCGTCCTTCTGGCTACGCTGTTGATGCCAACGGCTGCGAACAAATCCGAAGAACCCGATGCGTTCGATATCGAGCCGCCGGTATTAAAGCAAAATCTCTCGAATGAGCCATTGCCCGCGACGGGGACGCCTGACGCGGAGGTTGCGCGTTTGGAAAAACAATTGGAACGCGCAAAAAGAAATGCAGACGGCGCGGAACGCCTCTACAAAATTGGTGTGCTTGCAAAAGTGGAAGTGGAGCAACGTTTGCTGAAAGTGGTTCGAAGTGAATCGGATCTTGCCAATGCGCGGGTCGCACAGGCCAAAGAGGCAGTTGCCGAGCAGGAATCGCGTGTTGCGTCTGGCGAAGATGCGAAAGGTGACCTAGCGTTGGCCAAAGCAACACTGGCGCAATTAACCGAAGCCGCCCAAGTCGCCGCGGCAAAACGTGAGCGCGCTGAACTCGAAGTCGCCGAAGCAAACGTGCGTCGCCAGCAAAAGCTGCTTAAGCTCGGGAGCGCTGGCAAATCAGACGTCGATCGCGCGCAAGAAAAGCTCGCCGAACTGAAGGCGCAGAAGAACTAAGGCAGTCATTAAATAAACTAACGCCCAATAGGCAGGCGAGCACCCGTGTGCATTCGCAAACCTTGGTGAAAGACGTTAGTACCCCGTCGCCATTCCGTCCTTCCGCGATTCACTCGCGCCGACATACACGCGTTGGCCGTCGTGCATTTCCACTTTGATGGCTTGGTAACCGCCGTAACCGCCGACATCGAAACGCACGTCATGACCTTTTTTTCGCAGTTCCCGCACCGTCTCATACGGAATACCGCTCTCGACTTCAACGTATCCACCTGATCCGGTCATCTTTTCTCCGGTCGGTTCGTTGTCGCCTTCATGCTGCCAGCGCGAAGCATCGCCGGCTTCCTGCACGTTCAAACCAAAATCGATCTGGTTGGTGAGCACTTGTACATGACCCTGCGGTTGCATGCCGCCGCCCATGACACCGAATGCTTCCCACGGTTTGCCGTCTTTCATCACGAACCCAGGAATGATGGTGTGAAACGGACGTTTGCCGGGCGCGTAAACATTCGCGTGCGTCGGGTCCATCGAAAAAAGTTCACCACGATCCTGGAACATGAAGCCGAGACCGGGAACCACGATCCCGCTGCCCATCCCGCGATAATTGCTTTGAATCAGCGAGACCATGTTGCCTTCATCATCGGCAGTACACATGTAAATCGTGTCCCCTTGATCGAGCGCCGGATTGCCGGCCTCGACCTGTTTGGCCGCATGATTCGGGTCAATCAGCTTGCGTCGCTCTGCTGCGTATTTTTTCGAGAGCAGACCGGCGAGAGGAATTTTTGCAAAAGCGGGATCAGCGTAAAACTTCGCGCGATCGGCCCACGCGATTTTCTTCGCTTCGATCATCGTGTGCAGCGTCTCGGGTGAATTGCGTCCCATCGCGCGCAGATCGAATCCTTCGAGTATGTTCAACATCTGCAGTGCCGCGATGCCCTGACCGTTTGGTGGAAGCTCGAAGACTTCGTAACCGCGATAACTCGTTGAGACCGGCTCAACCCAGGTCGATGTATGCTTTTCGAAATCGACTTTTCGCAAAAAGCCGCCATTGGCTTGCATGAAAGCGTCGATCTTGTCAGCAATTTCTCCTTTGTAAAAAACGTCGCGACCTTTTTCGCCGATCAGCCGCAAACTTTTCGCGAGATCTGGATTTTTGAAGATATCGCCTTTCGCAGGGGTGCGCCCCTTGCCATCGAGCGTGTACGTTTCGAGAAACGCGCCGGGCGATCCTTTATACAGGCGCGGGCCAAACGCCCAGTAATAGGCGATCAATTCCGTCACCGGAAAACCTTCTTCGGCATATCGAATTGCAGGCGCAAGGTCGTCATTCAGTTTCAGTTTCCCGAATTTTTTGTGCAGCTCCGCCCACGCGTCGACCGTTCCGGGCACGCTGATCGGCAACATGCCGATCGGTGGAATCGTTTCGCGGTGCAATTTTGTCAGCTCAGCTTTCATCTGATCGTAGCTCAGACCGGCTGGCGAACGTCCGCTGCCATTGATTCCGTACAATTTGTTTTCCTTCGCGCTGTAAACGATGGCGAATAAGTCGCCGCCAATTCCGTTGGAAACCGGCTCCATTAAGCCGAGCGTTGCGTTTGCAGCGATCGCCGCGTCCACTGCGCTGCCACCGCGTTTCAATACATCTATCCCCACCTCCGTTGCCGCTGGCACGCTAGTGCAGACGATCCCATGTCGCGCCAAAACTTCGGAGCGCGTGGCGAAATTCTTTCCGGTGATGCGATCGATCTGACCGTCCAGCCGAACACCAACAAATAACAGCAGTCCGAAACTTACTGCCTTAATCCAGCGCACCCGTCACATTAACGCCTTCCATTTAAACAGCGCACTTGAATTTTAGTGTTTAATTGTATTTGATTGCTCACCGCGAATGAGGATTTCTTCCGACGACCAAAGAGCGATCGGACTGATACTGGTCTGCCTGGGATTTCTTTTCTTTCTGATCGGCCTTGCTGCACGGCTCAAAGAAGAGTTTCATTCCCGCGCCGAAATCTCAACCGCCGGCTTCACCGCCGCCGCGATTCTGGCGGGATTAGGCGTAATCGTCTTTCTATTCTCGTGGCGAAAGAAACAGGGCTGAGCGCAGCACGCGCTTTCTCAGACGTGTAGAATTTCCACGCGCACGCGCAGGTCAATTCTGCAAAGCGAGCTGTGTGAGATGCAGCGAAAGCCAGGAAATCCTTCCGTTCCTTACATCATCTCGGCGGCTGCGAAGCCGGCGCTGGTGCGCTCGGCCCCTTTGGAAATGGAACTTCAGGCGCGGGGTTTGTATTCTGGAAAGCCGCGATCATCCACTTTCCGCTCACTTTCTGTAACACTATGGTTTGTATGCCTTCACGAGGTTCTGGAATTGTCGGCGGTGTCTCCTAAGTACCCAAAGAATTGCGGCGGCGATCTTTGCAGATCCCCGCCGCCCCCCCTATCGCTCCGAATAATCGAAGTTATTCCTGGATTGCGTCATGAAGCTCTTTGTGGGCGTTCATCATGTCCTGATGCGCCTTTTGAATGTCATCGAGCTTCTTTTGCTGTTCAGCCGTGAGCAGTGGACGAATTTGAGACAGCGTGCTGTCCATCACCGTTTTCATTTTCTGCATCGCCTCCTGATGGATGGCGCGGATTTGCGGTTTGGCCGCATCCAGGATCGGCTGGACCTTGGTCTGTTGATCCGACGTGAGGTTCAGCTTCTCAGTGATCCGCTGGAGACCAAACGCGTGGCCATGACCACCGGGGCCGGGTTGTGCTTGCACAACCACAAAGCCGCTGAGCGCGATCGCGCCAGCGACCGCAAGTGTTAACAGGTTTCGTTTCATAGTTTATTTTTCCTTTGTTGTTTTCTGCCGCGCTTTTTGCGCTTCTGTAGCTAATGACCGGCTGGTCGCTAGCTCGGTTACAATTTTTGTTGGGTCCTTTCGTTATACGCGGCGCTCGGTGCTGGGAGGGCCAGAACTAGCGACAGGCGCTTGGCATGAGCGCTTCTGCAGACAAACTTGTAACCGCAACACCCCGTTGCCGGTCATTGGTAATGGTGTGGATGCGCTCTTGATCACATGGATGATTCTGACGCAAGCGCGCTGGTTCAGGCTGCGCTTCAGCATGATGATGAAGCGGCTCGCGCGTTGGTGCGCCGTCTTTATCCGTTGGTCGCGAAAGTGGTCCGCGCGCATCGCCCGCGCAGAACGGCCGAGGAGGACCTTTGCCAAATGATTTTCATCAGAGTTTTTCAAAAATTATCGCAATTCTCCGGCAAAGTGCCGTTGGAGCACTGGGTCTCCCGCATCGCGGTGAACACGTGTTTGAATCAAATCGCGTCAGAGAAGGCGCGGCCCGAACTTCGGCACGCTGATTTGAGCGAAGAAGAGCGCGCGGTGGTGGAGAATCTAGCCTCTTCCTCGAGCGAACTCGCCCCAGATGAGCGTTTCGCGTCGCGCCAACTGGTCGAGCATCTTCTGGCCACCCTCAAACCAGTCGAGCGGCTCGCAATCGATTTGCTATACTTACAGGGACGCTCGGTCGAGGAGATCCGAAAAATCACCGGTTGGAGCGCGGCACTCACTAAAGTGCGCGCGTTTCGGGCCCGACGGAAAATGAAAGAACAACTCGCGAAAATTTCGGCAAAGGACAAACAATGAAAGAGGAAGAAATCGATCGATTGCTGCGCTTTGCTGGGGAAGCGCAGGAAGAGGAGGCGGTCTCGATGCCGTTTGGATTCGATACGCGAGTCGTCGCGCTCTGGCGTGCAGGCGCGGCAAAATCAAATGGTGTGACGTCGTTGCTGCGGCGTGTTGCGCTCGTGTCAGCGGTCATCATCGTCGCGTCAACAATTGCGGCCGTTCACGAGGTCGGACAAAGCCGTGAAATCGGCGAGTCTTTGACAAACGAATACGCCATCGCCGATTCCGCAATTCAAACGGAATTTTTGCGATGAACCGCGCGCTCCAATGGAAATTAGTCGCTGGTTTCCTCCTAGTTTTTCTCGCCGGCGGTGTAACGGGCGCTTTCGTGGGCGCAGCGCACGCGCGGCATTTTTTCTTCATGGCACCTCGCCCCGCAGTTATCAGTGAGCGAATGCGCGAGCGATTGCAAAGACAATTGAGTTTGACCCCGGACCAGGTCGCCAAAATCTCCCCGATCCTCGACAAAGCCGCTGCCCAACTTCACGAAGTGCGGCGCGACACAGGCCGGCGCGTGCATGAAATCATCGCTGAATCGCACCGGCAAATGACTGGCATTCTCACAGACGAACAGCAGCACAAATTGCGACAACTCGAAGAACGACATCGTCGCTGGCATCATGGTCACGGACCGCCCGAGCCTGCCCCCGAAGCGTCACCAAGCCCGTAGATAGGAATGAGAAGGGTCCATTCGAACTTCGTCATTCGACATTCGTTCTTCGTCATTTTACTTGAGATCATGGATCACGAACATGCTCATCAACACATCGCAGCCAGCGATCCGTGCATGGCCGAGTTAATTGCCCGATCTCGGCGCTACGATATTGCGCCATCGGGGTCCGTGCGCCCATTCGACGCGCTGGCCGAATCGATCGCGTATCAGCAATTGAGCGGAAAAGCTGCCGCCAAGATTTGGAGTCGCGTGCGGGCGCTTTATCCGAGAAGATATCTAGACCCGAAGCTTCTGCTGACCACGCCCGACAAGCAACTACGGGCGGCTGGCTTGTCGCGCAGCAAGATCGCCGCGCTTAAAGATCTTGCTGCGAAAACCATCGGCGGCACCATTCCATCGAGGCGCACCCTTTTCCGGATGAGCGATGATGAGATCATCGCCCGTCTCACTGCGGTGCGGGGTATTGGCCCGTGGACTGTAGAGATGTTTCTTCTTTTCGATCTTGGACGGCCGGATGTGTGGCCGGTCCACGACTACGGCGTGCGCAAAGGTTTCGCGAAAACTTTTCGCCGGAGAAAATTGCCGACGCCAAAACAGCTCCTGAAATTCGGCGAAAGATGGCGGCCGTACCGCTCGGTGGCCGCATGGTATTTCTGGCGCGCATTGGATGGGCCGGAAAAAAGTCAAGAGGGTTAAAAGTTTACGACGTTACATCGGGTTTGCCGTCGAAACTTTCGTAACCTTTTAACCATTTAACTTGCACGCAGGACTGCGCTTCACTAAAACGCCGGGATTATGGCAATGATCCATGTTACCCGGGGCACAACGAGCGTAGGCGCATTTTCCGAAGAAGATGTTCACGAAGGATTGCGAACCGGTCGTTTTCTCTCCACCGATCTGGGCTGGCGAGAAGGAATGGCGAGTTGGCAACCACTGTCGCAATTTGTGGAGTTTCGCGAAGCCGCGCCGCCTTCGCCGCCTGTGCAGTCTGGTGCAACGTCAAGCCCGGAGTCTGTCGTGCCGCGCAGCGGGTTGCCGTGGGACCAGCGGCAGGCCAAAGGTTTATTGAACGCGTTTATCGAGACCTTACAAATGGTATTGACCAGGCCGGTCGACGCGTTCACTGCGATGAAGCGTGAGGGCGGCTTGGGCGAGCCTCTTCTTTACGCCATCATTGGCGGCACCGTTGGCGGGGTGTTTGCAATCACTTACAATTTTGTTCTTCGGTCATTCACAGCATTCGGGGACAGACACGGCGCTTTTGCGCATCTTTTCGCCGGAGTGGGCTGGGTTTTCCTCTTGATCCTAACACCGCTCTTTGTGGTGATCGGAATGTTTATCGCCTCGGCTATTCTTCACGTTTGCCTGATGATCGTCGGCGGCGCGAAGCAGTCATTCGAGACTACGTTCCGGGTAATTTGCTTCGCCGAAGGATCGGCCGGCCCGCTTCTTGTAATCCCATTTTGTGGCGGTGTGATCTCTGGAATCTGGAAGATCGTCCTCTACTGCATCGGCTTGGCGCGCGCTCACGAAACCGACACCGGCCGTGCCGTGATAGCAGTGCTGCTGCCCCTGATCGTCTGCTGTGGCGGGCTTTTGTTGATTGTAATGATGTTTGGCGCCTTGGGTGCGTGGAGCGCATCACAACACTAGAGCTATCAATGCAAGTCTCGTGTCGTCACCTCGGTTCGAATGAGACTGATCACGAATTGATTTGGCTGACCGTTTCACTCGGATCGCTAGGCATCGCAGCGCTTTGGTTTTGCCTGGGCTTGCCATGGCCCCGCTGCGTATTTCACGAGATCACCGGTTTGCCATGCGTCACATGCGGCATGACGCGATCAGGGATTGAATTTTTTCACGGGCGTTTTCTCGCCGCATTGAAATGGAATCCGCTCATATTCGCGTTTCTGTGCGGCATGACGGCGTTTGATGTTTACGCATTCGCAGTTGTCACCACCCGCGCGCCGCGATTTCGGATCGTCTTTCGCAGTCAAGCGGAAAAGCACTATGCGCGGAAGATCGTGATCGCGTCCCTTGCGGTAAACTGGGTTTATCTGCTCTCCCGCTGGGGCGATTTCTAAATCAGTCCGCCGCGCCAACCGGACGCAGCAACGCGGCGTCCCTGCCCCGCCATTCGTTCCGAAGATTATTTTCTTCGTGCACTTCGTGTGCTTCGTGGTTGAACTTCTGACGCATGAGAATTCTTGTCACGGGCGGCGCAGGCTTCATCGGCTCGCACCTAGTCGAAAGATTGCTCGCAACTGGCCACGAAGTCGCGATCCTCGATGACTTCAACGATTTCTATGATCCGGAGATCAAGCACGCAAATATTGCGGGCTTTGCCAAAGACGTGTCCGTTCATCATGCCGATCTTCGCGATAATGCTTCGGTGCGAAATATTTTTCGCGGCGGGAAATTTGACACCATCGCACATTTGGCCGCGCGCGCGGGCGTTCGCCCATCGATCCAGCATCCGCAGCTTTACTACGACACGAATGTTACTGGCACATTACACCTGCTCGACGCTGCCCGTGTGACCGGAGTGGAGCGATTTATCTTCGCGTCGAGCTCATCGGTGTACGGCCCGACGAAAACGATCCCTTTCTCAGAAGAACAACATCTTATGCAGACGCTCAGTCCGTACGGCGCGACGAAAATCGCTGGCGAATTTCTTTGCTCGACCTACTCACATCTTTACCAAATGCGCGTGGTGGCACTTCGTTATTTCACCGTTTACGGTCCGCGGCAACGGCCGGATCTGGCGATCCACCAGTTCACTCGACGCGTTTACGCCGGACAACCGATCGATCAATTCGGCGACGGCACAACGCGCCGCGATTACACCTACATCGACGACATCATTCAGGGAACGATGGCAGCGCTGGACTATAACGGCCCGCTTTTCGACATTTTTAATCTGGGCGAGAGCGAAACCATTCAGCTCAAGGATTTGATTTCCACAATCGAAAACGCCCTTGGGAAAAAGGCAAAAATTAACCGGCTGCCAGAGGAACCAGGCGATATGCCGCTTACTTGCGCGGATATCTCGAAAGCACGAAAATTGCTTAGCTACAATCCAACTACACGATTCAGCGACGGACTACCGCGTTTTATCGATTGGTTTCTCCGAATGAAAGAGCGGCCACTGTAAGATCGACAATCGCCATGCGGATCACGGCCGAGCATCTGCCATTCGATCAACGTGCCTGTTTCGTCGCCGGCCAGGCGAAGTCCGGTACTACGTTATTAGTGGCTCTGCTCGATAATCATCCCGAACTGCTAGTGCTGCCGGAGGAAACCGCCTATTTCCCGACCGTTCTCACCAAGTACGCGCCGCTCGGCCGGCGGGCGCAGTTTGATTACCTGACGAAACAATCGCTTTCCAATGTGTTGTTCGGCGGGCCCTGCAAGTGGGGTAAACGGAACTACGCCACCTTCCCGCGCGAGAAATTTCTGGAAACGTTCGAGCGCGCGGCGTTCGATCCCATGAACGCCGACGAGGATTTGCTTGTTCTGATGGTCAGGGCCTATGCGGCTACGCTAGGACGTTCGCTGGAGACGGTCCGGCGCTGGGTGGAAAAAACACCTGCAAATCGTAATCACATTCGCGCGATTCTTGCTCGCTTCCCACGCGCGAAAATTCTCGTCACCATTCGCGATCCCCGGGCCATTTTGGCCGCGCAAATCGCGCTCGAAAAAACAAGGAAGACCGGAAGGTTTTCAACCTATTACGTGATTGCGCACTGGCGTGTCGCCGCCAGGCTCGCGACGCGGGTGCGCAACGGCGAGGTGCCAGGTCTGGTCGTTCCCTACGAGCAATTAGTCTGCGAGCCAGCCAGGACGATGGAACAAGTTTGCGCTTACCTTGAGATCGACTTCGACGCGGCAACGGTCCTTACCCCCACAAAGGTAGGCCAGTTCTGGAGCGGCAACTCAGCGACCCGGATTAACTTCTCGCAGATCAGCACTGAGCCGGTGACACGCTGGCGGCGAGAACTCTCCGAGGACGAAATCGGATGGGTGGAATGGCATTGCCGGGATCTCATGCCCGAATTTGGCTACGAGCCGAAATTGGCCCAACGGGAACTACGATATTTTATGCGTCCGGTTCGCGGCGAACGGCCGAAGGAGTACATCAAGTCGCGCGCGTATTCCCTGCGGGACGATTGGATCCGGCGCTAAGATCAACCATCGCAAACGATTCTGGATGCTCGATCCTAAATGCGGGATCGCTTTCATTCGGGCACGAAGTATCCAATATCCAGCATCGCAGCCCAACAAGCGCGCATTTCATAGACCTACTTGCAATCCCGACCGAAGCAGGCATAATCTCGACCGAGATGTCGGGAATCTTCTTCGATCTTCCGAGCGTCCGGTTTCTGCGACGATCCAGATTTTTTGAATTCATGATGCGAACCTTTGCATCGTTGCTGCGTCGTTGGTTGAGTGCGCCGGCTTGCGGTTCGAGACAAGTCTATTTCCGACTCGATGAGGTGGAGTTTTCGGCGGCGTCGCAGAATGCTTACAAACTGGTTGATTGGACTCTGGATGATTCGCGCGCCGCAGACGGTGTCCCGAATGCTCGCCACTGGACGAGTCCGTCCGATTGGCAGGTTTCCGGGGCGCTCTGCCTATTTAACAATTGGATCAAACTTAAGGATCAACATGAACTCTTATTCATCCGGGAGACGCCCGCGCCGTTCGCGTGGCGGCGCCCGACGCAGAGGCAACTCCGATCGTTTTCGGGCTCAACGAGGATCAGCAAAGACTCAGAAAAAGACATTCTGGCAGCGGGTGGTCGAATTTTTTGGAAATGGCGGTGCCACAAAGAAGAGAGGACCAGCCGCGCGCAACGGCGCCCAACCTTCGCGCCTGCCACGCAAACCTGAGGTTGTCGAAGTCACGTCGCCGCGCCTGTATGTCGGCAACCTTTCCTTCGACGCCACTGAGAGCGATCTCTTTGAGTTGTTTAACGGCGTGGGCCATGTGCAAAACGCCGAGGTAGTCAGCTACCGGCACAACCAACGCTCCAAGGGATTTGCGTTCGTCCAGATGCAGACCATCGAGGAAGCAAAACGCGCTGTGCAGGAATTGCACGACAAGGAATTCCTCGGGCGCAGACTGGTAGTGAGCGGTGCGAAATCGAGCGAGCACCAGCCCCGCTGACGAGTGGCGGTTATTTTGAATCGCGAGAAACACGCCCAAGGCGCGGCGTCTCCTGATTCTCGGCAGGGCCTTAGAAGTCCATGGTCATTATGCCACCACGCACTTTCTTCATCGTCGGTCCAACCGCCAGCGGGAAATCCGACTTGGCGGCCGACGTCGCGCGTGAACTTGGCGCGGAAATTGTCAGTGCTGATGCGTTTCAAATTTATCACGGACTTGATCTTCTGACGGCGAAGCCTGAACCCAGCACGCTGGTGAAAGTCCCGCATCACCTCATCGGCACAGTGCCGCTTCGCGAAGAGATGGACGTCGAGAAATTCCGCCGGGCCGCTTCGCGCGCCATCGATGAAATTCACTCGCGCGGCAAAGTTGCCATCGTTGTAGGCGGGAGCGGGCTCTATATCAAAGCGCTCACCCACGGGCTGGCGTCTCTCCCCGAGTCCGATCCAAAACTGCGCGAAAAATTGAATGCGATGAGCCTAAATGACTTGCGCTCGGAACTCATCCGGCTCGATCGCGATGCTGCAGGGAAGATCGACATCAACAACAAGCGCCGCCTGGTTCGAGCCTTGGAGATTTGCCTACTGACCGGGAAACCGGCATCGGAAGTTGCAGCCGGGGTTGAGTCGTCCGCTGTAGCTTTGGCGAAGGCGGATGGCCCCGGCCTGCCGGGATCGACGATCCCGGCCACAGGCGTTTTCGTCTTTCGCGACCGGGAGGAGCTCTACACCCGAATCAATGATCGAGTACAAGCAATGTTTCAAAAAGGCGTGATTGAAGAAGTACGCGCAGCTACGGCGATGAGTGCGACTGCCTCGCAAATGATCGGTTTTCGCCAGATTCGCGACTTGCTCGCCGGCAAGATGTCGATTTTGCAATGTATCGCGGAAATTCAGCAAGCGACCCGGCGTTACGCCAAAAGACAGTTGACCTGGTTTCGCCATCAAAGTAATTTTGAGCCGCTGAATTTATCGCTTTTCAGTCACAGCGAAGGTGTGAAATGGATCTCGCAAAGAGCACGCCGTTCATTTGCGCGCACGAATGTTTGAAACTCGTCCGCAAAAAACACAGGAGCGAGCACTCCTGATCGGGCTGGAAAAGGAGGGCGTCTCGAAATGGGACCTTCGGGATTCGCTGGAGGAACTTGCAGAGCTCGCGAATTCTGCCGGCGCAGAGGTCGTCGATACGGTCACGCAAAAATTGGCGAAGCCCACGGCGCCCTATTACATCGGCCGCGGCAAAGCTGAATCGATCAAGGACGCATGTCAGGACCGCCATGTGACTTCGATCATTTTCGACGATGAACTTTCGCCGGCGCAGGGGCGGAATCTCGAGAATTTATTCGCGCGCAAGGTGCTCGACCGAACACAGTTGATTCTGGATATTTTCGCGCAACGCGCTCGTAGCCGGGAAGGCCGATTGCAAATCGAGCTGGCGCAATTGCACTATCTTCTGCCGCGCCTAACTCGGATGTGGCACCACCTGTCGCGGCAGACCGGCGGCATCGGCACGCGTGGCCCCGGCGAAACACAGTTGGAAGTTGACCGCCGCCGCGTGCAGGAGCGCATCGCGCGACTCGAGCGGGAGCTGGAAGCGGTGCGGAAGACTCGCGCCATCCAGCGACAAGGTCGCAAGCGACATCAATGGCCCGTCGCCGCGGTCGTTGGATACACGAACGCCGGCAAATCGACGCTGCTCAACTTGCTCACGGGGGCCGACATCGTGACGGAAAACAGGCTCTTTGCCACGCTGGATCCGACCACCCGCAGCTTTGTCTTGCCTAACAAGCAGCGGGTCTTGCTCACCGACACGGTTGGTTTCTTGCGAAAACTTCCGCACACATTGATTGAATCGTTCAAGGCCACGCTGGAAGAAGTGAGCGAAGCCGATCTGCTCATTCACATAGTCGATCTTAGTCATCCGCGCGTGGATGAACAGATGGAAGCGGTCGATACGGTGATAAAAGAACTCGACGCCTTCGGCAAACAAACATTGATTGTTTTCAACAAGATCGACAACCTCGAAAATCGGGAGTTGGCGGAAACTTATGTGAAGCGTTTTCCCGGGAGCGTGGCGATTTCCGCGCGGACGGGCGAAGGCGTCGGCGACCTCGTGCGAGCTTTGCAGAGTGCGCTCAGCTCCTGGCGATTGCGGTCGCGTTTTCTGATTCCGGCAAGCGAATCCGCGCTTATTGCCGAAATTCATCGTGTTGGTCACGTGCTCGAATTGAGCTACCAAGGCGACGAAGCGGCGATCGTCGCCCACGTCCCACCCGACCTTGCTCAAAAGCTCGAGCGTTACACCGCGCGGGATTGAGCCGCCAGATTGCGCACCGACGATTCGACGCTCTGCGCGATCTGTGACCAGCCCGTGCGATCGTTGGCTGTTGATGCAAACTGGAGCGCATCTCCAATCGCGAGCTTGATCGTCACAGGACGGGGAACCTTTCGGTGTGGCGGGAGGGCCTCAAAGGCTCCAGTAAGAGCGCAAGGCACAACCGGCACGTTTGTTTCGGCAACGAGCATCCCGAGGCCGTGTTTGAACGGCATCATCGAACCATCGCGGCTGCGTCCACCTTCCGGGAAGATGATGAAGATCGCTTTTTCTTCCTGTAATTTCCGGCGCAAATCGGCGAGGGCGTGGGGGCCGCAGTTTTTCCGCCACATTGGCAAAGCGTTCAGCATGATCGCCGAAAATCTGCTCGTCACCCCGCTTTGAAAGAAAACGTCGCCAGCGGCGATTGGAAAGGCGCGGTCGCGATGGCGAGGAATAAGCGCTGCTCCAACAGCGAGTGCATCAAGATGACTGCAGTGATTGGCTGCGAGCACGAACGGCCCGTGCGCCGGCAGTTTCTCGCGGCCCGTTATCGTGAGTCGATGCGCAAGCGCGAAATAAATTCGCAGCAGCGAAAAACAAGCGTGGTGCGCGAAGCTTTCGAGCAGGCCGCTCTCGCGCCGCACGCTGCGGAAGCGCTCGCTCGGAGTGAGGCCGGTGTCGCGCGCAGGCTGGAGGTCCCAAGGCTCCATGGGATTTCTATCCACTAAAGATTTGCTGCGGTTGGCCGCCAGCGAAACCGACAAAGTAATTCACGTAATGAAACACGGCAGGGGCGACAAGAATCAGACTGTCGAACCTATCGAGAATGCCGCCGTGACCGGGAATCAGTTTTGCGGTGTCCTTCAGTCCGAGGTCACGTTTGATTGAGGACAGCATGAGATCGCCGAATTGCCCTACTATGCTGACAATGATGCCAAGACCCAGCAGGCGAACCGGCGTGTCGAGCGCCGTGCCGAACCAGACAAAGTGTGCGCCAAGCGCAAACAGTGGCGTGGTCAGCACGATTGCGCCAAGCGCGCCGCCTACTGCTTTGTTAGGGCTGGTGTTGGGAACAAATTTTCGACGACCAAATAAATGGCCACAGACGTAGGCAAAGATGTCATTAAGTTCGACGGCGAAGATGATCAGCAAAAGGATCGGCCGATAATTCCAGTCGTTCGCCATGTAGCCGAGATGGCCGAGCGCGCTTCCGAAAAAAGCGAAGCCGAGCACTCCCAGGCCGACGCGTTGGATGTAGCCTTTCGGCTGATCGGGGATCAAGCCGCCGATGGCAATCAACGTAGCTGTCAATGGGAACAAGGCTACAAACATTGCGTACCAGTTGTCTACCGCGGCAAAAGTAATGAAGAGTATTCCGATAACTACGATGAGACTGATAGTTCGCTCCCGAAACAAACCGGTGATGCGCGCGTATTCCCGGTAACAAAGAAAACTCAGCGTAGCCACAGCGACAATCGTCCAAAAAGCGCCCGCCAAAATAGGAATCAGGATACACAGCGCCAGCCAGATCCAGGAGCGATAACGATCCCAGAGTTCCTTTCGCTTTTCGCAGGTGCTGTTCGCTGCCCGGGTAGCGATGAAAATCAGCAGCGGTGCCAAAAGGAAGAGAACGACGGCTGTTAACGTCAGAAAAACCGTCACGCGATCGTCAAAAGCGTGACGAAATCCAAACAATCGTTCGCGCGTGATTGGGTTCATTTCAGGGCGCGTGCGATTCGGCTGACTCGGCGAATAACGGTGATTACGCAACCAGCGACGATCACCATAAGGCCAAGAGTCATCAGGCCGATCTGCAAATTGTTGAACGTGACCATCTGCCACGAACGCGGCGTGATCGCCGAGTACAAGCAGATGACCGTAATAACAAACATGCGATGTTGTTTTGCCATCGGTCCACAAAACTCGTTAGGGGCGCCGGCGATTTTTCCGGCAGCGCGAATATAAGCGGTGAAAATCGCCAGCATGGTCGCGACGTAACCGAGCGTCACATTTCCGCCCCACGCGAAACCCGCTCCAATAAAAACCGCCGCATCGGAAACGCGGTCTGGAACTTCGTTATAAAGCTCGCCGGTTTTTGAGGCGCGACCGGACGCTAATGCAACCATCCCATCCAGCATGTTTGCAGTCAGGCGCAGTTGCGCTCCGAGCGCGGCGATGAGCCACAAGACTCGGTGGTATGCAATCGAAGTCACGCCCAGGGCTATGCCGGCCATAATACAAGCGCACATCCCGGCGATCGAAATCGTGTTCGGTGAAACGTTTTGTCTAGCGAGCCAAGCCGTTGCCGTCTGGGCCCATTTTCGATTACGTGTGGCGATTGGGCGACGATCGACTACTGCCGATTCCTTCATTGTTGAATTGAAATCCATAGCAGGCCTGGAGAATAATAACCAGATGACAACTCGAGAGCGCGTCGCCCGGTTGATCAAGATCTGGCCGAGAGTTTACCCAAGCGCGCATTGCGAGCTGGATTTTCGGAATCCGCTGGAGCTGCTCGTCGCCACGATTCTTTCGGCGCAATCTACCGATAAACGGGTAAACATGGTCACGCCTGCGCTGTTCAGGAAATATCGCACGGCGAAGCACTATGTGGACGCGCCGCAGACTGAGTTGGAAAACGCGATCAAATCCACGGGGTTTTATCGCAACAAAGCAAAAAGCATTCGCGGTGCGATGCGCGCAATCGTCGAGAAACACGGGGGCAAAGTCCCCGACACGATGGAGGAGTTATGCGCCTTGCCCGGCGTCGGCCGCAAAACGGCGAACGTGGTGCTGGGCAACGCCTTTCATAAAAACGAAGGCATCGTGGTGGACACGCACGTGATCCGTCTCTCGCAGCGGCTTGGCCTCACCAAACAGAAAGATCCCAAGAAAATTGAACTAGACCTGATGAAGCTGGTGCCGCGCGAGCATTGGACCGATTGGAGTCACTGGTTGATCTGGCACGGCCGCCGCCGCTGTTACGCGCGCAGGCCAGATTGCAGCCAGTGCGAAGTTTTCAAGCTATGTCCCAGCGGCAGAGTTTTCCTGCGAACTGGCAAAGCGTAAAAGCCCGCGTGGTCGTTCGTCTCAATCACGTTGCCCGCTTCATCGTAAACGCGAATTACGGCATCATGTGAGCGGCTGCGAAACTTTGCGGCTCCTAAACGCATTGGACTAAGGTCCCATATACGGCTGTCGGGAGTGCTGATAAAATTTTCCTCGATTACGTTACCCGGCGATTTTGGTGATGTTGAGAGCGTTCATCGGTTTCCTCTGCCTTTATTTCGCACTGCCTGCACACGCGAAACTCGGCGAGACTGTGCCGCAGCTCGTAAAACGGTTTGGAAAGAGTTACACGATTGACTCTGACGCTATTGGCAAAAGGTATAGGTTTCGATCAGAAAAACTCAGTGTAGATGTGCTGGTCACCAATGGTGTGTCCGTATGTGAGACGTATTTTTCGGACCATCCGCTAACTAGCAGCGGCGAACCACCCAACGATATTGTTCGCACGATTCTAAAAACCAACGAACCGCGCACTCGATGGCTTGAAATGGACGCCGGGCCCTTTAAAGCGGACTCCGCGCTGCAGTCGTCTGACCGTAAATACATTGCGCTTTTGAGATACACGGGTCCCCAACCCGAGGGCTCTGTTTGGACAATGACCGTTGGCGGGGCAGAGGCGGTCCGCTCCATATCAATTGGCACGGCTTCGCCTGCAGTCCAGGGATTGGGCGCGGACCAAGAGGTTTCGCAATTGCGAGCGCAGCTTGAAGCAGCCAAAGACGCTGCGAACCAACACGTGATCATCGAGCTGAGCCGGCGGATTCTCGCAATCACTCCAAACGACTCCCAACTTTGGCAGCTCCTTGCGCAAACAGAGCTGAAAATCGAGGACTTTGATCGCGTGGAGCAAACGCTCGATGCATGGCAGAAAGCCGTTAAGCGGCCTCCGGCAACCATTGAAGATTTGCGCGGCGACTTGGCGTTCAAGCGCAAGGACTATCAGAACGCGGAGAAGCATTGGCTTGCGTTCGTAGCTATGAAGCCGCGGGCCTCCGACGCCGCGACCGAGTATGACAAACTGGCAGATTTATGTGCGGACCAGGCGCATTGGGAAGACCACGCGCGCTATCGAACGAAAGCAATCGCTGCGCAAGATTCTGCTGCGCGCCGTGTCGGCCGCGCCGTTGCCTTCCTTCGCCTGCACAAATGGGACGCGGCATACGCCGACATGGCCAAGGCGAACAAAATGGACGCATCCGATTCATCAGTAAAAGGGTGGCTGCCGCAATTCGAGCGGTTGCAAACGTTCCTGCCGCGAATCAAGACGCTCGATGCTCAGATTGCCAAATCGCCAAATGATCCTGCGGCGGCCGGACTGTTGCTCGACCGTGCGCGCTTGTTCACTCTCGCCGGCCGGCCATTGCTGGCGCTTGATGACGCGGAGCGCGCATTGAAGCTCCAGCCCGCATCCATGCGCGCGCGCATCCAGACGGCCGAAGCACTGTTGGACACCGATCGCGCGGACGACGCCGCAAAGTTAGACGTTGGCAAAAATCTTCAGCGTGAAGAGGACAAGCATGTCAATGACGAAGTATTGGATATCCTCGGCAAGCTGGACACGCGTCTCATGGCGAATCCGAAAGATTCTGGAGCACTTGTTGCACGCTCGAAAATATTGAGAGAACTGTGGCAATACACGCTAGCCCTTGCTGACGCGCGTGCGGCGCTCGCGATCAACGATAAGTCGGCAGACGCGCATTTTGAAGCGGCGCAGGACCTCGATCGTTTGGACCAGCAAAAAGAGGCGCTGTCACATGCTCGCATTGCGACGGAGTTGGATCCGAAGGATCCGGAGAAGTGGTTGTACCTGGGTGTGCTCGAAAGGCAACGCGCAAATTTCCCGGCTGCAATTGAATCACAAACTCGATCCATCCAAATCCACGAGTCGTATGTCGCATTAAGCGAACGAGAGCAATGCGAACGTCGTCTCGGAAAAGTAAGTGAGGCCGATGCCGACCTTCGCCGGATTCGAGAGCTCCCGGCAGAACACCAATGAAGCGTCGATTTTCCACAGTCATTCCGCTTTTGATCATCTGCGGCCTGGCATTTGCGGTGCCGGCGCGGACGTTGGCCCGAGCGCCCACCGACGAGGAGGAAGAGGAAGTATCGAACGCCAAGCCTGATGCCGGCGGGATCGCGATTGATCCGTCGAGCGGAAAGATTGGTGAGGGCGACACAATTACCATTACGTTTCCCGTAGCGATGGTCGCGGGCGACCTGATCGACGTCGGTAATCAGCCTTCTCCATTTGTTAGCGAACCGAAACTCGACGGCACATTTCTTTGGAAAAGCCAGACGGAAGGAGTGTTCACAGTCAGCGGGGTCATCGCTGGCGCTCACCATCGCCTGACGTTGGCTCCCAGCTTAAAGGACGCCGCTGGCAAACCGTTCGTCGTAAAAGATTGGAGCGCCGAATTCAGGACGGCGAAGTTTACGATCTCGAGCGACTTTGGTGAGCGCGAGCAGTTGCCTGCGCGGCCGCAAGTTTACCTCGAAGCCACTTACGCGGTTCGACTCGATGAGGCCGCGGAGCACATTTACTTTCAAGACCGCGATTCACACGAGCGTTTCCCGGTAGAAGTAATTCAACCGACCGAGCAGAAAAGTACTGGGCCGCCGGAAGGAACAGGATTCAGGGTAGCGCCGCGCAAGCCACTTCCCGTCGGGCAAGAGTTTGATCTGATCGTAAACGGGTTGCTCGACGCTAAGAGCCGCCGCCCGCTCCCTTACTTGCAGGTGATCCCGGTGGGGAAAACTGAGCCGCTCAAGGTCGAATGGGTCGCTGCCTTTAATCACGCGCTGGAGCAGTCGGCAATCCGCATCAAGTTTAATGATGACATCGATCCAGTGGAAGCAACGCCGGAACGAATTCGCATAGAGCCTGCAGTGGCGAAGATGAAGCTCCTCGCGAGCCGCGACGAGATCGAAATCACCGGCACCTTTGATCTCACGCAGCGGCATAAGGTTACCATTTCGCCCGAAATAAAAGGCGATCGCGGCTACAGACTCGCCAGCGAATCGCGCTGGGGAGCGAGTTTTCGCCCGAAGGAATCGTGCCTGCTCTTTCCATCATCGCAGGTGTTTGCGCGAGCGCGGCAGGATTTGCGCTTTGCATTTTTCCAGGTCAACACGCCGCAGGTGACATGGAAACTGGCGCGCATCCCGCCGGAGAAACTTTCGACAGTCACCGCGCGGGTGAGAGAATTTGAGAAGGACGCCACCGATCCTGTCACAGGCAAGGTCGTCATAGATCCGCGCACCGGGTTCGCGAAGCAGTTTCAAACTGAATTGCTCGTTGATGCCTTCCGATTGCCTGTGTCAGCGAGCGGGACATTTGACGCGACAAGTGGCGACATCGAAACGCGACGGGACGTCCATTGCACGCCACCGGCGAAAGAAGAATTCGCCGGCGCGTACCTGTTCGAAGCGAGCGCGACGCTGCCTGACGGTCGCCTTGTTGGGAACCGCTCCATCATTTGCGTTAACGACTATTTGCTGACGCAAAAACGGACGCCGACGAGCGTCATCGTCCGTTTAGCTAAAATGTCCGACGCGAGCTCCGTCGCCGGTGTAACTATGCGCGGGGTAACGGATGAGAACATCGAGCTTGGCCGCGCAGTCACTGACAATAACGGTATGGCGCAGTTCTCAAAGGATGCGGTTTTTCCAAAAAATCGTGATCCACGGACACGGAACACTCAATTGTTCATCGCAGACACTGCAACCGGTCCAGCGCTGCAATTTGCCGAAGGCACCGCGTATTCGTCCGGAAGTGATTACAGTCAGACTGCAAGAAGAGCGCACGCCGAGATCATCACGGACCGGAATCTGTATCGCCCGGGCCAAACCCTGAAGATGAAAGGATTGGTGCGCGACGTAACCGTCTTCAGCGGGCCGATGATTCCGGTAGGCGCCGAAGTGCACTGGAACATCACCGAAGCGGATGGCAGCCGTGTCGTAGGGCAGGGAGATACCACCGTTTCACCATATGGAGGATGGGAAGCGGAATGGAACGTGCCGGAAAAAGCGAAACTTGGCAGCTACGAAATTCGGTGCCGCGTTAACGATAACGATTACGAAGGAGTGAACACGATCGGTGTTCAGGAATACCGCGTACCGCTGTTTTCGGTCGTCGTTGAAGCAACCACTCCAGAGGTCGGGACAACCGCACACGCCCGGGTTTCATCTACGTATTTCCATGGAGCGCCAAACGTCGGCGCGCGAGTCCACTGGAAAGCGACCTGGTCATCATCAGCCGAGTACGCGTCCGAGGAGGACGGGTCTGCTAAGAAACGTTTCAACAGCTACTCAGAGGTCGGGCCGGCCCTTGATCCCAACAGTGAAGACACGAAAACAATCGAAGGCGACACCCAGCTCGACAAGAATGGCATGGCGACGCTCACGTGCGAATCGCCATTTAAGGACAATCCGGCTGTCGAGCGGGCAAACGTAATCTGGCGCGGGGACGTGACGTCAATCGATGGGCAAACGCTTGTCGGGGGTGACATGGCGACTCTCTTTGCAGCGGAAGCGCGGCTTGGCGTTGGCGCGACTGAGCAGGTTACCGAGCCCGCTGGAGTGAAGGTCGATATCGACTCTCTCGATCCGAAGGATAAAAAAATGAACGACGTTCCTGTTCGGGCCGATCTGTTTCATGTCACCACAAAAACGGTCAAAGAGCAGATCGTGCCGTTTGTTTACCGCTACCGCAACACTGATGAGTTTGCGAAAGTTGCGTCACAGGAATCGAAAACGCCGGCACAACTCATTTTCCCGACGAGCGAGACCGGCCGATATGTGGTCGCCGTCAGCGCGCCGAAGATTAAAACGCCGCTGGTGAGCGACGAAACAACTGTGACGGGCGAAAAGCCGGCCGAATTGCCCGTTGTAAACGAGACCACGTTCAAGATCGAGCACCGCGCCGAACCGTTTGTGCCGGGCGATAAAGCCGCGCTCACGATACAAGCACCGTTTGGCGGAGTCGCCTGGGTCTCGGTGGAGACGGATGAAGTACTCGACACGCTGCTTATTCCAGTAAAGGGCAATGCAGGTCGGATCGAATTGCCGATTAAAAAAGAATATGCGCCGAATGCGACTGTCTCGATCTATCTCGTGAAACAAGGCGGCGACAAAGAGCTTCCGCGAGAACGCTTCGCCTACAGCAACATCGAAGTACGGCGGCCGGACCGGGAATTAAAGGTCGAGCCGCACCTCAAGAGTGCGACTGCCAAACCGGGTGAAGTGGTACGCGGCGATGTTCTCGTGACTTCCGAAGGTAAACCGGTCGGTGACGCCGATCTCCTGGTATTCGCGGTTGATGATGCAGTGTTGACGCTCGGTGATTGGAAGCTGCCTGCAATCGGCTCCAGATTTTATCCGGCGAATCCTTTTTCTGTCCGCACTTACGAGGCGCTTCACGGTTACATCGAAAGTCTCGCCAAGCTCAGCCTGACCCAAAAAGGATTCACGATTGGCGACGGCGGCGAGGAAGCGATCTCGAACACCAAGAACGTCCGCAAAGAATTTCGCACGCTGGCGTTCTGGCAGGCGAGTTTGCGAACGGATGCGAACGGCAAAATTCAGTTTGAATTCATCGCGCCTGATAACTTGACCACCTATCGGATCGTGGTGGTTGGCCAAACCAAGGCGAATCAATTCGGCGGCGATGCTTCGCAGACGGTCAAGATATCCAAACCGCTGCTCATCGATCTGGCATTGCCGCGCTTTTTGCGCGACGGCGACCAGGTCGAGTTGCGTGCCGTCACTCGCGAAAATTTTGCCGATGACGACGAGATCACCGTCCGATGCGTGACAGACGCAAGCGTGAAATTACTGGGTGCAGATGACGCAACCCACTCCGCGCATCGCGACGCACCGACGGTGTTTCGGTTCAAAGCTACAGTTGCAGACGCCAATCTTGTGCCGACCAAGATTCGTTTCGAAGCGGTCTCAAAATCGAACAAACAAATGTCGGACGCGGTGGAGATAACTCTGCCTGTGCAACCGCCGACGATTGTGCGCAAGGAAAGCGCGGCCGGTTCGTTTCGTGCCGCTCAGTCGGAATTCGATGCGCGCCGCGTGATGCCTGAGTTATGGAAACATGGTCGAGGCCAATTCACCACGATCATTTCCACTTCGCCCTGGCTGCCCGAGATCGCGGGTCTGCCGGTAATCCTGCAATATCCGCACGGTTGTTTCGAACAAATTTCAACAAAGCTTCTCGGCTACAGCCTGCTGGCAAGTCTGCTCGCGTATCTGCCGGACCTTCAACAACGCGACGCCGAATATCGCGCCACGCTCGAACGCGGCATGAAACAGTATGCCAACTCGCTGCTAAGCGACGGGATGCTGCCCTACTGGCCTGGAGGCAGCACGGGCAACGGCTTTGTCACCTGCCAGGCGTTGTGGTCGGTGAACGAATCGATCAAGGCCGGTTTTGAGGCGCCTCCGGAATTGCAGGAGAAACTCGCCGGCGCGGTAAAGAAAATCCTCAAAGGACAACTGCCGGCCTCGCGATTTGAAAAATGTTTTGCCCTGTTTGTGCTCACGCAATCGGGAGGCGACGACGATTTCCGCAACGAATCGCAGGAGTTGTATCTGCATCGGAACGAGCGGAGCGACGAAGAGCGCGCGTTGCTGGCGATCGCGCTGCGTGGGCAAAACATCATGGCGCGCGAGCAGCAGCAATTGCTGCGCGAAATCGATACGCCAATCAAGGAGCGGGCATTTAATCCAGCGACGTTCACGTCCATCACGCGCGCCGAGGCGATGCGCGCATTTGCGTTTGATGTCGTCTCACCGCCAACATGGACCAAGCAACGGAAACAGCAGGCGCGAGATCGCATGTCGAAGCTGATGGAATCTGCAGGATCGCTTTCGACGCAGGAAAATCTGTGGCTGCTGCTCGCGTTCAAATCAATGCTCGGAGCGGAAACGGCGCCGCCATTGCAAGCCACGCAGCCGCCCGGCGTGCTTTCAAAAAACGGCCGCTCGGCTGCATGGCTCGATCGCAAAATGGACGATCACCTTGTCGTCAAAGGGCTAAATCAGAGCGCGCTCACGTTTTTGATGCAGGCGGAGTATTCGACCACGGAAGTTGATACTGATCGAGTCGATCGTGGATTTCGCATCGAACGCGTCGTCAAAAATCTGACCGATCCCAAGCGCGTCGGCACGTCGGATGCGCCGTTGAAGCTGGGTGACCAGTTGCTCGTCACGTATCGATTGAACACGCGCAAACTTCAAAATTTTGTCGCGCTCGAAGATGCGTTGCCGGCCGGCCTGGAGGTGGTGAATCCCAATCTCGCGCTCGTGGGAAAATTTTTCCAGCTTCCTCCGCCTGATCCGCAGGATCGGTTGCTTGGATTGTCGTACTCCGAGATGCGCGATCGTTCGGCGCTCCTGTACTTTGACATAGTCGATCCGGGCTCGGGAACCTATTCCGTTTTGGCGCGCGCCACCGCGGCAGGAACATTCCGCTGGCCAGCGACGCAGATCGCGCCCATGTACGACAGCCGTTTCTCGGGTCTTTCACCCTCAAGCGTATGCGTCGTTTCCGCCGATTAATTTCCAGATTTCTGTCTCGTCGCTTACTCGTAGTTTTCGCGGGACTTACCGGGTTTGCGATATCGTTTGTCTGGTGGCTGCCGATTCCCGATGCGCTTAAAAAAGCTCCTGCTGGAACGTTGACGCTGCTCGATTGCCGCGGCCGCGAAATTGCCGAGGTCGCATCACGGGAAGCGCGCACGCAATTTCCGGTCACGCTCGATCAGATGGGCGCGTGGTTGCCGCGAATCACGCTCGCGCTGGAAGACCGGCGGTTTTTCAAACATCGTGGCATCGACTGGCGAGCCACAGCTGCCGCGTGCGCGCGCAATTTGCGATCTCATCATGTGGTCTCCGGCGCATCGACGATCACGCAGCAGCTCGTGAAACTGGCGACGGGTCGTGAGCAACGCAGTTGGAGCCGGAAATTGTACGAAACAATAATCGCTTGGAAATTGGAGCGACGCTGGAGTAAGCAGCGAATCTTCACCGAATATTTGAATCGCAGCAGCTATGGCAATCGTCGGATCGGCCCGGAAGCTGCAGCCCGCGCATACTTTGATAAACCGGCGCGCGATCTCACGTTGAGTGAAGCAATTTTTTTGGCGGGTTTGCCGCAAGCGCCGACTCGCTTGAATCCGTGGCGGCACCCGGCGGACGCAAATCGCAAATACGCCAGGTCACTTGCACGGCTCGTTGAGTTGGGAGTTATCACGGGCGATCAACAAACGTTGCTCGCGCAGCCGCCGAAAATCGCACATATCGATCCGCCGCGGCGCGCTCCGCACTTTGTCGATGGAGTCGTGGCGCGAAATCCGAGGATGCACGGCAGACTCAGCACAACGCTGGATCTCGATCTGCAAACGACAGTCGAACGCCTAGTGCGCGCGCATTTGTCGGCGCTCAATCGGCACGACATCACGGAGGCTGCCGTTGTTGTGATCGAAAACGCCACAGGCGAAGTTCGCACCATGGTTGGCTCTGAGAATTACGCGGTTTCGCAAATTAACGGCGCGACGCAGCCGCGCAGTTGTGGATCGACATTGAAACCGTTCGTTTATCTCGATGCCATCGATAAACGGCTGTTTAGCGCTTCGAGTCTGTTGCCGGACACGCCCGATGCGATTCGCAATGAGTACGCTGATTACGATCCACAAAATTACGCTCATCATTATTTTGGACCGGTGCGCCTGCGCGAAGCGCTCGGGAGTTCCTTGAACGTGCCGGCCGTATTTGTGCTGAGCCAGCTCGGAGCGCGCCCAGCGTTCTATCAATTGCAGAAGTGGGGGTTCAATTTCCCACAGGGCCTGGCGGATTACGGCGCGGGTTTTGTTTTGGGTAATGCCGAGACGCGTCTCGTGGATCTTGCCGCTGCCTACGCTGGATTGGCTCGCGGCGGGACGGCCCTTCGCGCAAAGCTTTTGGCAGCGGAACATCAGCCGATGACGCGCATCGCGTCCGAAGAAGCGACGGCGATTATCACAGATATTTTGTGCGACAACGACGCGAGACAAAAAAGCTTTGGACTGCATTCGCCGCTTGCGTTCGAGCAACGCGTAGCGGCCAAGACCGGAACAAGCAGCGGCTTCCGCGACGCCTGGACCGCCGGATTTGACATGGAGCACACGGTCGCGGTTTGGGCGGGAAATTTCGATGGACGACCGATGCACGACACGTTTGCTGTGCGCGCCGCGACGCCGCTCTGGACGGCAGTCATGCAGGAACTGCTCAGGCGCGATCACCCGCTCGATTCGCCCGCGGAAGACGACAAACTTGTCCGCCGCGACATTTGCAGAACGACGGGTCTGCTGCCGTCTCGTTTTAGCAAGGCAACGATGAGCGAGCTTTTCCTTGCAGGAACCGAGCCGCGCGAAAATTCGGCAGACTACTTTGCAGGCGATGGGAAATTGATTTTACCCGACGCATACGCGCGTTGGTGCGCGAGCAGTGACAATACCATCGGCGCGCGCGTCCGGTCCGATTTTCGCATAATGAATCCGCCGCCGAACGCACGTTATCAGATTGATCCTGTCCTGCCATCGTCGCAGCAAATGGTCGAACTTACAGCGGCGTGCGCCGGCGATGTGGAATGGTTTGTTAACGGCGCGCGAATATTGCCTCAAAGCGACGGCCGATTCTTTTGGCAGCTTGCCGCCGGCGAGTGGAACGTGCGCGCGGCCAGCCACGACAGACTCGCCGAGGAGAAAATTGTTGTGGAGCCGATTGGCGATTAGGCGCCAAAAGTGCGAGTTGAAAGCTGCGTTTCAACGCGACTTGGCTGATTCGGTCTCGCGGGAACGTATTCCATCGCGTTCAGCTCTTTTTCGTAATCGTCGAAACTGCGCTTCGAGCTTTTGCAGCTCCTCGTCGGACAAATGCTCAAGATCGACAAGCTGATTTCGTGCGCCTTTGAGGGCGCGGATAATCTCACGAGTTTAAGATGAATCGCTTTGGTATCACGGTTTTGCGTGTTCTGAATGAGGAACACCATCAGAAAAGTGATTACTGTCGTCGCCGTGTTAATGACAAGCTGCCAGGTGTCTGAAAAATGGAATGTCGGTCCGCTAAGTACCCAGACGAGAACGACCAGCACGGCGCTGACGAAGGCCCACGCGCTGCCGAGGACGATCGAGGATTGGTGGGCGAAGATGCGGAATGCGTATCGAACCACCTCAAAAAAATTTCGCTGGGCAGCGTGTTTCCGTAACTTCTTGGTCTTGGTCTCAAGGGCCATCTATTTAGCTTCGTGACTAGCTTTGGAATTGCGTGCACTTCATCTGAATCTCGACGACGCCTGGCGAGGCGAACCATTGCATTTACCCCTAGTCGATAGGTGCGAATGGGGGCCACAGTTACGCTTTTCGGCGCCGCCGCGCCTGGTCGAAAGATTCTATCGCGAGCATGAGACGCATTTGGCGGCGCCGTTTCTGCTTTACGGGTCGGGCGACTTTCATCATCTCACTGCGCTTCGACTCCGCCCCATTGACGGAGCAATCGTCCTCGTTTCATTCGACAACCACCCGGACTGGGATGTGCGCCCCCCGAAATGGGGATGCGGCGGTTGGATCAATCGCGCCCTGGAACTTCCGCACATCAAGCATGTGGCAATTTGGGGCTGCGGCAATTTCGAGTGTTGGTGGCCGCATCAGATTTTCGGCAACCTTCGCGCTGAACGCGCCGGGATTCTTGAGGTGCATCCGTGGGCAGATGATCGGCCGATGAAGGATCGACAACGAAGGGGCGCCATCCTCCGCGAAAATTGGCGCGAGCACTTTGAGCAATTTGTAAATGGTCTCGCCAGCGAAAATATTTACGTCACGATCGATCTCGATTGTCTGCGCATCGAGGAGGCGGTGACAAACTGGGAGAGCGGCCGGTTCTCGGTCGCCGATCTTCAGTGGGCGCTTGGAAAGCTCTGCAAATCTTGCCGGATCATCGGCGGCGATATTTGTGGCGCGTATTCGCCGCCGAAATATGCGCGGCGCAAACAGCGTTTCGCCGCGGAATTTGATCACCCAAAAATCAGGTTACCCGACGAAGACAAGATTCGCGCGATCAATTTAGCGGCACTGGAGAAACTCTGGCCGTTATTGGCGCAGCCCCTGTAGTTTGCAGGCTTGCCTTCTGCACGACTTTTTACTTGGATCGTAGTGTGCCTGCTGACGACAAGGTCACTTCACTGACCGGCATTGATTCGGCGGCAGCCGGGCAATACGGCGCGACCGCGTTTTCGACCACGCACTGGAGCATAGTGTTAGAGGCGCAAGGTGAATCGCCGGTGGCGCAAGCAGCGTTGGAACAACTTTGCCGCACGTACTGGCGACCTATTTATAGCTTCGTCAGGCGACAGGGCACCAAGCCAGAGGAAGCTAAAGATATCACGCAGGGGTTTTTTGCGCTGATTTTGGAACGCAAGGATTTCCAGTCTGTGCGCGAGCAAAAAGGTCGTCTGCGTTCTTTTCTTCTGGCTTCGCTCAAGCATTTCATGATGAACGAGCGCCGTGACGCCGCGACGATCAAACGCGGCGGTCGGCCGAACGCTGATTCCGCTCGACGTGATCGAATCCCACGATCCTAGCGAGTTCGATCGCAGCGACATGCTGAGCGCCGACCGGCTTTATGATCGCAATTGGGCGTTCACCGTGCTCGACCGGGTGTTCGCGCGCTTGCGCGAGGAATCTCAGAGATCGGCTAGCGCGCCGCTGCTCGAGCGGTTGAACACACTGCTCTCTGATGAACCGGACCGACCCTCGCAAGCTGAAATTGCGCGCGAGTTTGGCATGACCGAGAACGCCGTCAAACAGGCCTTCCATCGATTGCGACAGCGTTACCGGCAGCTGTTGCGTGAGGAAGTCGCGCACACGGTGGCAACGCCAGCCGAGATCGAAGATGAGCTGCGCGATCTCATTGCCGCCTTACGCTCGTAACCTTTTAAGAATTTCCGTGCATTATTTGAGTGAAGGAAATGGCCGCGCGATGAGAATCACCACCGCGAAAAGATTTTGCCGCAAATGCGGAGCGACCATTCCGCCCAATTCCCCGCAGCAATCGTGCGGCGCCTGTCTGCTCGAGACCGGTCTCGACTCTGACCAAGCCGAGCGTGAAGTGAATCCCGATCCTTCGACTCCGCTCGGGACAAGCCTTGCATCGTCGCCGATGTTGATGGACTTCGGCGATTATGAATTGCTTGAGCAAATTGGCCGCGGCGGACAAGGCGTGGTATTTCGAGCACACCAAAAAAGTCTCAATCGCACTGTCGCGTTAAAGGTCATCAGCCTTGGTCAGTGGGCAAGCGAAGCGCACGTGAAACGTTTCCGCCGCGAAGCAGAAGCCGCAGCATGCTTGGAGCATCCGTGCATCGTCCCCATCTACGAAGTCGGCGAGCGCGATGGCTCATGCTACTTCAGCATGAAGTTCGTCGAAGGCGGCCAGCTCGACGAAGTGATCAGGCGCGAACCGATTCCGCCTCGGCGCGCCGCGGAATTAATCGCGAAGGTGGCGCGCACTGTTCATTACGCGCACGAGCACGGCATTCTTCATCGCGACATCAAACCGGGAAACATTCTGCTTGATCGAAAAGGCGAACCGCACCTGACCGATTTTGGCCTTGCTCGATTGGTCGAGTCCGAGAGCACCGTCACGCGCACGATGGAAGTTTTGGGTACGCCAAGTTACATGGCGCCAGAGCAAGCAGTGGGAAATAACGCGGCTGTCAGCAGCGTCACAGACGTCTATGGACTTGGCGCAGTTCTCTACCAATTGCTCACGGATCACCCGCCATTTGCTGGTGGAACAACGTACGAGACAATCAAGTTAGTCCTCGGTACGGAGCCGCGGCAACCGCGTCTTTGGAATCGGAAAATCGATCGCGATCTCTCCACGATTTGCCTGAAGTGTCTTGAGAAAGATCCTCAGCGCCGATACTCCTCCGCGCTGGCGCTGGCTGAAGACTTGGAACGCTGGCTAAAACACGAATCGATTCAGGCACGACACGCTGGTATTTTCACTCGCGGGCAGAAATGGGTGCGGCGCAATCCAGCGAGCGGACTCCTGGCAGCGTCCCTGATGGCGTTAGCCGCGGTCGTTGGATGGAATATTTGGAGAAGCGAACTAATCCGTCATCCGGTAACAACGGGCGTTGCTGTTCTGCCGTTTGAAAATCTGAGCGAACAGAAAGAAAACACGGCCTTCGCTGATGGTGTGCAGGACGACATTTTGACCAAACTTGCGAAGATCGCCAACCTGAAAGTCATCAGCCGGACAAGCGTCCTGGATTACCGCGGCAAACGAAATCTGCGCCAGATCGGCAACGAGCTGCGGGTGTCCCACGTTCTGGAGGGTAGCGTCCGCAGGAGCGGCACCCATCTTCATCTGAACGCGCAGTTGATCGACACGCGCTCCGACACTCACATCTGGGCCGAACAATACGATCGTGATTTGAACGACGTGTTCGCAATCCAGAGCGAGATCGCGCAAAGAGTCGCCGAGCAGCTTCACGCCAAAGTCTCAGCGGCTGAGAAACTGGCGATTGAACGCAGGCCGACCGGCGATCTCATCGCTTTCGATCTTTATTCCCGCGCCAATGATATTCTTTTGGCCCGCCGGCCCGCGAATTTTGGGCAGGCCGTTGATCTGCTGAACCGCGCTGTCGCGCGCGACCCATCGTTTCTGGAGGCGTATTGCAAACTGGCCTTTGCTAATGACGTGCTTTATTCCGACGAAGTTGACCGCACCCCGGCGCGGTTAGCCATGGCGAAGACCGCGATCGATTCGGCGTTTCGTCTGAAACCGGATTCGGGTGAAGCACACTTCGCGCAGGCGGTACATCTTTATCGAGGTTACCGCGATTATGACGGCGCTCTGGCTGAGCTGGAAGTTGCCAGACAGACTCTGCCCAATGATGCCCGGACATTTAAACTGGTGGGGGACATCCAGAGACGGCACGGACGCTGGGAAGAGGCCATGCGAAACTTGCAGCGAGCGGCTGAGCTCGACCCACGCGATGCTGTCACTCTGATGGATCTTTCAGACATTTATGATCAACTCGGGCGCACTGCTGAAGCAAAATACTGGCTCACCCGCGCGGTCGCTGTCGCCGAACCGGACGACATCTCTATGAAACTAGCTCTTCCGGAGGGAGAACTGGAAGTCAACGCTGATCCTCGCCCATTGCATCAGGCAATCGATTCCATTCGGGCGACAAATCCCGCCGCTGGAACATCTGCTATCGCTCATGATTGGCTCTTCTGCGCACTAGCCGAACGCGATGGCGCCGCGGCCACACAAGCCTT
>JBKPQL010000008.1:0-4220 GCA_046734045.1 Verrucomicrobiota bacterium
TGACGTTGCCTTCGGGTGAACGGTATGGCGGCGTCAAAGACCCCTGCGGCAACATTTGGTGGGTTGCCACCCACGTCGAGGATGTTCCACCCGACGAGCAAGAACGACGCTGGAAAGAATTCCAAATGCCGTCGATCAAAAGCGATCCGAACAAGGCCTAACCAAGCAATGCAGCGAACCGCTGCCGCCGCAATGACACTGATTGAAATCAAACCACACGGTTGGGGCTGGAAAGTTTTTGAAGCTCTGGGCGTCGAGCCCGTTCTCAAAGAGAAGCGCTTTCGGTAACCTTGTTTTTTGTTGGCCGCTACATAGCTCCAAAAATTACGAGAAGTTCTGAGTCGTTAGCAAAGTCAATAGCAGTATTGCCGTTCGAGAATCTCAGCCGCGACCCAGATAACGCCTATTTTGCGGAGGGTGTTCAGGAGGAAATCCTCACGCGCCTAGCAAAGATCGCGGACTTGAAAGTCATTTCGCGCACTTCGACGCACCGGTATCAGAGCAAACCTGGCAATCTCGCTGAGATCGCGAAGCAGCTTGGCGTGGCGAACATTCTTGAGGGTAGCGTTCAAAAAGCTGGCGACACAGTCCGCGTCAGCGTGAACCTCATCCAAGCAGCCAGCGATTCGCATCTGTGGGCCGACACCTACGATCGCAAGCTCACTGATATCTTGAGCGTAGAAAGTGAGATCGCTAAAACGATTGCCGAGCAGTTACAAGCGAAGCTGACCGGTCACGAGGAGCAAGCGTTAGCAGCTAAGCCGACACACAATCCGGAGGCTTATGATGCGTATCGGCGCGGCTTGGCTTTTTAAGCGCGTAGCGTCTACTCGATCGATCTGCTGTTGAAAGCGATCGGTTTTCATGAGCGAGCGGTGCAGCTCGATCCCAAATTTGCGCTGGCTTGGGCGCAACTTTCTCGTGCGCACGCGCACGTCTACTTTAGCCGTGCGGATACCACTGCCACTCGGCGCGATGCGGCTAAAAGAGCCTTGGAGAACGCGCAGAAACTCAAACCGAATTTGCCCGAAACCCTACTCGCCTTGGGTTATTATCAATACCATGTGCTGCGTGATTACGGCCGCGCCAAATCTACGTTCGCCCTCATCAGCAAAATGTTACCGGGTAGCAGCGAGATCCCATTTGCTCTCGGCCTAGTCACCCGACGCGAGGGTAACTGGGATGAAAGCATTGCCTACTTCGAGCAAGCCCTCGCCTTGGACCCACGTAATGTGGAGTTACTTGGGGCCACGGCAGGGACTTACGAAGTGCTTCGACAGTTCCCAGCCGCACTTAAGCTCTACGATCGGGTGCTGGACATTACGCCAAACGATCCGGATGTGATAGCGGGAAAGGCCGGTATTTATCAGGCTCAGGGTAACCTGCAAGAAGCCGCTAAATTGTTATCGGAAGTAAACGCGCAGACTCCTAATGAGGATAACTTCCGAATCAAGATAAACTCAGTTGAGACTTGAACGGAATCACGGTGAAGCCATCCGATTGCTGCAAGCCCGGCAAACTCAATTCCACTTTACTTCTGAGATCGACAAAGGTTCTGATCAGCTCTTGCTGGCTTGGACGCAGCGCTTTAACGGCGATACCGCTGGAGCAAAGGTTACCGCAGCACAGGCGCGCAACACGCTGGAGCCACTCTGCAAGAATCAACCTGACAACGCCTTGTTTGCGGCAGCGCTGTCCCTGGCTAATGCTGTGCTCGGCGAGAAGGAAGCAGCCCTAAAGGAAGCGGAACGTGCGATCATGCTTTTACCGAGTATTAAAGATCGGGTGCAGGGACCTGCCTTCGAAGAGAACTTGGCGCTAATTCAGACGATAGTCGGTGAGAATGGCCGCGCGATCTCAACGCTCAGCCGGTTGTTACAAACGCCCTATTCAGGCTGGGATTACCTAACACCCATCACGCCAGTCCTTCTTAGACTCGATCCGCTCTGGGATCCTTTGCGGTCCGATCCAGATTTTCAGAAGCTCTGCGAGGAAAAAAAACCGTGAATCCCACCGGCCAATGCAAAGTACGGTTACAGTCGCCGATCCGCTAGTCAAAAGTTGGAAGAACGTCATTTATGCCGAAGAAAAGCAAAGCCCGCCGATGGTTTTTTAAAATCCAAAGGTTCTGCTGCAGGCATCCCAATAGAAAGGCCGATTGTGTGAATTGGATCAACCGTAAGCGCCGAACGGGTAACATTTTCTTGTGTGCGGCTTGGAAAGTGGTGACCGGAGTAACAGTGTCGATGTTTCTCGCACCAGCAACGCCCGCTTGGTCCCAGCCGGTGCCTGGATCGTTAGACGTGCACTGGAACGAAGGCGCCTCAGATTGTAGTGCAACTCCGCAAGACCCTCTTCAGGTTTATAAGTACGAACCGCAAACGTTTATCCTGCGTCAGAGTCCGTGCGCGGACTTTGAAGCAAATTTTATCTATCTTGTCATCGGCTCCGACAAAGCTCTCTTAATCGATACCGGTGCCGTCGCGGACCCGAAAGAGATGCCCTTGGCGAAAACGGTTTTGGACCTGTTGCCGGATAAAGACTACAAAAAGCTTCCACTCCTGGTGGCGCATACCCACCGGCATCTGGATCATCGCGCTGGCGATCCTCAGTTTGCGTCGCTTCCATCGTCCAGATCGTGCCCATCGATTTGGAGGGGGTCAGAGCGTTCTTCGGTTTCACTAACTGGCCCAGTGGAATAGCCCATTTAGATCTAGGTGAGCGAACTGTCGATGTAATTCCCACGGCCGGACACAACCAGACCCATCTGGCATTCTACGACGAAAGAACTGGTATTCTTTTTCGGGCGATTTTCTGCTAGCGGGTCGATTGCCAATTGAGGACGCGAAAGCTTACCACCAAAGCGCTCTGCGGGTTGTCGATTTTATGAAGACCCGTCCGCTTACCCATATCCTCGGCGGCCACATCGAATTAAACGCCGCGCGACACGCCTACCGCTTCGGCTCCCACTACCATTCCAATGAGCACCGGCTTGAGTTGGCGAGAGCAGACTTAACAGCATTGCCAGCAGCGTTTGAACGCTCAACGGGTTTTACGCGCGATATCCGAATTACATCCTTACTAATCCTATTCGCAACCTTGTGGCGCTGGCAATTATCGCGCTCGCGGTCTTGATTTTCATCGTGTGGGGAGTGCGTCGGTTGCTACGCCGCCTGCGTGGTTGACTGCACGCAATGTCAGTCCGGCTCGGCCTCGCGTGCTGGTCTTGCGTCTGACAAAGGGTGCCGAAAAGCGTTGCCACTTGCCCCTGCAGGAACTGTGGCTGAGCGTGGGCTTCTACACACAGATATCACTATGAAAGTTGAAGGACTCAAAGGATGTTTCGAGAAGACTTGCGGCCTTTTTTATTTTGCCAGGATGTGCTCCAAGATTCGACTACAGGCGCAAGGCAAGCTTCCGAAGGATTACCAGGACGGCTTAGGGCAGGGATTCGATGGCCGGACGTGCCGATATTTGGGGGTCCGTTATAAAGATGTCAGAGAACAAGTTCTTTCTGGAAAAACCGACGCGGAAGTCTTCGACTGGTGCTTCGCCAATGGTCGCCGGCTCACCGACGAGGAGATTCTGATTTACAACAGTTTCATTAGCAAACGCGGCTGGCACGATGATGAGACCGGCGTCCTCACTGAGATGATTACGCAATTTGGTTTGAGAGATGATGGCAGGGTGCTCACTTATTTTGATCTCATTGAGATGGACGAGGGCCGCTGGTATCCCGATATCTGGCGGGATGCTTGGAGGTGAGCACGAGAACGCCTAACTAAGCGCCGCAGCCACTTGCTCTGTTCCATTATCCAATCGGGATCGCTGCGACTATTTGTGAATCTGAATCGATTACGTTGGTGGTTTGCGGTTGTCTGCATCATCATGGTTCTGGTGGGCTTGTTCTTTGCGTTCGTCGGCCTTGGAGTACTACCAGTGAATGGACAAGTTTTGTTGCGTTGGCAAAACGCGGTCTACGGCGCGACCTTCATGGGCTGGGGAGCGACACTTTTCTTTGTCGGGCGTCTCGCTTTTCGGCGACGCGACTTCGAATTGATGAAGGCGCTCTTGTGTGGGTTGTTCGTTTGGTTTCCGGTCGAGAGTCTGTTTTCGGCATATTTTCGTGTCTGGTTCAATGTCGGAGTCGATGTTGCCGTTTTGACAGTATTGAGCTTGCCGCTAATCATCGCCATCCGGTTACTAGACGAAACAAAAGC
>JBKPQL010000009.1:0-26312 GCA_046734045.1 Verrucomicrobiota bacterium
GGTGAATTGGAACTGCGAACGTTTTATTACAATCCAGGCTACCGCCTGAGCTCCCACAGCTCGACGGCAGTTGGCACAATGACAATTCGCCCGGACACGAACGTCGGACGACGCGCTGAAACGCACCTCGCCACAATAACAGCCACCGGTAATTGTATTCGTTTCCATGCTCGTCATTAGTATAGCGGCTTACACAGCCGCCGCTACAACACTCTGAAAATCCGTGTAATCTGTGGCTGAATGAGCTCCGATATACGCGTCCGTTTCGCCCCATCGCCTACTGGCTATTTGCATATCGGTGGGGCGCGCACTGCACTGTTCAACTGGCTGTTTGCGCGGCATCACGGCGGGAAATTCGTGCTTCGCATCGAAGACACCGATACCAAGCGAAACACAGAGGAGGCGATGGCAGCGATTTACGAAGGGCTCCAATGGCTGGGACTGAATTGGGACGAAGGCCCGCACGTCGGCGGCGAGTTGGGACCGTATTTGCAGAGTGAGCGAACACAACTTTACCAGGATTACCTGAAAAAACTTCAGGACGCTGGTCACATTTTCGAAGACCAGGGCGCAATGCGATTTCGATCGCCGCGCGAGCACGTCGTGGTCGATGACCTAGTGTGCGGGAAAATCGATTTCGATCTCAGCAATCCGGCAACCCACCCGGACATGACCATCCGCCGCCCGGACGGCTCGTGGATTTTTCATTTCGTGAACGTGATCGACGATCTGGAAATGAAAATCTCGCACGTGATCCGAGGCGAAGATCATCTCTCCAACACGCCAAAGCACATCGAAATTTTTCGCGCACTCGGAGCGACGCCGCCGGAGTACGCGCATATCCCGCTCATCCTCAATCGCGACGGATCAAAAATGAGCAAACGCGACGAAGGCGCACGCGTGGAATATTACATTCGGCGCGGTTATCTCCCGGCGGCGGTCCGCAATTATCTCTGTCTGCTCGGTTGGTCGCCCAAGGACAACCGAGAGAAAATAGATATCGACGAGATCATCCGGATTTTCGATTTGAAAAACATTGGGCGTAGCTCGGCGACATTCGACTCCGACAAGCTACACTGGCTGAACGGAGAATATGCGCGCGAGTTGAGCGATGCTGAGTTTTACGATTTAGCTCTCGCGAGGTTGAAGTCGAGTGGTGTGAAGCTCGACGAATTTCCGGAGAAATACGTCCGTGCTGCGTTGCAAACCTGCAAAGGAAAGATCAACACGTTTGACGAGCTGCCGGCATACTGCGGATTCTATTTTACTGAGGATTTCGATTATATCCCGCAGGGCGTAGCAAAATATTTTACCGCGGAGAACAAATCGCGGCTGAAAACAGTTCGCGAAGCATTGAGCGCACTGGATAGATTCGACGCTCCTGAAATCGAAGCGGCACTAAAGAGCACGGCATCAAAACTCGGCGTCAAAGTCGGCGTAATAGTTCATCCCACTCGTCTCGCAGTGACCGGCAGCAATGTGGGGCCAAGCCTGTATCATTTGCTGGAGATTCTCGGAAAAGAAAAGGTTGTCGCGCGACTCGATCGCGCGCTTTCGATTTTCTAACGCGGGGTCATCCCAAGCGAAGCGAGGGACCTCTCACAAGCTCGGAAGATCACGGTGGCTGGGTTGTATGAGTGATCACCAGCGCGAGATTCTTCGTCGTCTTCGCGACTCAGGATGACAGGCGAATTATTTCTTCGCCTCCTTCGCCCACGTGTCTCTTAACGTGACTGTGCGAGTCCAGACTTGTTTTTCGCGCGTGGAATCAGGATCGAGAGCAAAATAGCCGAGCCGCTCGAATTGATAGCGCTCTTCTGGACGCGCATCTGCAAGCGCCGGTTCACATTTCGCGGCCACCACTTCCAGCGAATTTGAATTGATAAATGATTTGAAATCACCATTTGAGTCCGGCTCAGGAACAGTGAACAAGCGATCATACAGCCGGACTTCCGCATCGATTGCATTCGCAGCGCTTACCCAGTGAATAGTTCCTTTCACTTTGCGACCCGCAGTCGGCCCGCCTGATTTGCTATCCAGATCCACAGTGCACCGCAGCTCGGTCAGGTTGCCGGCCTCATCTCTCACCACCTCATCGCACTTGATGATGTAAGCGTATTTCAGTCGCACTTCGCCGCCCGCTCGTAGCCGGAAATATTTCGGCGGCGGCGTTTCCATGAAATCATCGCGCTCGATGTAAAGCTCGCGACCGAATGGAATTTTTCTCGTTCCGGCGTCGGCATCTTCGGGATTGTTGATCGCATCGAGTTTTTCGATTTTTCCTTCAGGATAATTTGTCAGGACGACTTTGATCGGCCGCAGCACGGCAAGCCGGCGCATGGCGGTCCGATTAAACTCATCGCGCATGGTGTGTTCGAGCAGTGCCATGTCGGTCATGCTCGGATATTTCGTGATCCCGATGTTGTACGCGAAGGTGCGCAACGCACTCGGTGTTAGACCGCGGCGGCGCAAACCGGAAATGGTAAGCATGCGCGGATCGTCCCAGCCGTTCACGAGCTTTTCATTCACCAACTGAATGAGTTTGCGCTTGCTCACCACCGAGTAGGTGAGATTAAGCCGCGCAAACTCGTACTGATGCGGACGCGGGTCCGGAAGTTCCAATGCATCGAGAATCCAATTGTAAAGCGGGCGATGCACTTCGAACTCCAGTGTGCAAATCGAGTGCGTGATGCCTTCGATGTAATCGCTGAGCGTGTGCGCCCAGTCGTACATCGGGTAAATACACCATTTGTCCCCAGTGCGATGATGTGACGCGTGGCGGATCCGATACAGCACCGGATCACGCAGCCAGACATTCGCCGCGTTCACGTCAATCTTTGCGCGTAACGTGCGCGCGCCATCGGGAAACTCGCCGGCTTTCATTCGGGCAAACAGATCGAGATTTTCCTCGGTCGAACGATCGCGAAATGCGCTTGCCTTTCCGAGCCGGCGATACGCATCCGTCTCCTCTGGAGTCATGTCGCACACGTACGCCTTACCTGCGCGCACAAGATCCAGCGCGTAGTCGTAAAGCTGGTCGAAATAATCTGATGCGTAGAACGGAGCGCCGCCGAGATGATTATCCGCCCACCCATCCACCAACCAATGCACGTCAGTCATGATTGACTTGACGTACTCCGCTTCCTCTTTCGTCGGGTTCGTATCGTCCATGCGAATGTTGCAGATGCCACGAAACTCGCACGCGATGCCGAAGTTGAGACAAATCGACTTCGCGTGACCGATGTGCAGATAACCGTTCGGCTCAGGCGGAAAGCGGGTGCGGATTTGCTTGTATTTTCCTGTCCGAATATCCTCCGCGACAATGTCGCGAATAAAATCCGACGGCGTTTCAGTTTCGGTCGTCATTTTAACGAGCAAAGCTATCGGCGAACGCGCAGATCGACAACTTTCGCTGTGAACGTCGCCGCACTAAGCTACCATGTAAGCGTGTCATGCTGAGCGAAGCGAAGCACCACACGTACGAAAGTTGGATCACGCTAAAACCTGAGAATGTTCTACATGTCTGTGTGAGGTTCCTCACTTCGTTCGGGATGACATGAAAAACACGCAAACCACCGAGCGTTACACACTCGCTGATCTTGAGAAGTGGGATGACGTAACGCGCGATGTCAATCCGCCGATTCGGCTCGGTGTTTTTGGCGATCCGGTGGCGCATTCCCTCTCGCCGCGAATGCAGAACGCCGCGCTACACGCCTGCGGAATCGAGATGCAATACGCGCGTTTTCACATTCGCGGCGACGAACTGCGATCGGCGCTGCTGCTTTTGCGCAGGCTCGATTTCGTTGGAATCAACCTGACTGTTCCGCATAAGATCGGGGCGTTCGCGCAGGTCGATGAGGCGGACGAATCCGCGACTCGCGCAGGCGCGGCAAACACCATTCGTGTTCGCGAGAAAAAACTGATTGGTTCAAATACGGATGGTGAAGGATTCCTGCGAGCGATCCGCACTGAATTCTCGATCGACCTGCGCGATCTGCGGGTCATGATCATTGGCGCCGGCGGCGGAACGGGGCGCGCCATCGCGTGGCAATGCGCGCTGGAAAACTGTGAGCGTCTTGTTCTGGTAAATCGCACTCTGGAAAAATCAAACGCACTCGCAGAGCAATTGCGGCCGTTTTTTTCCGGACCACGGGTGTTAGGTCCAGCGACGCGGCTGGAAGCGGTGGCATGGGATGAATCAACGATGCGGATGCACCTTGCCGACATCGATCTAGTCGTTAATTCCACGCCGTTGGGAATGAACCCGAGCGATCCCTCGCCTGTTCCGGCGCGCCTGCTCGCGCCCCATCACATTGTTTTCGATTGCGTTTACGGCTCATCCCAAACGGCATTGCTTTGTGCAGCAGAAGAAGCCGGTGCGCGCGGCGCGAACGGCTTGTCGATGTTGCTATACCAAGGCGCTCTCTCATTTTCGATCTGGTTCAATCGCGAAGCTCCGATTGAAGCGATGCGGGCAGCGTTGCCATTGTAGCGGCGGCTGTGTCAGCCGCCGAAGCGCTCGCCGCGGCGAGGGCCTCTACAAGTTTCCTGCGTTTGTAATTCCCTTGAAAACCACCATATTAGCGGATGGTAAGTGCGGGCATTAATTTCGCTGATCCGAGCCGCGTCGGCATCGATCTTGCAGACGAGCTGCTGGAGCTCAAGCGCGAGCGGAACGCTGTTATTCTGGCGCATAACTATCAGGTGCCAGAGTTGCAGGACGTCGCCGATTTCGTCGGTGACTCGTTAGGCCTGAGTTACCAAGCCGCGCAAACAGATGCTGACGTGATCTTGTTTTGTGGCGTCCATTTCATGGCAGAGACAGCGAAGATCATTAATCCACACAAGCGCGTGATTTTGCCGGATCTGGAGGCGGGCTGTTCACTCTCCGAATCGTGTCCGCCGCAAAAGCTGGCGGGCTTTTTGAAACAACACGCAGACAAAAACTATTACGTGATCGCTTACATCAATTGCAGTGCCGGAGTGAAAGCGCTGGCAGACGTGATCTGCACCAGCGGGAATGCCGACAAGATTGTGCGCGCTGCGCCTGCCGACCGAAATATTCTTTTTGTTCCTGACCAAAACCTCGGTGCGTGGGTGATGGAGCGCACCGGGCGCAAAATGGATTTATGGCGCGGCACTTGTTACGTCCACGTCGAGTTCACCGCGCGCAGCATCAACCGCATTCGCGACAGATACCCGGATGCCCCAGTCGTCGCGCATCCCGAATGCACATACGCCGTGCGGATGCTGGCCGATGAAGTTTGTTCCACCGAAAAAATGGTGACCTTTTGCAGGGAAGCGCCCGCGCGTGAGATCATTGTCGTGACCGAGGCAGGCTTGTTGCATCGGCTGCGTAAGGAAATTCCCGGCAAAACATTTATTCCCGGCCCGACAGACAATTGCTTTTGTGGCGAATGCCGGTTCATGAAGATGAACACGTTAGAAAAGGCGTACGACGCGCTGTTGAACATGGAACCGGAAATCACTTTGCCCGAATCGGTGCGCAAGCGCGCGGAGATACCGATTCTGCGCATGCTCGAACTGAGCAAATAGGCAAAGGCACTCGGGTGCTGACAACCAATAAAGCAGTGCTGTAGTGGCGCATGTCCGAACGCGCAGTGCGTTTGTGACTGAGGACAGCCGCCGCTACCGCCCATTCTGCGGATTTCCCTGCGTGACATTCGCGTAGTCCATGAACAAGATTCGGCGGTCACAGACCGCCGCTACAGAATGACCCGTATGGAAAAATCCATCGAAGAACACATCGATCGGCTTCATGCCGGTGGGATAGTGGATGTTCACTTCGATCTGCTGATCGATTTGTATGAAAAGCGTGATCGCCTAAGTGTTCTCGTCTCGCATTTTTTGCCGGAATTCGAAGCCGGCGGTATTGGCGTGCTTGGCGTGGCAATTTACATCGAAGACCGTTATCTGCCCGAAATGGGTTTGCGCGTCGCGCTCGATCAAGTTGCACGACTTTACGCCGAGGTGGAGCAAACGGAGCGATTCGCGATTTGTAAGACGGTTGCCGAGATCCAGCAAGCTCGCGCTGCGAACAAAATCGCGCTGCTTATTACCATGGAAGGCGTGGAGCCGTTAGGCGAAGATTTGAATTTACTCCGCGCGTTTTACGAGCTCGGCCTACGGTCGGTTGGTTTGACGCATGCCCGGCGCAATGCCGCGGGCAGCGGCGGGATTTTTAAGCCCAGCGGTTCGCCGCGCGACGGCCTAACGAATTTTGGCCGCGACGTCGTGTGCGAATGCGAGCGTCTCGGCATCATCATCGATCTCGCGCACATCAATCCGAAGGGATTCGAGGAGATTGTCCATCTTACGAGCAAACCGCTCATCGTTTCGCATACCAACGCGCGCAAATTTTACGACATCGAACGCAACATCAGCGACGAGCAAATCAAGATCATTGGAGAACGCGGCGGTGTTGTCGGAATAAACGCGATTCTCGTTAGTTCGCGCCCTGAAACGAGCACGCTCGATCGTTATGTCGATCACATCGAGCACGCGATAGGCCTGATCGGAATCGACGGCGTCGGGATCGGTTTTGATTTTTGCGAGTATCTCTTCCAGCAATTGCCTGACAAGGTGCGCAACGAGCTTGCTGCGAAGTTGACCACGCCGCATTTCATTCCCAACCTAACGAACCATTCGCATACGAGAAATTTGACCCGGAAACTCATCGAGCGCGGTTTCTCCGACGAGGAGATCGAAAAAATCCTGTGTCGGAATTGGCTGCGGATTTTTAAGCAAATTTTGTAGGGCGTTTGACTCGCTCACTCCAGCTTGCTTAGCTCTTCGAGCTTCCCGTCTATGTCGCTCGGCGCCCGCCGGCTCCGTTCTGTGAAACGCCTTCTTATCGTTGGCGTCTGACACAGACGCCCTACAATATCGGTTTCATCTTGCTTGCGTGCTGCATCGACGCTTTAACCGTTGCTCGTTGAAACTCATCAATCTCACCCGGCGCACTGAGATCGGCGCGAATTCATATTATCTTGAGATTGGCCCTCACCGGCTGGTGCTCGATTGCGGAATGCATCCCAAGGATGTCGGCGAGGATGCGCTGCCGAATTTCAAAGCCATCGCAGAGCGAGAAATCAAAGCGATCCTGATTTCACATGCGCATCAAGACCATATCGGAACGCTGCCATTGTTGATGCGGCGCTTTCCGGGTGCCCGCGTTTTTATGACCGAGGCCACAGCCGAGATCGGCAACGTGCTTTTGCACAACTCTGTCAACGTGATGACCCGGCAGCGCGAGGAGATCAAAGAAATGTCGTACCCGCTTTTCACACATCGCGAAACGGATCGAGCATCGGAGCGCTGGCGTTGGTGCCCAGTCCACCAACGGATCTCCATTGTCGGCAAACGCGCCTCTCAGCGCGAAAGAAACGCGCTAACGTTTGAGTTTTTCGATGCTGGGCACGTGCTCGGCTCGACTGGAGTTCTGTTGCGCGCCGAAGGTCAGACGGTCTTTTACACTGGCGACGTCAATTTTGACGATCAAACGATCATGGAAGCTGCGATTTTTCCAGAAGAGAAGATCGACACCTTGATCACGGAATGCACCCGAGGCGATCATGCGAAGCCCGAAAATTGGACGCGCGCCAGTGAAGAACATCGCCTCGCCCAAGCGTTGGCCAACGCGTTCGAGCGCGGAGCTTGCGTGCTAATACCGGTTTTCGCGCTCGGGAAAACGCAGGAGATTCTGGCGATGCTTTATAAGTTCCGACGCGAGCGGCTCCTTCCAGAGTTTCCAATTTATATTGGCGGCCTCAGCTCGAAGATGACCGATGTCTACGATCGCCGTGCTCAAACAACGCGTCGGCAATTGCCACGTCTGCGACTGATGAAGGAAGCGGCACCGTTCATCCTAAATGATGAAACAGTGCGGGATGCGCCTTTGCGGGCGGGACGCGTTTATGCTCTCTCCAGCGGCATGATGATACCGAACACGCTTTCCAATATTTTTGCGCAGCGGTTGGTCGAAAATACACAGCACTCCATCTTTTTTGTTGGTTACGCCAATCCTGAATCGCCCGCCGGTCTGTTGCGCGACACACCGCCAGGAGGCGAAGTCGCGCTCGATCCAGACGGCCCAACCCAGCGTGTGCGCTGCGACATCCAGCAGTTCCAGTTCAGCGCGCACGCAACACGCGAGACGCTCATCGATTACGCGAAGAAACTTCGTCCGAAAAAAATTGTGCTCGTCCACGGCGATCCGCTAGCGGTCGAGTGGATGCGGATAAAGCTGGTGTCAGGCCTTCCCAGCTCAGAGGTAATTGTGCCAACGCCGGGCGTAGAGATTGAATTGTGAATGGTCAATAATGATCGGAAAGGTAGGGGTGATTGACCCAATCGCCCGGGCGGTTCAGTGAACCGCCCCTACCTTTGCCCGCATGAAGATTGCTTCGTGGAACATCAATTCCCTGCGGAGGCGGCAGGACCGTCTGCTTGCTTGGCTCGAAGCCACAAAGCCAGACATTGTTTGTCTCCAAGAAACGAAATGTCGGGATGACCAATTTCCTGTGCTCGCCCTGCAGGCCAACAGGTATCACTCGGCCTACCACGGAGAGAAGTCATACAATGGCGTCGCCATACTCGCCAAAACAGAACTGCGCGATGTGCGCCCGTCGCTTTGTGATGAAGTCGTCGATCCGCAGGCACGCGTGCTCGCAGCAACGATCGGCCGCACCCGGGTTTTTTCAATTTATGCACCCAATGGCCAAGCCATCGGCTCGACCGCCTACGCGTACAAACTGAACTGGTATGCGCGGCTGCGGAATTGTTTATCTAAAGAAGGAAGTGCCGGCCTGATCGTGTGCGGCGATTTTAATGTCGCGCCGGAAGACACCGACGTGTACGACCCTGATTTATGGCGCGGCGCGATCATGTGTTCGGAGAATGAGCGACGGGCCTTTCGCGAGCTTTATGAGCTGGGCTTGCGCGACACTCTGCGGCTGCACCATGGGGAAAGCGGGCTCTTCAGTTGGTGGGATTACCAAATGCGCGCGTTTGAAAAAAATCGCGGGCTGCGGATCGATGCAATTCTAGCAAGCGAAAGGCTGGCGGAAAAATGCGTTGCATCCGGAATCGATCGAGAAATGCGTGAAGGGAAAGAGCCTTCAGATCATGCGCCGGTTTGGGCGGAGTTTAAGGATTAAGGAAACACCGAGCGCGCAACGCCGAACGCTCAATATCGAACGCAGATTTCCAAAAACAAAACGCCATTTCTGCAGCGATCCTCCGATGTCATCAACCGGTGCGCAGGCCGCTGTATTTAACCGGGTTGATCACTTATTGTCATCACGAGTAATCAGGAATCTGCCCATTTTACCATCCGGGTGACACAAAATTCCCGTACCATTTCGCTAGCAGCAGCCCATGAACCGTGCATGTGATCGACCCTGCAAAGCAATTTGCGGTTTCAGCTCGCCGACGAGATTGCTGACGCTCCACGCCGGCTCATTTGTCCGCTGTCTTAGGCGCTTCCGAGGCGGCGAGTTTTTGGAAGCGCGGATCATTCCGAAGCGGATCGAACATCCGCATCGGCCGTCAGTCGTATTGCTGATCAGCCATAAAATCATATTGCTAATTGCCCATATTCGAGCAAATTTTCAACGCAGTGACGTTCGAATGGGATTCCAGGAAAGAAAATACGAACCTCAAGAAATACGGCGTCGATTTCAGCGAGGCGCGCTTCGCGTTTCTCGATTCTCGTCGTATCGTTTTGGCCGACGCGAGCCACAGCGGCTCCGAACAGCGTCTCTTTTGCATTGGCCGTACGCCGCGCGGAACCGTTCGTTACGCGCACCGAGGCGAGAGAATTCGCATCATTGGCGCAGGATACTGGAGGAAAGGCAAACGAATTTATGAAAAGGAAAACCGTTAAATACACCGATGACAGGGGCGAAATGGCTGGCGACCTAAGGCGGATCAAAGACGATCTGCCTTCGCCTGACGAACTGGCTGGCGAAATTAGCCAGCAGACGAAAGTTACGCTGGCACTCGATAATGACGCCCTTGCATTTTTCAAGCGGGAAGCGAATCGGCGCAACACCAGTTACCAGCGAATGATCCGCAACCTGGTTCGCTCCTACGCGCGCGCCCACGCTCGATAAACGAAGACCTTGGGGATTCCGATAACCGCTGAAGTATCGGGCGCTATTTGCCGTCCGAATGCGCGAGTTTTTGGAAGCGCGGATCATTCCGAAGCGGATCGAACATGGGATCGAGCCGGAGCAGCGCGGGAGTCAGTGGCAAGTTAAGATTCAGTGAGCCTTCATACGGTATCGAAAGCAGTTTCTGCAAAGCAGCTACAGCACGGTCGGGTTCGCCCATTTGCGCGGATACGCGGGCAAGAGCCTCAATTGCGCCGGGGCCAGCTACCGCGTCTTTTTCGATCGGGGCCACGGCTATCCACTTCTCGACGCAAGCGAATGCCGCGGCCTTACCAAGGCCCATATTGGTCAGCGCGAGATCGCCAGTCAGAATATAATTGTCCGGCTGTTCTTTGAGGAAAGGTTCCAATTCGCTCCGCGCCTGTCGCCAGCTTTCCTGGGCGGCGGCGTGATCGGCGGCAACTTCTTGCGCCCATCCTAACCAAAAACGCAGTTCTCCATTGTAATAGCCCAACGTTGGATCAGGCTTGGTCAACACTTCCTGTAGCCGCGCGATCATTGGTGCAGGACGGCGCTCCAGGATCGCCTGGTAAACTTGTATTTCCAAAGCCTGAGGGTCATCGGCGTTCGGGTGCAGCGGAGCGAGGATTGCCGCGGCCCGCGGAAGATCACCCTCGACTTGGTAGATATTCGCCTTTACCACGAGGGTATCTATGTCGTCTGCTGTGATGTTGAGGACCTGATCAAATTTTCTCAACGCTTCGGGGAAACGTCGAAGCATGATATAGGAGCCCGCGTGCTGGGTGAGAATCGAGACGTTGCGCGGGTCGAGGCGCTCGGCGTCGTTGAAGTACGCTTCGCTCCGCCCCCACTGGCCTTGCCTGCGCGCGACATACGCCAGCGATTCAGGAATCTGGCTGCTATTCGGCAGGAGCTGACGCGCTTGCTCTAAGTAACGCACCGCAGTGTCGTAATCTTTCAGGCAGGCATAGTAGTAAAATCCCTTGGCCAACATGGCCTCACCGAGATTCGGTTGAAGGGTGAGCGCGGTTTCGGCTCCCTGCCGTGCCTCTTCACGCAGGGCAGTTGTCGGTTGAAGATTTTGTGTGCGGTAGCCGCGCGATTCCGTGTATGACAGCCGCGCCCAAGCAACGGCGAACTTCGGGTCCAACCGCACCGCTTCTCTGAGATATTTCTGTGCGCCAAGGAAGTTGGCGGGTGTGTTGCCAGTTTTCAGTGTATAAGCGAGCCCACGCAGATAGGCATCGTAAGCCTCAGGATTGTCCGTCGGTTTGGCGGCGATGACTTGCTCTTCCTGACCGGTGAGTTTCGCTCGCAACTTGGTCGGCAATGGCTTTGGCTACTTCACTCTCGACCGAAAAGATGTCAGTCAGTTTGCGATCAAAGGTATCGGCCCAAAGATGCGAATCATTAGCCGCTTTGATCAGCTGCACGTTTACCCGCACGGAGTCGCCGCTCTTCTGCACGCTGCCTTCCAGAACATTTGCCACGCTCAGTTGCCTTGCGATCTCGGGCAAGTTATCAGGTGCGCTCTTGTAGTGCTGCGTAGAGGTCCGGGAGATGACTTTCAGATCGGCAATCTTGGCTAAGCGGGTCAGAATTTCGTCCTGGATGCCGTCGGCAAAGTAGGCGTTGGCTTTGTCCTCACTTAAATTTTCAAAGGGAAGAACCGCGATCGACTTTTCCGGAATGGCTGCCGACCCCAACCGGGTCCAGTTGGACCGATGTGAGAAAATGTAAAATCCCGCCGCCGTGGCGATAGCCGCAACAATGATAAGCGCAGCGATCCATGTGCGTGATCGGCGAGCCGGTTTCGCCTCAGATACAGGAGTTGCTCGCGCTGTTTGCGTTTCTTTTGCCTGCCGAAATTTCTCCGGCACTTCCGAGTTGCCCAATTCATCGGTGTAGAGATTTACGACATGGACGCGTACATCATGCTTGACCTCGCAGTCGCCAAGGTCATGCAAATGGGGACGCCACTGGCGATATTGTTCAAGATCGTCAGCCACATGTTTGGAGAGAAGAATGTGTCCGGCGTCCCCGCAATCCATCACTCGCTGCGCCAGGTTGATTCCAGCGCCCGCTACATTCGAACGCTCGTTCACGTCAGTAATACCGCTCACCGGTCCGCTGTGGATTCCCATGCGCACCCGCAGCTCCGGGTGGCCCCGCAGTGCCTTGCTGATTTGCAACGCACAGGAAACCGGTGCGTCCGGCGTGGTCGCAAAAACCAGCGCCATCCCATCGCCGGTGGGCAGGCGCGTCAGCTTACCAGCAGCGTCGGCTGCGCGGAACGAATCAGTTTCTCGAACAACCTCGTTGAGCGTATGCAAATAATCGCGCTGCTCATCGATCAGGAGCTTGGAGTAACCGACGACGTCGATAAACAGGACATGGGCGATTTCCAGCTGAATTTCCTTCTTAACTGGGGGAGGCGGCATCGGCATCCGGTGAAGCTACGCGAAAATAAAATAATTGATAATTCTGCTTCCAACCGAGCGTCGAGAACAAAAATGGCGGTTCAGGGAATCGTTGCGGATCGGCCGGAGCAGCTTGCTCAACTTCCTCGAATCCATTTATTCTTTCTTTGATTTTTCGGTTCCCGTAGTTCAACGGATAGAACAAGCGTTTCCTAAATTGGACGTTGGGCGCTGGGCGTTCAACGTTCGGCGTTAATGACCAACGAACCGCGCCGCAACATCGCCAATCCCCCGTCAAAGCCGCTCCTTGTCTGGGACGGTGAATGTGATTTTTGCAGGCTATGGATCGAGCGTTGGCGTGTGATCACCGCGGGCGAAGTTGATTACGCGCCCTACCAAGAAGTGGCAGACCGATTCCCAGAGATCCCACGCGATGAGTTCAAGCGCGCGATGGCTTTCATCGAACCGGATGGCGAAACCTTCTTTGGCGCCGAAGCAGTGTATCGCTCGTTGCGATATCGATCTTCTAAGAAATGGCTTGCCTGGGCCTACGATCACGTGCCCGCATTCGCGGCTGTTTCAGAGCTCGCATATAAGTTTTTGGCTCGCCATCGAAAATTTGCATCTGCGGTTACTAGTCTGCTTTGGGGTAACGATGTCCGGCCACCGACTTATTTTTGGGCGCAGCGCTGGTTTCTCCGCGCGCTCGGCCTCATTTACTTAATCGCGTTCGTCTCGCTTTGGGTGCAGGTGAGCGGCCTTATTGGGACAGATGGTGTTTCGCCTATCAATCAATTTTTGCCGGCAGTTTATGAACGATTTGGACGGAGCGCCTATTCGCTGTTGCCCACGCTTTGCTGGTTCAATTCGAGTAACAGCTTTCTCCATTTTCTTTGCGGCAGCGGCGTTGCTTTATCGTTGCTCTTAATTCTTGGAATTGCGCCGGTCGTTTCGCTCGCCGCACTTTTTGTTCTGTATCTTTCCCTCACAATCGCGGGGCAAACTTTTCTCAGCTTTCAATGGGATATTTTGCTGCTGGAGAGTGGCTTTTTATCGATCTTTCTCGCGCCCTGGCGGATCTTGCCAAAGGAGTTGTTTTGGCCGGTATCGAGGATTCCAGTTACAAGAGTATCACGGCCAGCGCTGTTTTTGCTCAAGTTTCTTTTGTTCAAACTGATGCTGATGTCGGGCGTGGTGAAGCTGACCAGCGGCGATGATTGCTGGTGGAACCTGACGGCGCTCGATTATCACTATTGGTCGCAACCGTTGCCTACCGTCTTCGGCTGGTGGGCAGATAAAAGCCCAGAGTGGTTTAAGCACTTTTCGGTCGGGTTCTGCCTCGTCGTAGAAATCATCGTTCCGTTTTTTATCTGGGCGCCGCGCCGGCCGCGACTGATCGCAGCTGCCTTGATGATCTTTCTGCAAGTCGTAATCGCACTGACTGGCAACTATTGCTTCTTTAATCTGCTCACCATCGCATTGTGTTTGTTGCTAATTGATGACGCAGCTCTGGGACGAAAATATGCGACGGTCAGAGACCGCCGCTACAGCTGTCGATTGTCGATCTTAGCAGCTGTCATTGTCATCATTGTCACACTGCCAATCAATGCTTGGCTCATTTTCGCTGCGTTCAAGCCGGACGCAGAATGGCCGCGATTCCTCGTCGCGATTTACGGGCGTACGGAACCCTTTCGAATCGTCAATGGTTACGGGCTGTTTCGAGTGATGACCAAGGATCGCGACGAAATTGTAATCGAAGGCAGTGCTGACAGCATTGACTGGCTCCCTTACGAATTCAAGTGGAAACCAGGCGATATCATGCGCGCGCCCGGCTGGTGCGCGCCCCATCAACCACGACTCGATTGGCAAATGTGGTTTGCGGCTTTGGGAACGCCTCGGGAAAATCCCTGGTTAGGCAGGCTGATTGTCCGGTTATTGCAAGGTTCGCCAAGTGTAAGCGGATTACTTGCGAAGAATCCATTTCCGCGCGAGCCGCCGCGATACGTCCGTGCGATGTTTTCTCGCTATCGTTTCACGACTTTGCGCGAGCACCGGCAAACTGGCGCATGGTGGAAACGCGAAGAACTGAAAGAGTATTTACCCACAGTGTCGCTCGATCAGATCCAATAGGTGATCGGTCCATCACACGCCGATTTGAGCGACAGCTATTTAAGGGTATAATTCGGGCCATGCCGAAGGAAGGACCGATCGTGACTGAGGGTACGGTGACCCAGGTGTTGCCGGGCACAATGTTTCGGGTTGATCTTCCCGGCCAGCGCAATGTGCTCGCACATATCTCTGGAAAAATGCGGAAACATTTCATCCGAATCGTGCCCGGAGATACAGTCTCGCTGGAGCTGTCGCCCTACGACCTGACAAAGGCGCGGATCATTTTCCGAGAACAGTGACGCGCAAGCATGTTGTTTAAGGGTAGAGCAATTAGTTGTTCAAACGTTCGCGAAAAACTTCAACGTGTTTAACGCTTCAATGAAACTCGGCGTTTGCCGATTAAGCAAAGCGCGCAGATATTAAAGGGAAAATCAACCGGAGATTACCAATGGCTGAAGAAAACAAAGCAGAACAAAAATCGTCCGCCATGGCGGACGCGCAGCAAAAATTGGAGAGCAGCAGGACACATGCGCGGAAAGCCGCCGAAGACTTGCGAGCGGCGGCGGGCGCAGTCGCGGGCGAATACCGCGGCAAGGCTGAGCATGCCTGGGGCGATGCACGTGACAAAGCGGAGCATGCCTGGGGCGATGCAAGAGAGCGGGTGCGCACATTTCAGGAAGACGCGGAGCAATACGTGCGTGAGAACCCGACAAAGGCTGTCTTGACCGCCCTCGGAATCGGATTTGTCCTGGGTCTGATCTTCCGGCGTTAGTCGCGCTGCGGCCGGAATGACCAGCGAGACTTCTCGATCCCGTAATCCAGCGGGACATACCGGGTTGCTCGAAAATCTCTTCGTGCTCGCCAGCGCGTTGACGGAGTTTTTTGAGAGTCGCTTCGCTCTTGTCGCTCAAGAATCGAAAGCGGCGCTCATGCAAGCGCTGGTGCTGGTCAGTTGTTTGATTCTCGCGCTGATACTCTTTGCGTTCGGTTACGGCTTCCTGATCGCCAGTGTGGTTGCAGGACTGGCGCATGTTGCCGGGATTTCATGGTTATGGATAGCATTGGCAGCTGCCGGGCTACATTTTCTGTTTGTCCTTGTCTTGCTCCTGATCGCCCGCAGCCGAATGACCAAACCGGTCTTTCGTGCCACGGCTTCTGAACTAAAGAAGGATCGTGAATGGCTAAAGAACCTGGACATAACAAATCAATCGACGACCTAACAGCGAAGATTGCTCGTTCGCGAGAGCGTGTGGCGCGCGACCTGCGCGGTCTGCACTATGAATTGGATTTCGGCGCAAAACTGCGAAGATCATTCCGAAAGCAAACAGTTTCTTGGTTGACGGCGGCTGCCGCTGTGGGTGCTCTCATCGCGTTCGCACCCATGCGAAAAAAGAAAATTTACATCGACGCAAAGAGCGGCCGGAAAGCAAAAAGGCGGCTGGTAGAAACCGGTTTTGCGCTTGGCGCGCTAAAAATCGCGGCGAGCTTTGTGCGACCGGTAGTTGTCGATTTGTTGAAAAATCGACTGATCGGTTCTGGCGGGCAAAGTCGCTCCTCAAGCAAATAGTAGGCGCGTTTTAGGATTTACGCCCGCATTCTGAATCGCATAATAATCTCAGTCACTCGATGACCACAAACATCTCAGCTCCGCCGGTCGCCTCACATCCACTCGCTCACGTGGATGACTATCTCGAGATTGGACAAAAGGCGGACGCGTCGGACGTTCATCTTGGAGCAGCCGCGCCACCGATCTGGCGCGTACAGGGAAGCCTGCAGCCAATGTGGCCTGACGCGCCGCGGCTGACCGGCGAGCAGACTGTAGCTTTAGCCGAGGCCTTCATGCCAGAAGTGTACAAGGAAGAGCTCAAAACACGCGGCGATTCCGACTTTGCTTATGAGAACAAGTTTGCCCGTTTTCGGACGAGTGTGGTCCGCCAGCGACTCGGGATCGAAATCGTTTTTCGTGTCATCAACACCAAGGTGCGGACGATGGACGAGCTCGGACTGCCCCAGTACCTCAAAATACTCACCCGCTATCAGAACGGGCTGATTTTAGCGACGGGCTCGGTGGGCACCGGCAAATCGACCACGCTTGCGGCGATGATCGAGCAAATCAATACGGAGCGACACGATCACATCATTACGCTCGAAGATCCGATCGAATACATAATTAGATCGAAAAATTGCCATGTTAGCCAGCGCGAAGTGTTCACACATACAGAATCCTTTGCCACGGCGCTGCGCGCTGCTCTTCGGGAAGATCCGGACGTGATCATGGTCGGAGAAATGCGCGACCTAGAAACGATTTCACTCGCCATCACCGCGTCCGAAACCGGGCATCTTGTTTTGGCAACACTGCACACCAGTAATGCCTCGCGCACACTTGATCGATTATTAGACGTGTTTCCCCCGGATCAACAGGAACAAGTCCGAGTGATGGTAGCTGAATCCCTGCGCGGGGTGATCAGTCACCAGCTGATACCCGAAAAGGATGGAAAAGGTCGGGTGCTCGCGCTGGAGATTCTCACCAATACGCCGGCTGTGGCCAACGTGATTCGCGAGGCAAAAACCTACATGCTTCCCGGTATTATTCAGACCGGCAAAAAACAAGGGATGCGTTTGATGGATGACGCCCTGATCGATCTTTACGACCACGGCCTGATCAGCGCTGAGGAAGCCTACGAGCGCGCCGACCAAAAACTACTGATGCGTCAGCATCTGGGAAAATGAGGAAGCAATCGGAATCAAATCCCAATGAGGACACCCGAAAACTGACGGCGATTGGGAGACTACCATTCGTTATCTGTGCTTTGTCATTCATTCGCCATTTGTCATTCGTCATTTGTCATTAACCAATGGCTTACCTCGATCAATTTCTTCAGCTCGTTGTCCAGCAAGGCGCATCCGATTTGCATATCGGAGAGGGGCAACCGCCAAAAATACGGACGCATGGCGATATCATGCCCATCCGAGATGAGCCGATTTCGCACGAGGAGGCCACGCGCATGTTGAGCGAAGTTTGCGGCCCCCAGAATTGGGAAATTTTCCAGCAACGCGGCGATCTCGATTTTGCTTATCAAATGGATAAGGACTCTCGTTTTCGCACCAACGGTTTTAAGGAGTCGAACGGTTATGCCGCGGCTTTTCGGTTGATTCCTACGAAGATTGCCAGTCTCGAGGAGCTGGGTGTTCCAGTCGTGATCAAGGAATTTGCTTATATGCGCGGCGGCCTGGCGCTCGTTACGGGCCCAACGGGCTCCGGTAAAACCACAACACAAGCCGCGTTGATCGACTTTATCAATCAAAACTTCTCTAGGCATGTTGTGACAATCGAGGAACCGATCGAATTCGTACACAATAACAAGCGCAGCATCATTACACAGCGGGAAGTCCCGGGTGATTCGATTACATTTGCTGCCGCTCTCAAGGCTGCGTTGCGCGAAGACACCGATATTGTTCTGATTGGAGAGATGCGCGACTTGGAAACGATTTCACTCGCACTCACCGCGGCCGAGACGGGCCTTCTCGTGATCGGCACGCTGCACACAAACAATGCGCGCAAGACAGTGGACCGAATGGTGGACGCTTTCCCAGCCGAACGGCAGGCCCAAGCGCGCGCCATGCTGGCGAACTCACTTCGCGGCGTCGTCGCCCAACTGCTTTTAAAGAGGTCGGACCGGCCGGGCCGCATCGCCGTCAATGAAATTCTGATCGCCAACGCCGCCGTCGCCGCAATCATTCGCGAAGGCGCGACACAAAAGCTCCAGGACGTGATCGTTTCCGGAAAAGCTCAGGGAATGCAATTCATGGATGACGCCATCTGGGCGCTGCTGGAAAAGGGAATCGTCTCTGCCCACGAGGCGTTCATGAAAGCAATCGACAAGAACCGATTTAAGCCATTTCTTTCGCCAGAGGAAGAAGCCCTTGCCAATGCCGCCGGCTCAGTCCCGGGCGACGAGAAACGGCTCCCCGGCAATTTTATCAAGCCGATTGGCACTCGCGTGCTAAGCCGGGCGCGCTGAGAACCAATCGTTAGCGACAGCGCATTAGCGATCGCTGCGAGATCAGAGGTAGGCGCGGTTCACTGAACCGCCTAGCCGATTGAACTCGATCGCCCCTACCTATTATGTGCCGAACCAACAACTAGGCGGCTGACACAGCCGCCTCTACAAAACTTGGAAATCCGCGGCGGCTCCTTACCGATGGGTCTCAATCGGCATTCACAATTAGGACAGCAGTGCCTTTCAACTTACCGGCACGAAATCGATCCAGCGCGATGTTGGCTTCTTCTAGCGGGAAGGTTCCTGTTTTCGTTTGTACGGGAACGCGTGGAGCAATCTCGAGAAATTCCTCTGCATCGCGGCGGGTCAAGTTTGCGACGGAAGTGATCATCCGCTCGCCCCAAAGATCGGCATACGGAAACGATGGGATGTCGCTCATGTGGATCCCGCCGCAGACGACGATACCACCCTTAGCAAGCGCATGCAGCGCCGCAGGAACAAGCGGCCCGACCGATGCGAAAATAATCGCGGCGTCGAGTTTTATCGGTGGCATCTCATCGGAGCCGCCGACCCATTTTGCGCCCCACTTTTTGGCAGACTCCTGAGTGTCTTTGTCGCCGGGTCGTGTAAACACGAAAAGCTCGCGACCCTCATGAAGCGCTACCTGCGCGATTAAATTGGCGGCGTTACCGAACCCGTAGATGCCGAGCCGACGGGCGTCACCAGTTTTGCGATATGACCGATAGCCGATCAATCCCGCGCAAAGAAGCGGTGCAACATCGGCATCGTTGTAACGGTCAGGCAGATGAAAACAAAATCGCGAATCAGCGACGGTCAACTCGGCATAGCCGCCATCGATCGTGTACCCAGTGAAACGCGCCCGGTCGCAAAGATTCTCCCGGTTAGAACGACAATAGACGCATTCGCCATCGGTCCAGCCCAGCCAGGGGATGCCGACACGATCGCCGATCTGGAATTTCGAATTTGCTCCTTCGGCGATCTCTTCGACCCGTCCGACGATTTGATGTCCAAGAATCAACGGCAATTTCGGATCGGGCAACTCACCATCGACGACGTGAAGATCGGTCCGGCACACCGCGCATGCCGCAACACGCACGAGCAGTTGTCCCCTGCCCGGCTTTGGTTTTGGCACGTCGCGCAGTTGCAGAGGCTGTCCTGGCTTCTCGAGAACCATCGCGCGCATGGGCTTCGCCAGGTTAAAGCAAAAGGATTAAATAGTTAAATCGTGGATTCAACGGGCGCCGGCTGGTTCGGGTCGCAACTGTTCTCTCCCAGCTTCGTCCTCGTGATGATAGTGGGCACTGCGGAGGAACGGCACCTTATCGAGCACGTGCTCCTGGAACCATTCGAGCCAGAGATAAATGACTGGAGTCACAAAGAGCGTTATTAGTTGTGAGAAAATGAGGCCGCCAACGATGACGAGCCCGAGCGGCCGACGCGATGCAGCATCTTGGCCGAACCCTAGTGCAATCGGCACCGCGCCCATAAGCGCGGCGAGCGTTGTCATCATAATAGGACGAAATCGTTCGATGCTGGCTTCGTGAATCGCCGAACGCAGGTCCCAGCCTTCGTCGATTCGTTGCAAAGCAAAATCGACCACCATGATCCCGTTCTTCTTCACGATGCCTAACAAAAGGAAAAGGCCGATGACGCTATAAAGCGAAAGCACTGAGTGAAAGAGATACAACGTTGCCAGTCCGCCGACTACTGCGGGCACAATCGCTGGAAACAAAACCGTGAACGGGTGCACATAGCTCTCATAAAGGATTCCCAGAATCACATACATGACGAAAACGGCAGCGAGCAACAGCAAGGGCAGAGAGCGGAAGAGTTGCTGGAACACGAGCGTTTCCCCCTGGAAGATACCCTGCACGGTCGGATAGTGCGGATGGATTTGCGCGAAGGCGTCCTCAATGAACTTGGTCGCATCGCCGATGGCGACGTTTGGCAACAGGTTGAAATTGAACGTAACGCTTGTGAACTGATTCAAATGGTTCACAGCTTGCGGACCAATAACTTCTTTTGTTGATGTTACAACACGCAGCGGCACGAGATTCGTCATGTTACCTGTGGTCGTCGCTATAGTTCCTCCGCCTGAGCCGCTCGCGCTGAAATTGCCGCTGGTGCTGCTGCGGACGTAGAGATCGTCCAAGTCCCCAGGGTGCGCTCGCTCCTTGTCTTTGACCTCGAGAATGACCTGGTATTGGTCGTCCGGTTCCTTGATGAGATAGACGTAGTTTTGCGAGTAAGCGTTGCGCAACAGGCTTTGGATTGCAGAAGTAGAAACGCCGTAGGTGGCAGCGCGATCCCGGTTGATGTCGATCCGAAGATTTGGCGTGTCGTGGTAGTAATCGGAGCGGACACTGAGGAAGCCTTTAAACTGTTTCAGTTTTTTCATCAGTTCGTCGGCCACGGCATAAACATCCCCCGGCACGATGCCGCTAATAGTATACGCGTACTGGCCCTGGGTCTGGCTCGTGGCGCCGACGCTGATTTGCAACACGGGACTTGGCGTTAACACAGCTGTCATGCCAGGAATTGAGCCGAGCGATTTTTGCAGCCGCAAAATGATTTGATCGATAGGCGGACGTTCACCGCGCGGTTTCAGAAAAAGAAACATCAGGCCTTGCGACAATGCACTGCGCGAAGAGAAACCAGCGAGCGTGAAAAATTGCCCAACGGCTGGATCCTCTTGGAGTTTCTTATTGACCTCCGCTTGATACGCTCGCATCTGCGCCGGCGACGAACCTTCTTGCGCGATGAACACGCCGCGAATGAAACCGCTATCGCCCGGCGGCAACAACGTGAACGGCAAATGGGTGAAGAAGAACCAGAGACCGAGGATGCAGATGATCAGGATCGGCACAGTGAGCCACGCCCGGTCGAGAAATTTGTCGAGCGCCCGGCCGTAAGCAGCGATCACGCGTTTGATGAAATTGCTGGTGTGCCGTTCCATCCATGCGCGTTTGTGGCCGGCCTTGCGCTCACCAAGAATCCGGGCGCACATCAACGGGGTGAGCGTTAGCGACACAAGCCCCGAGGCCAGAATGGCAACGATGATCGTGACGGAAAACTCGCGGAAGATGCGGCCAAGCAATCCAGGGATGAAAACCAACGGAATGAAGACGGCGGCGAGCGAAAGGGTCATCGACAGGATCGTGAACGAAATTTCGCCGGCACTGTTGAAGGTCGCTTTTACGATCGATTCGCCGTGCTCGGCGCGGCGCACCACGTTTTCCAAAAACACAATGGCGTCATCGACAAGGAAACCAATAGCCAGGGTCAACGCCATCAAAGTTAGATTGTTAATGGAGAAATTGAGCATGTACATCACGGCCACGGTGAGCAGCAACGACATTGGCAACGCCACAGCCGGAATCAGCGTGTCGGTAGCGCGGCCGAGAAACACGTAGATAACCATCACTACCAGCACGAACGCGATCATCAGCGTCCATTTCACTTCGTTAGCGGAATTGACGATCGTTTGCGAACGGTCGAACACCGGCGTGAATTTGATGGAGCCCGGCAGGCTCGCGCGCAGCTCAGGGAACAGTGCCTTCACGGAGTTAGCCACTTCGACTGCGTTTGCGCCCGCCTGCCGTGAAACTGCAAGCACCACCACCGACCCGGGGGGTTTAAAACCGCGCATCCAGAAAAAGCGCGAGATGCGTTCGTCCTGAACGCCCTGGTACACATCAGCGACATCGCGCAAGTAAACCGGCAAACCATTCGGGTTGCGCGCCACAATCAGATTGCGATATCCATCAGCCTTGTCGATCTGTCCGTTGGGCTGAAGGACAAAGGTGCGATGCGCACCGTCGAATTGTCCTGCGCCGGAATAGACTGTGCCCGCTTTGATCGCGCTGGCCAGGTCATCCATCGTCAGACTGCGCACAGCCAGTGCCGATGGATCGGCCTTGATTCGAATCGCGCCCTGCACTCCGTAAATGTTCACCTGCGAAACACCCGGCAGAATGTTGATGCGCTGCGCGACAACCGTAGACGCGTACTTGTACAGGTCCCAGTCGGTCAGCGTGTCTGACATCAGGCCTAACAAGTAAACGGCCTGGTCGTTCGGGTTGGTTTTTGTGAACGTGGGCGGACTCGGCAGATCGATTGGCAATTTCCCCGTGGCACGCTGGATCGCGGCCTGCACGTCGGTTGCGGCGTCGGTGATGCTTTTGCTAAGCACGAACTGCAAGGTCAGAGACGTGTTGCTCTGCGTGCTAGTGCTGGTGATGATGTCGAGGCCGGGGATTTGCAAAAACTGTTTTTCCAACGGCGTCGCGATGTTGTTAGCCATCGTCGTGGGGTCCGCGCCGGGATACGAGCAGGTAACTTGAATAACCGGATAATCCACTGCAGGCAGATCGTTCACGGCAAGTTTTCCGTAAGTTGCGAGACCGGCGACGATGATCGATAACGTCAGCAGCACGGTCATCACCGGCCGGCGAATAAATGGCCCGGAGAGTCCCGAGCCTTCGACTGGAACTAACTTTGCCGTCGGCTCCGGCTGATCTTCGGCGAATGATCTCGATTTACGGCGATCTCGATCTCTTACTTCACGTTCGCCGTCATGTTCCTCCACGTCATTCATACGAAGTTGCGCTTTTTGGAGTCCCGACCTGTCCGGACTGAAGCGTGCCCGACGTCCCAGCAGCATACGGTTGCGGCGCCACTTTCGCTCCCGGCGAAAGCGCAAGCTGGCCAGTGACAACAACGGTCTCATCAGGTTTCACGCCGCTCTCAATCACGACAAGATCGCCGTCCTGGCGTTGACCTGGCTTCACGGGCCGTAGATCGACAGTATTGTCCGGCTTTACCACAAAAACGAACGGCCCACTCTGGCTAACCTGGACGGCCTGCGACGGCACAAGCGTGGCGTTCTTGAGCGTGTCCAGAATAAAACGAACCAGGACAAATTCCGACGGCCATAGCGCGCGATCAGCATTCGCTGTGACCCCGCGGACTTTCACCGTTCCCGAGCCGGGCTGCACCGCGTTGTCGATAAAATACAAATCGCCCATACGCGGGGTGATCGAGCCGTCCGCCAGGTACGTTTCCACTTTCACGTTTGGGCCGCCCAGATATTTTCGCACAAGCGGCAGATCGTTCTCGGCCACGGTGAAATCGGTGTAAATCGGATCCAAACCCTGTATTGTGACGAGTGGCGGAGTCGAAGGCCCAACCAGGTTCCCAACGTCAACATTACGGAGACCGACTCGTCCGTTAATGGGGGACTTAATGTGGCAATAATCGAGGTTCACTTGGGCAGCCTCCGCCGCTGCCTGCGACTTCTGTGCATTCGCCACAGCAGTGTCGTAGTCCTGCTGCGCTATGACCTTTCTCGCGCGAAGGTCCTCTTGTCGCTTCAGCGTCACCTGGTCTAGTGCGGCCTGCGCTTTTGCCTGGTCGACAGCGGCCTGATACGGACGCGGGTCGATTGTAAAAAGGGAATCTCCTTTCTTCACATCCGAGCCGTCTTGAAAATTTCGAGCGATGATATTGCCGCTCACCTGCGCCTGCACCTGCACGGTCTCGTACGCTGCACATGTGCCGATCTCATCCAGGTAAATCGGCGCATCCTTTGTAATCGCTTTGGCTACAGTCACGGGACGCGCCGGCGGCTGAGCCGTTTTCATTTCGGCGGCCCTGTATTGAAGGATCCTGTAAGTGACAAACGCTGCCAGAATGATGAAAAGCAAGTACGCCCACTTAGGAATCCTCTGATTCGCAGTGCGGGTGCGTTTCATTTGAGAGCTCCTCGAGCGCTGGGGCGCGTCATGATCCAATGTCTTAACATCGCTGACTTCCGTGTTAAGTTTCATTTCAATCCTCCATCGCGCCGTGAAATTGCGCTTTTTCTTGGAATGGAATGTCGGTTTTTGGTCTGGCCGTTGTGCCCGGCGAAAACGCGAGCTAAAGGCTGGCGCGTGCTGGACTCGAGCCGCTCGCCCTTCTCTGCTCGCCCCCGAATCCGCGCCAACACTCCCATGCACGTTTGGAGATCTGACTTTGGTATACCAGCCAATAGTTCGTGCCGAAGTTTCTCGGCTGTTGCGTTGATCTGTGCAATCACACGCTGGGCGCGCCGGCCCAGCAGCACCATTTTGCAGCGGCGATCGTGCGGAGAATTTGTGCGCGTGATCCAATCTTCTTTCTCCAGTCGGCGCAACAGCGATACAACGGTAGGCTCTTCAATGCCCAGCCGCGCTGCAATCTCGGCCTGCGTGAGCGCTTCCTGCGCAATCGAGAGATGCAATAGCGTCCGCCATTTGGCCTGGCTCAGGCCCATTGGCTTAAGACGTTCATCGAGCTTTTGCCGCCACGCACGAGCAGTGCCGTGGAGCAACGGGCCAATTGTTTCCCAGTCCGAGGTCATGTGAGCCGAAATTAGTTAGCATGCTAACCAATTCCGATTTGTTTAGCCTGTCAATCTTCCTTTAAGAACTAACCTCGAAAAGGATCATCTCGCGTTTGCTGTAATCCCTGACGCGAGCAAGTTCATGCGTCCGGCGGGGGTTCCACTTTTCCGTGGTCGCCGCTTCCCTCCCCTTTTCCGCGCGAACGAGAAAATAATGTGTCTCAGCCGGAAGGTCTGTGATGCGGTGTACGTATTCAAGCGGCGCCTTCACATAGAAAAGAGCGGGCTGATAGTGTGGATTTACCACATAAAGTTTCTCGCTGGCTGGCACGATGCCGTTAACTGTTGCCGCGACTCTTGTTACCTGCTGCCTGGTATGCAAGGCGAGCGCTGCAAGTGGGTAGCCGATTCCGCCGACGATGAGCGCAACTCCAACAAAAGCAGTCGCTACCTTCGCCCATGCGCGTTCGTTTCCCATATGCAACTTGCCAGGCCAACGCAAGGCGCCGTCGGCGAAGGTCATTGCCAGTAGCCACGAAGCCGGAACCAGAGATGGCATGCTATAGCGCGCGACCGCCCCAGGCACAAGATTTACTGCAAGGAAGGGTACCAGCGTTCCCCAGGCTAGGCCATGCGCAAGTTGTCGCTGCATATCGTCGTTAAATTTTGAAAAACGTATGAACGGAACCAGGGTGAGCCACGGCAGGAAATATACCAAGGCGCGAGGGACATTTTGGATCCAGTTTAAAAATTGGAAGTTGGTGCCCTTGAGACGTTCGCTGAATTGAATTGACCATTTCTGCATGGCCAGCGGCATCGTCGTGGTCTTAGCAAATGGAACGGCCCATGCCGCAAAAATGCCGAGCATGATCGCGAGCGCGACAAAATGCGCTGGGTGAAAGAGCAATTGCCAGTTCTTGGTCCGCCAAAGAACAGCCAACGCGATGCCGTAGAAAAATACGAGAAGCGTGGGACCCTTCGCGAGCATGCCAAGCCCGAGAAAAATCGACGCAGGAACCCAAATCAGCCATGCCGATTTCTTCTGAATCCGAAAGCTCAACCAAAAAATGATTGCAAGGCCGGAAAGCGAAACGTAGACCGCTTCAATCTCGATCAGCCGGCCTTTCTCTATCATCCCGAAATTCGTCAGCCAAATTAGCGCAGCGATTGTCGATCCGCTCGGGCCAAGGCTTCCCCGAGCAACCGTGACAAAAGCAATTGCGACCGCGAGCACACAAAG
>JBKPQL010000010.1:0-14915 GCA_046734045.1 Verrucomicrobiota bacterium
AAATTGACGCGCGTCAAAATCAAGAGCATCAGTGTAGGAGCGAAAAAGTCTTCGACAAAGAAGGCTGAAGATTAGGCATCCAACGCCCCAAACACTTACCTTTCAACTCTCCACTTTTCCGATGGCACATAAAAAAGGACAAGGCAGCGTTAAGAACGGTCGCGACAGCGTCAGCAAACGGCTGGGCGTGAAAAAATTCGGCAGCGAGATGGTCGTTTCAGGCAATATCATTGTGCGCCAACGGGGGACGAAATTTTTACCAGGAAAAAATGTCGGGCTCGGACGCGACTACACGATTTTTGCGCTAGTTGATGGCAACGTGCGCTTTGATCGCGGCGGCCGCCGAGTGAATGTCGATCCTGTCGCGGCTGGAAATTAGCCATTGATTCCGCTGTGCAGCTTCGAGCCGCCGAGCGTTTAAGCCGAATTCGATAATGATATATAACACATTCATCCTCTTTGGTGCTCCGGGCAGCGGCAAAGGCACCCAAGGCAAAACTCTCGGCACCATCCCGCGCTTTTATCACTGCGCCTGCGGCGATGTATTCCGCTCCATCGACACGCGCACGAAGGTCGGCAAAGCGTTCCTCGAATATTCGAGCAAAGGGCAGCTCGTCCCTGACGATATCACCGTCGAGCTCTGGCGAGAGGCAATCGACGCCGCGGTGGAGGCGCACAAGTTTAAGCCCGACATCGATACCTTGGTCCTCGATGGTATCCCGCGAAATGTCGGACAAGCGAAGATCATGGAGGAAATGATCGACGTTAAAAAACTTTTTCATCTCGCATGCCCAGACCGCGAAACGCTGGTCACGCGGCTGAAAAAACGTGCCTTGAAAGACAACCGTCTCGACGACGCCAATGAACAGGTCATTCAGCGGCGGCTCGACACCTACGAAAGGGAATCGAAGCCGGTGCTCTCATATTATCCGGACGAGCTGATCGCAGTGGTTGACGCGACTCAGTCGCCCGCCAAAGTTCTGCTCGACATTCTACAGAGCGTGAACGACGGCGTGTATGAACCAACAGCAGTTTGAAAATTTCACCGCCTCCAGTCTCTACTGCGAAAAATGCAAAGCCGCGATGCCAGTGCGCGAGCGGCTTCTGTTAGTCCTGCCCGACCGGGAAATTTTCGATTATCTTTGCACCGGCTGTGGCTCGTCGGTAGGGCGGCGTGAGGTTACTGCCAGCGAGAAGCTGCTCGCGCAAGCGATGGCTGGTCGGCGTCCACGCCGCTCGGTTGTGGTCAAACAACTGACGCCGTAGTTCGGCATGCGCATCGTTTTCATCGGCACCGGCCAGATCGGCGTCCCGACGCTGCGAGCTCTACAAGAATCGCCTGAGCACGAACTCGTCGGAGTCGTCACTCAGCCAGACAAACCAGTCGGGCGCGTCCAGCGAATTGAGCCGCCACCAATCAAGAAGGCGATCGCAGGAATGACAATTCCGATCTTGCAGCCGACGCGCATCAAAAATCGACAACCAATCGAAGCGATCCGTGCCTTGCAACCGGACGCGATTGTTGTCATAGCCTACGGCCAAATTTTCTCGCGTGAAGTGCTCGAAATTCCCCGTCTGGCTTGTTTGAATTTGCACGCGTCGCTCCTGCCGCGCTGGCGCGGCGCCGCGCCGATTCAGGCGGCTATTGCCGCGGGCGACCGCGAGACAGGAATTACGGTGATGTACATGGATGACGGGCTGGATACCGGAGAGATCCTGTTGCAGCACAAGATCGACGTCCTGCCGACTGATACTGGAAGGTCGCTAGAGCACCGATTGGCAAAAATCGCGCCCGACGCCCTTCTCGACGCTTTGAGATTGCTTACGAAAGGACGCGCGCCGCGCATCCCGCAAGACAACTCGCTTGCGATTTACGCGCCGAAGCTGAAGCGTGAAGACGGCAAAATCGATTGGTCCGAACCGGCGGAAACGATTGAGCGAAAAATTCGTGCGTTTAACCCGTGGCCAGGGGCATATATGGAACGCGACGGTCGAAAACTGAAAATATTTTCTGCGTCAATTTCCGATCTGAGCGGTAAGTCCGGCGAGTTTTTGCGCAGCGAAAAGGAGTTGATCATTGCCGCTGGCAGACACGCGCTCTCACTGGGCGAAGTGCAACTGGAAGGGAAACGGCGAATGAGCGCGAGCGAGTTCGTGCGCGGCTACCGCGTGTTGTCATCCCAAACAAAGTAAGGAACCTCGTACGAGCTACCTGTCCACTGCCATCTGCGCGGTTCGGCTCATTTTTCTTTTCAAGACCGGCGTGTTTGCACGATGATGGTCGAGGATGCAAAAGGAAGCGCCAGTCTACAATCGCATCGTACTTAAGCTAAGCGGTGAAGCGGTGCAGGAGCGCGGCGGGCGCGATAACATTTCGCCGGCCGTCGTGCGCGAGATTGCCGAGCGCATCAAGGAGATGCGCGATCTTGGCGTGCAAGTGGCAGTGGTAATTGGCGGCGGAAACATCTGGCGCGGGCTTTCGGCGGCGCATCGCGGCATGGACCGCACCACGGCGGACTACATGGGTATGCTTGCCACAGTAATCAATGCGCTGGCGTTGCGAACCACACTCGAGCAAATCGGTGTCGAGACCCGTGTCCAAACCGCAATCGAAATGAAAAATGTGGCCGAGCCGTTCATTCTCGGCCGTGCCATTCGGCATCTTGAGCTGGGCAGAGTCGTCATTTTCGCCGCGGGCACCGGCAACCCGTACTTTTCCACTGATACCACGGCGGCTCTGCGCGCCAGCGAGATTCGCGCAGACATCATTCTCAAAGCCACCAAGGTCGATGGAGTTTACGATCGCGATCCAAATAAGTATCCGGACGCGCGGCGTTATGACCGGCTCACCTTTACCGAAGCGCTCACCAAACGTCTTGAGATCATGGACTCGACCGCGTTCAGTCTATGCATGGATAACAAAATCCCGATCGTTGTGTTCGACATGTACAAGCCCGGGATCCTCCGTGACGCCGTGCTGGGGCGAAAAGTCGGAACGCTCGTTTGCGAGGAGCTTCAACCGAAGTAAACCTTCAATGCGATGAGCAGAGATGACATCCTTCTGGAAGCGGAGATGGCGATGGAGAAAAGTGTCAACCACCTGGTGCACGAATTCGCAGCAGTGCGCACCGGCAAAGCCTCGCCCGCGCTGGTGGAAAATGTGGATGTGCAAGCCTATGGATCGACCATGAAATTGAAACAGCTGGCACTGATCACGACGCCGGAGCCGCGCTTGCTGGTTGTTCAGCCGTTCGACGCTGGCACAGTGCAGGACATAGAACGGGCACTTAAGGAGTCGAAGATCGGGATCACACCGGCGATCGATGGAAAGATTATTCGGCTCCCGATCCCAGAGTTGTCGGAAGAGCGGCGCAAGGAACTTGCGCGTTCGCTCGGGAAAATGGCCGAGGAGGCCCGGGTTCGCGTTCGGAGCAACCGGCGTGCGGCACTCGACGAAGCGAAGAAGCTCAAAGCCACAGGCGAAGTAACCGAGGACGGCTTGCGGGACCTAGAGGAAGAAGTGCAAAAACTAACCGATCACTTCGTCAAATCGATCGACGATCATCTCAAGCACAAGGAAGCAGAGATCATGAAGGTCTAGTACCAATAATAGCCAGGAAAGTTTCTGAGTGTTAAGATGTTAGGCGGCGACAGCGCGTCGATGAGTTGCACTGTCACACTGAGTTAAGGATAGCCCGTAAAGGACAGTCGAAATGAAAGGGCTAGAGCCGCACTAGATCGACCAAGAACTGGCACCAAAGGTAAATCATCCCACGCCAGGAATATTTCACATCGCCTGTCGCGGTTTGTTTAAGAACACCCTTGTGAATGTTGTGCGCGATTTGATCGCGCAGATCATTTTCCATCTCCGTCTGAATCCGCTCTTCATCGAGCGCATCGATCGCGCTAGCGTCTACGCCGCTTCGCCGAAGAAACTCGCGGTGGCTATGGTAAAGCTGCCAGAATGACTGATCCGACCGCTGACGATTGATCCGGAAATGCGGAGTAAGCTTTAAACCATATGAGAGTGGATAGTTCCACGTCGTCCAAACCGTGCCGTTCTTCGCGCGCGACGAAATTCGCAGGTAATAAAACGAGAGATCATGCTGTTCGTTCAAGCAAATCGCGGCTTGGGCGCGGTCTTCTTCCTTGTAAAACAATCGGAAGAACTGGCGATAATCCTCCCAGTCCCACCCTGCATCGCCTACGTGGACGAACCCCTCGTCCTCGATCTCCCGCGTGATCTCGCTAAGGGCGGGGAACGCGTCGGAAGATGGCGGACTTTTGGGGCGAAGCTGTTTTTCCTTCGGCAGTCGAAGCGCGCGAATCCGAGTAAGAATCTCCAGCCACGGCAAGAAGAGCCAGCTAACCGCTGCGGCCAAACCAAGCACCCAGCTTCCGCTAATAAAATAAACCGAAAGGAACGTAGTAACGAGAATTCCGAGCGCTCCTGCTTTCTGCGCATAGGAATTCTGAAAACTGCGCAATCCAACGCTAAGCAGCGCCGCACCGAGCGTTACAAGAATGGGAAACAGCATCAAGGATTGATCTGGTGCTCGTTCAGAAATTTCTCGAGCTGACCGGTATCGAAATTGGCCAGAACCTTATCGCCTGCCACGAAAGTGGGCACATATGTTTGAGCGGAAAGCTGTTTCATTTCCTCGTATGCTTTCCGATCCTTGCCGACGTCAATTTCCCGGAAGCAGTATCCCTTTTCGCTGAGATAATCCTTCGCGTCAATGCACCATGAGCACCATTCCCGACTATAAAGCTTTAATTCCACGGCTGTGCGGGGGGAAATAAACAAGAGGCGACCACGACGTCAACTGAGGTCGTCAGGTCGATGATGATGTCAGTACGATTTCGCCCAGACGGCCGGGCGTTGGCTTGGTTCGCCGGTAAAGATGCACCGCCCGGGCTCAGGATCCCCCAATGGAATAACACGAATGGTGACCTTGAGGTCGTTCTTGATTTGTTCTTCGACTTCACGCGAGCCGTTCCAGTGCGCAAGAGCAAATCCGCCGTGGATCTCAGGTTTAGCTGTGTTCTTCGGCGTGAAAAAATCGTAGAATTCTTCTTTGCTGCTGATTACGCGCGTGTTCGCATCGGCAAACTTTTTGGCGCGATCATAAAGGTTTTGTTGGATCGACGTCAGAATTTCAGGGGCGCGGGTGACGAATTCTTTCATCTGCATTGATTGTTTCTGCTTCACAGGTTGATCGCGCCGGCTGACTTCGACTGAATTTTTCTCCAGATCGCGCGGGCCGACTTCCACGCGTAATGGCACGCCTTTCTTGATCCATTCCCAATTCTTTACACCGCCGCCTATCTCTCGCCCATCAACCTCCACCTCGATCGGAAGATCGACATATCGAGCTTCGCGAAGTCGTTTCGCTAATTTATCGCAAGCCTCCAGGACCGCGGCGCGGGTTTCTTCCTTCGGCGTAATCGGCAAAACCACGATCTGCGTTGGCGCAATGCGCGGCGGCAAAACGATTCCATCGTCGTCGCCATGCATCATCACGATCGTTCCAATCAAGCGTGTGGTCATCCCCCAGCTTGTGGTCCAGCCAAACTCTTGTTTGCCTTCGCGGTTCTGAAATTGGATGCCGCTGGCGCGCGCAAAGTTTTGGCCGAGAAAATGCGAGGTGCCGGCTTGGATCGCTTTGCGGTCCTGCACCATTGCTTCGATCGACAATGTCTGCACCGCACCGGGAAAACGTTCACTCTCGGACTTTTCGCCGGTGAAAACCGCGATTGCGAGATGCTCGCGCGCAAATCGCTCATAAAGATCGAGAATTAACTTTGCCTCGGCGCGCGCTTCGGCCTCGCCTTCATGGACGGTGTGACCTTCCTGCCAAAGAAATTCAGTCGTGCGCAAAAAGAGCCTCGGTCGCATTTCCCAACGGACAACGTTCGCCCACTGATTAATCAGGATTGGAAGATCGCGATATGATTGCACCCATTTCGCGTAGCTCGCTCCGATAATCGTCTCCGACGTTGGCCTGACCACCAGCGGCTCGGTCAGCGCGCTCGCCGGTTGTAATTTTCCATCGACGTCCGCCTCGAGCCGGCTGTGCGTGACTACCGCGCACTCCTTGGCGAAGCCTTCAACGTGCTCCGCTTCCTTCGCGAAATAACTCAGCGGAATAAACAACGGAAAATAGGCGTTCCGGTGACCGGTCGCGCGAAACATCCCATTGAGCTGCCGCTGCATGTTCTCCCAGACACCGTAGCCCCATGGACGGATGACCATGCAGCCGCGCACGTCGGACGGCTCGGCCAACTCAGCCGCACGGATTACCTGCTGATACCATTCAGGAAAATCGTCCTCGCGCCGCGGGCTGATTGCGCTTTTTGTGTTCGTTGAAGTCGCCATAGTGAAAAATCAATTGTAGGACGGGTGCATCAGCCGCCAAGAGATGTTTTCGCCTGCGGCGATCTGCGCGCGGCAGAAGAAGTTATCCATCTAAAGTCAATCATTGCGCAGGTTGACAGCTACCTGCGTCGCCCGTAGCTTTCGTGCCTTTTCTGCCGTGAAGAAAACGTTTTCCGCCAAAGCCAGCGAAGTATCCCGTAAGTGGTGGCTCATCGACGCCAGAGACCAGGTGCTTGGTCGCGTCGCGGTCACGGCTGCCAACTTGTTGCGCGGCAAAGGAAAGACAATTTTCACTCCACATGTGGACACGGGCGATTTCGTCATCGTAATCAACGCGGATAAAGTGCGATTGTCCGGAAAAAAAGAAGAGCAGAAAATCTACATGAGCTTTTCCGGCTATGTCGGCGGCCACAAATCCGAGAATGTTCGTGCGCGCCGTGCCCGGCACCCAGAATGGCTGGTTGAGCGCGCAGTGCGCGGGATGATTCCGCACAATCGGCTGGGACGCGCAATTTATCGGAAACTCAAAGTTTATCGCGGGGATTCTCATCCCCATGCGGCGCAACAACCGCAGCTTGTCAAACTCGCGTAAATAATCTTATGCTGGACGCGCAGGAATTCACCGCCACGGGTCGCCGCAAGACATCAGTTGCCCGGATCCGCATGTCGCCAGGAAGCGGCAAGATCGACGTCAACGGCCGCAGTTTCGAAGATTATTTTCCAACCGCGTCGTTGCAAAATTTGGTGCTGCAGCCGCTGCAAACCGCGAAACTGGTCAACGCTTACGATCTCTGGATTAACGCAAGCGGTGGCGGTGCGAGCGGCCAAGCTGGCGCCGTGCGGCTGGCGATTTCGCGTGCCCTGCTTCAGGTGGATAACAATTTGCGCAGTACATTGAAGACCGAGGGGTTGCTCCGTCGTGATCCGCGCATGCGAGAGCGAAAGAAATCAGGGCAACCTGGAGCGCGGAAACGTTTCCAATTTTCGAAGCGGTAGCGTTTATGGGACCCACGTGCCCCGTCTGACTTGGAACTCGAGGGAGGATCCCAATCTTTATGGTTTCTGTCCGCCCGGCGTCGGCGTCGATGGTGACCGTTCCGTTGGAGGACGCGTTAATAGCGGCGGGATGGGTGATGCCGATGGGGGTTGTTCACTGACGCTCAGCAGCCGCAACTCTTGCGCGGCCTCGCCGGCCCAAAAGCTTGTCCGGTATTGCGTCAGAATATTTTCGCAGGCACGGCGCGCCTCATCCATTCGGTTTTTCGCCTTCAGCAAATAGACCTGCGAAAGCAGCGCGAGCGGCGCATTAAAACTGTTCTGGTAAAGCGATGCAACCTGCTGGTAGGTGGACAGCGCCTCGTCCGTTTTTCCCATCGATTCCAAATTCGCGGCTATCGCCATCCGCGCGGTGCTCACGAACTCGTGGTTCGGATTTTTCGTGATGAAAACTTGAAGCGTTGCGTCCGCATCTGCGAACTTTCCCTCCCTCCGCTGCGCTTCTGCGAGTAGAAGATAAGCATCGGCCCCTGCGGCTGTATTCGAGTAACGCGCGATTACGTCTTGATAATCCTGCGCGCTTTTTGACCGGGCCAGCAAGGCTGATGCCGCTGCCGATTGTCTATCAGCGTAGACGCGATATGCGACAAAGCCGACGGCAGCGACGGCAACGACAACGACAATAGCAACAATTTGGCCTCTGAATCGCTCCCAAAAAACGCGCGTTTCAAGCGCGACGTCACGGGGAGGAGGCGGGGCGGTCGGCATAAATCAATTACTCTCGCCCGATTTGCACAGCGGGAGCGTGGTCTTATGCCACGCGAAAGTTTATCGCGCAAGCGCGGGCAAAACTGGCATGCACACGAGAAGTTTTTCCCCGGCTATACAATCTCAACTATGAATTCATTCTCAAAGTTTTTGGAAACATTGCTCGGCCTGAGCGCCGACCCGAAAGGTTTCACTTTCGTTCAAGTCTCTGTGCGTGGGATCATAGTTTTCCTCACGACATTGATCATGGTCTGGCTCGGGCATAAACGCTCGCTCGCACACAAAACGCCATTTGACGCCCTTCTACTGGTAATTTTGGCCGCTGTTCTTTCACGCGCAATCAATGGCTCGGCGGCTTTTTTTCCCTACTCTCGGTGGCGGCGTAGTTTTGGTATTGCTTCACCGTGTCTTCGCCCAGCTCGCATATTATTCGCACCGGTTTGGAATTTTGGTGAAGGGTTCGCCGGACACCATTGTGCGTAATGGCGAGTGCGATCTTGACATGATGCGGCGCAACCATGTTTCCATCCATGATCTGGAAGACGACATACGCCTGAACGGCCACACGGACGACATTTCCGCAGGTGCGCCTGGCCCGCGTGGAACGAAGCGGCGACATCAGTTTTATTAAAAAAGGCGAGTAGAATCCGCGTCCGCACAAAAAATCTTCCCGGCCGTTGTAGCGCTGTTGCCGTCCGGGCGCTAATTTTTGTGTGTGGAACCGCATGATAAGCTCTTTACGCCCGGGCCGGTGGAGGTCTCGCCCACAACCTGGGCTGCGTTTTCGCGTCCGATGATCGGGCATCGCGGCGAAGACTTTAAAAATCTTTACCGCGCAATTTATCCAAGGCTCCAGAAGCTATTCGGCACCAAACAACCAGTTTTTCTTTCCACTTCATCAGCTTGGGGCGTGATGGAGGCCGCGATAAGAAACCTGGTCGATCGCGGCGTGCTATGCTGCATGTGCGGCGCGTTTTCCGATAAGTGGTTTGATGTCGCCAAACGCTGCGGGAAAAATGCCGAGCCGTTGCAAGTCGATTGGGGAAAACATATCGATCAGCGAGACATAGATCGACAATTGGCGACTGGAAAATTCGACACGGTCACATTGGTTCACAATGAGACCTCGACTGGCGTGATGAATCCGCTCGATGAAATCTGCGGTATTCTCGCAAAATATCCCGATGTCGCGCTGATTCTCGATACGGTCTCGTCATTTTCTGCAGTTAAGATCGACATGGACGCACTTGGGATCGACGTAATGCTTACGGGCGCGCAAAAAGCTCTGGCGCTGCCGCCCGGTTTTTCATTGTTTTCCGTGTCCGAAAAAGCATTCGCCCGCGCGGAAAAAATTGCAAACCGCGGATTTTATTTCGACTTCCTGGAGTTCAGGAAAGAGCGGGCACAGTGGATGACGCCTAGCACACCCAGCATCGCGCACATTCACGCGCTGCAATCAAAGCTAGACGAAATTTTTGAGGAAGGCTTGCAGGCACGCTTTGATCGACACGCGCGCACGAACGCGCTGGTTCACGACTGGGTTCGTCGGACTGGGTTCGATTTCTTCGCCGAGGAAGGATTCCGATCAAAGACGCTCACCTGCGTGAAGAACAATAAGGGAATCGACGTGCTGGAGTTTGCGAGGAACCTTCGGCAGAAACATCATTTGGTGATTGATCCCGGCTACGGGAAGATTCGCGGCCAAACCTTCCGTCTGTCGAACATGGGAGACGAAACCGAGGAAACCGTCTCGCATTTGCTGGCGTGCCTGAACGACGTCCTGTAGCAATTAGGGGGTGATTATTTTGCTCACCCGTCATCACCACGTAGCGTCATAGAGGGCCGATGCCAGCAATTGAAGCTTCCAGATTGACTAAAGTCTATCGTACTTACCGCAAAGAGCGCGGTCTCTGGGGTTCGGTGAAGGGCTTGTTACGCCGGCGGTACGACGAAACCCGCGCGGCCGACCAGGTCTCGTTTCAGATAGACGAAGGCGAGTTTGTCGGGTTTCTCGGCCCCAACGGCGCGGGAAAAACTACAGTGCTCAAAATGCTTTCCGGATTGCTCAATCCGACTTCGGGGGATGCGCGCGTGCTCGGCTTTGTTCCGTGGGAACGGCGCAACGAAATGAAGCGGCAGTTCAGTTTGCTTATGGGACAAAAGAATGCCCTCTGGTGGGACTTGCCCGCGCAAGAATCGCTCGAGCTCAACCGAGCAATTTACGGGATCGACCGCCATCGGTTCAAAAGGGTCGTGGACGGGTTATCGGAGCTCTTGGAAGTGCAGGACAAAATGAACGTGATGGTGCGGGAACTTTCTCTGGGTGAACGCATGAAAATGGAGCTGATCGCTGCGCTTATTCATGAGCCGCGCGTGCTTTTTCTCGATGAACCGACCATCGGGCTGGATGTGGTCAGTCAAAAACGCGTCCGCGAGTTTCTGCGCATTTACAACGAGGAACATCGCATTGTCACGTTGCTCACCAGCCATTACATGCAGGACATCGAAGAACTTTGCGATCGTGTGCTGGTGATCGACCACGGCAGAATTTTCTTTGACGGCCCGCTGGCCCAAATCATTGATCGATTTTCCCGGCACAAAATTCTCAGTCTTACTTTTGAAAAAGAACAAAAGCGCGATCTCTCCGCGTTCGGAGAGGTGACCGAACAAACGCCCGTTTCAGTGCAACTGAAAGTTCCCCGCGCCAAAGTTACTGAAACCTGCCGGCAATTGCTCGAAGCATGTGATGTGAGCGATATCAACGTTCAGGAGGTGCCGGTGGAAGAAGTAATCCGCCAACTCTTCGGCGAACGGCATGCGAGCCATCGCACCGTTGACATGCCGACGATAGAACCGGTGCATATGACTTAGGAAGGGCACGCTGCAAAGCTGGGCAGGATGCTTCTTTCCATTGCTTCCGCGAACGTGGCATACCGCGGGGTCCATCCGAGGCGGCGCAGTTTTGCGTTGCTGACACGCTTGTTGCTCGCGCCACGCTTCGAGATTGACGTCGATCTCCCGATTGGCGGAATTGGCCGATTCAATTTCTTCGCCAACCAACGGTAACATTCGCTTTGCAAAATCGGCTGGTCGTCAACCACGTTGTAAATTTCTCCTCTCGCTGATTGTCGATTCAACATAAGAAAGAGCGCAGCAGCGATATCATCCCGATGCAGCTGGTTAACGAAGCGATCGTTTTGCGGGTCAATGATCGTCACACCGGTTAGAAATTTGCTCAACAGCGCCGAACGTCCTGGTCCGTAAATTCCCGCAAGTCGCGCGACGATGCCGCCGCGTGCGAGTATCAACCTTTCCGTTTCGAGCAGTATTTGGCCACTTTCGCGCTCGGGTTTAGTCTCGCTCTCTTCGGTGACCCACGAGCCATCCCGCTGCGCATAGACGCTGGTGCTACTCGTAAAGACTATTCTTGCTCCGGCAAATTGAGCGAGAAGATTATGCGCTCCGTTCAGGTAAACCTGACGATAAGCGTTTGCATCACCGCCACGTGAGCTAACGCAGTGAATTACGGCGTCAAACCCGCCAACCGCCGGAGCCTGCGCAGAAAGCTGAGCCGGGTCTGCGATATCGACCACAAAAACCGGATACGGTTTAGTAGATAACCTAGCTGCGGATTTGATGGAATGCACCCAGGCTTCCACCGTCCAACCCGCGGCCTGAAACAAATCTGCCGTCGCCTGACCGACATAACCGCATCCAGCGATCAAGATTCGCGGATGATGGTCGATCTTCACGCCGCTGCCGCTGCGATTTCAATCTCCGAAAAAATGTTTTTCTGGGTGGCGCGAACCTGTTTGAGACGGATGAGTTCCAAAAGCGCGAGAAAAGTCACGGCAACTTCGACGCGCGACACGATGGCCCCAAACAAATCAGAGAACCGGACGGGAACTCCGGCGGCCACCCGTCTCAAAATTGCATCAATCTTTTCCGAAACACTAAAACGTTCGGCGAAAATCTCCTGCACTTCCTGTCGCGCTTCGATGCGCTTAATCACGTTTTGGAACGCATTGATCAGCTGAAAAATCCCGACTTCCTCCAAGCGAAGCGGGTTATCCCCCGTTTGAGACGATGCTTCGCGGCCAAAAATGGCCTCTTGCTCCACTTCGCGCAGATGCAAGTCCACCGCGGCTTCCTTGAATTTTTTGTACTCGATTAGTTGTCGGATTAAATCCCATCGGGGATCATCTTCGTCAGCGCCTTCATCGAGTTCGCCTGAGGCGGACTGATCGGCAGGCAGCAGGCTGCGGCTCTTCAGGTAAATGAGATTTGCGGCCATCACGATGAATTCGCCGGCCAGTTCGATGTTCAACTCCTTGAACGTCTGGAGATATTCAAGGTACTGACGCGTGACGCGCTCGATGGAGATATCATAGATGTCGATCTCGTCCTGTTTGATCAGGTAAAGCAACAGATCAAGCGGTCCCTCGAACACTTCGAGCTTGACCTTGTAATCGGGATCCATGCGTCCGTGTTGGACTTTAGACAAGGGCAGTTCAAAGTAAATCGCGGCCTACCAGTTATGCGCCGTTAAGCGGGAACATGCCGATGGATCCAGACGCTGTTCACGAGGCCGAGCCCGAACATGATCATGAGGACAAACGATCCGCTGTAACTGATCAAGGGCAACGGCACGCCGGTAATTGGCAACATCGCGATCGTCATTCCCATGTTCTGGAAAATATGTGTGAAGATGAGCGCAGTAATCCCAATGGTTAGCAGGAGGCCGAGTTGATCGCCGGCAAAAAAAGCAACGAAGAGACAAGTCAGCAGGAGCAGGGCGAACCCGCCAATGAGAAACACTCCACCGACAAATCCCCATTGCTCGCCGATAGCGGAGAATATGTAGTCGTTGTGGACGGCAGTCGCAGGGAGAAAACCGAGTTCGATCTGCGTGTTTGGCGCTTTGAATCCTTTTCCTGACCAACCGCCCGAGCCAATCGCAATGAGAGACTGATTGATTGCCCAAGCCGATCCCTGCTTGTCGATATCAGGATGAGTAAAGGCGGTGATCCGTTGTTGTTGATACGGTTTTAAGCCGAAATTGATAGCGATTGGAATAAAGGCCAACCCGATGAGAATGATGCAAATCAGGTAACGCAAGGGAAGGCCGCCCACGAATAGCAGCGCCAACAGCACCGGTATCCAAATGATGACCTCGCCCAAGTCCGGTTGCAACAAAATCAGGAGGCATGGCGCACCGGCGATTGCCCCGCACAGGAGTAAGCGCAGCATCGGATGAATATCGCGAAATTGAGTTAAGAACAGTGCCAACACCATGATTCCGGCAACGACGGCAAGTTGGGCGGGTTGAAAATTGATCGGTCCCAAATGCAGCCAGCTGCGGGCTCCGTAAACTTTTGTTCCAATAAACTTCGTCAAAATCAGAAAGGCGATCCCGGCCAGATACATCGGCAACGCTCCCCAACGAATCCAGCGATAATCGACCAGGCTAGTGAGAATGAAAGCGAAGACGCCAACAGCGACCCAGTTTGCTTGCTTTCGCCAGAAATCCGCCGCGTAGGAATCGTTGCGCGAAGAAGTGGCGCTGTAGATTGCGATCACTCCAAAGATGGCCAGCGCAAGCATATTCGCTAGTAGAAACCAATTCTGCCCGAGCAATTTTCGAAGAAAAGGCATCATGGCGATTGATCTCCGTCTAAATTCCAGCGCACCCGCCAGAAATTCAGAAAAATTATACGCGAGTTGCGATCTTGGCAAAACGTCCGATGGCAAGGTTCAACCAGGATTGTCGGACCTGCAGCCTCGGCTTCAGTCTGTGGCACTAAATGTTTGGAGGTCAGGGACTTCTGTCTAATCACATAATTACCTTTAGATCAGCTACTTGTGAGAATTATGTGCAAAAATTAGTGCGTCGCTTGTCACTTGATTTGAGGCCCACTAAAATACCTCGAGTATCCAGCTTTTGGGGGGGCAGACAATGGCTAGGAAAACCACAATAAAGAAAAAGACCAAACGAAAGCTCGCCCGTCTGCAGTTGCCAATGCAACGGCAATTCAATTTGCGAGACGAGGAAACGCATTTCGACTTGCGGCCAATTTTCGAACGGTTAAACAAGCAATATTTTCGGGGGCGCCTTCGCGGTTATAAAGTCGTGTGGAGCCAAAAACGAAAACATCGCCCAAGAGATCATTTTGTGTTTGGTACAATCCAGGAAGAGGACCGGGTCATTCGAATCAACCGAGCACTCAATCAACCTTTCGTGCCGATCTGGTTTCTTAAGTACGTGCTTTATCACGAGATGCTGCATTCTGTGGTGCCTGACGAGGCGCTCTCACGCAGCCGCCGACGCGTACACACGGAAGAATTCAACCAGCGAGAACGACAGTTCCCGGGCTACCGGCGCGCCAGACGCTGGGAAGAAGAAAATCTGTCGCGTTTTCTGCGGTAGCAGAAGGCCGCAAGACCGAGTTGGCGCCCACGCCTCAGCGCCGTTCGGTGGCTGCTGGCTGGTAACGCGGTTCAGACGGCGAGGGCGTCGTCGCTACGTTCTTTTTGATGAGGTACCAAAGCGTTGTCGCGAGAAGCAGGGAGATCAACTTCGCGCGCCAGTTTTTCAGGACGAGTTTCTTCAGTTTCTTCATAATCGCCGTGTAACAAAATTTCCGCGATACGTTGCCGAAATGTTTCGGGAGTGAAATTGCGCTCGATTCGTCGCCGATGACAAATGGAAATCCCACCTGTTTCCTCGGAAACCACCACTGCCACGGCGTCCGATTCCTCCGTGATCCCCAGA
>JBKPQL010000011.1:0-28408 GCA_046734045.1 Verrucomicrobiota bacterium
TTTCGACAATATCGATCTAAAGACCCTCAATTATCGCGACGTCCGCAGAAACATCGGAACAGTCCTGCAGGAGAACCACATGTTTAACGACACGATCGCGCGCAATATTTCGTTTGGGGACCCGGAGCCAGATCTCGATCGAGTGCTTGCCGCCGCGCAAGCCGCAGCGGCGCACGATTTCATTATGCGTCTTCCACTCGGTTATGAGACAAAGATTGGTGAATCGGGGCTCTCACTTTCGGGTGGCCAAAAGCAGCGCATCGCAATCGCGCGGGCAATCTATAATAATCCGCCTGTGCTGATTTTTGATGAGGCAACCAGCGCTCTCGACACAGAATCGGAACGCGCAATTCAGGAAAATCTCGGTCGATTAATGGCAGGCCGCACCACGATTGTGATCGCGCATCGGCTAAGTACGATTCGCGAAGCGCACTCCATCGTGGTGCTGGAACAGGGAAGCGTTGCCGAGATTGGAACTCATGACGAGCTGATGGCACAACGCGGTCTGTATTATTATCTTTCGAGCCAGCAACTGGGGATCTAAAGCAGGTTTCTCCATGAGCTCACAATTAACCGATCGCGGCTCGCTCGATGTTGAATCCGAAATGTTGCCACAGGAGCCGCCGCCTTGGATCATCCGTTCGGCGGCCTGGATATTGCTGGCGGCGTTTTTGTTCGCACTGCTTATCGCAATTGTGATGCGATTACCGGAGACGGTACGCTGCCCATTCGTCCTGGTCCCCGCCACCGGCGCCGATCCGATCCAATCGCCCGTCCGAGCTATCATTAGCCACGTTGGGGTGGATGAAGGTCAACCCGTGAAAGCTGGTGAGGAATTGTATGTCTTGCGTTCGGACGAGATTCGCGGTTTGGATACTCAGTTCCGAACGCTCACGGAGGACTTACACAGCAAGGAAGAAAGCCTCACTCGATATGAGAGCGCTTACGCCCCCCAAATTGGGATCAAAAACGCAGAGATTGAGCAAGCAAAAAGCGAAGTAAAATTTCGTGAGAATCATGCCAGCACGAGTCGCGAGCTGGTCACGCGCATGGAGAAATTAGCCAAGATGGGCGGCGAATCGGAAATCGATCTTGTAAAGCTGAAGCTCGATTTAGCCGGTTCGGAAAAAGATTTGAGCGTCGCCCAAAGGACTCTGCAGCAGGTGACTCTCGACCGCGAGAGAATGGAAACGGAGCATGCCCGCCAACGGGCCGAGCAGCAATCCGAAATTGAAAAATTAAAGATGCGCATCGGAGCTTTAAAAACCGACTTGGAAAATGCCAACCAAAACTTGCTGACAGTTCGGAGTCCCTATGAGGGCGTGATCATTTCCATGGAGGAACGCACTGCGGGCAGCGTTGTGCAGCCGGGTCAGGTACTCTGCCAAATTGCGCGGAAGGAGGCGAAACCACGCGCTCGAATGACATTAAACGAAGCCGGTCTTCCAAAGCTCGCCGTCGCACAGCGCGTCCGGTATTTCTTTCAAGCTTTTCCATACCAGCGCTACGGCGCCGTGACTGGAAAGCTTGACTGGATCAGTCCGTCAGCTGTCACCTCCAGCGATGGTTCGCACTTCGTCGCGCTGGCCTCACTTGATCGTTCGGAGATCTCTGGGCGAGCAGGACAAAGCTTGCCCCTGCGGGTTGGAATGAGAGGAGAAGCGCACATCATCGTCGGCGGACGGACGATGATCGAGTATGCGTTCGAACCGATTCGCCAGTTACGGGAGAGCATTAGGCAATAATTTCCGGTGCAAGAACCGCCATCCAGACTAAGACTCGAAGATCTTACTACGAGCAATGCCGCTATGGCGCGTTGCCTGCAATTGGCGGCGCTCGCCGCGAAGTCCGACGTCCCAGTAGTGCTGCTTGGTGAGACTGGCACAGGCAAAACCTTGCTCGCCCACGCAATCCACAATTCATCAACGCGAGCTGGTCGTTCGTTCATCGCATTTAACGCCTCGGCCATCAGCGATACCCTGCTCGAAAGCCAGTTGTTTGGTCACGAGCGGGGGGCCTTTACAGGCGCACAGCAAACCGTCAAGGGAAAGTTCGAACTCGCCGATGGCGGCACACTTTTTCTGGATGAAATCTCGGAGATGAGTCCACTCGCCCAAGTAAAAATTCTGCGCGTGCTTGAATACGGCGAGTTTGAGCGGCTTGGCTCGGAGCGCATGCTTACGTCCAACGCGCGGATTATGTGCGCTTCAAACTGCTCACTGCGAGAACGGGTTCGCCACGGAAAATTCCGGGAGGACCTCTATCAGCGACTCAACGGCCTTACTCTGCTTATCCCTCCTCTTCGAGAACGATTAGAAGAACTGCCCGCATTGATTGCTGCCGAGTTGAAAGCCGCCAGCCTGCAAGAAGGAAAAAATATTACCGCCATTCACCCTCAAGCCATGGAAAAGCTGCTTCGCCACAAGTGGCCAGGGAATCTACGCGAGTTAAGCCACACCGTGCGAACCATGACTCTCTTCTGCAATGGCTCAGTGGTTCTTCCTGAGCATGTCATTTTTCCTCCCGATTTACAGCCCGATCGAGCTACTTCCAATGCCAGCGAATCGGTCAGCCCGCTGGCTGGTAATAATCAAGAAGCTGATCCTAGTGTCGATCTCTCACTGGAGAGCGCGCTGCAAAGACACGTCCGATTCGTTTATAACCAAGCAAATCAAAACCAGCGGCGGGCGGCCAGATTACTTGGAATTTCTCGCTCGACACTTGCGCGCTATCTTCGAGACATGGTCAAAAGTAAATCACCGTTGGCCTAAAAGTGAGCCACAAGTGGTCTTGTAATGAACGCAGACTTGGCTTAATTTGTAATTACAGCTGGACTTTTTCTACAAACAAATCATTGCATAAACCTTTGCCGCTAAGAGACAAATGACCCAATCAGAGCTAACTTCAACTCTGCACGACCAAACTTGGCATGAATGCTGATAACAAAAAATTGAAGTGAGTGCACCGAAGAATAAAAAAGATGCGCCCGCCGGAGAGTCAGAGAGTCAAAGGCCAAAGCGCAGAAAAGAAAAATTGATTCGCCTGGATGACCTGATTCCAAAACAGGACGTTAAGGGCGGGCATCAATTGCTGTTCGGTGCCACTGACACAACAGAAACAACAAACGAGGAAAACTAAACAACATGCAAGACAAGACAAAGAAAAAGAAAGATAAAAAAGCAATCAAGGTCCCTGACCTCAAGCCGGTAAAAGACGCCAAAGGCGGCATCGGCCATACAGGCCATACAGGCCATACAGGTCACTAATAAGGTCAAAGAGCCGCACCTTGGTTCCATCCCGCGGTGCGGTTTTTTATGTACATATCCTGCGCGAGTTAGCTCTTTGATACCTGACTCGCCTGCGTGGCTAGTCGCACGAAGCAAGTTGCGGCGTCATGCTGAAGGAGGCGCGCAATTCGCCCCGCGGCGGAATGATTTGAATTCCTAACTTGTCCTCGAACGCGCGCTGTTTGTGATGGTCCGTCAGGCCCCAGCACGGCTCGACGCAGAGAAACGATCCGCCGTCAGACCACAACGTCAGATATGGAACCCCACTGAGATCCAATGTCACCCAGCGACCGCTCGGTGGATCGACATAGGAAAATTGTCGCCGTGGAACGTCGACCAGTTTGAGAATGATCGAGCCAAGCAACTCCGTTTTCGGAAAAGGCATTTCGCCGCCAGCGAACTCGATGTCACGAGTTTCGCCCGATAGAAAATTCCCCGGCGAAAAATACCGGCGATAGCACCCTCGAGGCATTTGCAAGCGAAAGCTGTCAAAGGAGGTCGCTGCGAATCCGGGGTGCAACCCAAATGCCACATGCGCGGTCAACTCGCGTTCATGGTTCCGAAACTCGAACAGCGCACTCAGTTTGTTGTTGTCGATGTTGTACGTCAGATCGAGGCTGACCTTTAGTGGATATTCTGTCGGCGAGAAATCCTCCTGTGTGATTTGATATTTCAATGAAGCGTCGTCTGCGGAGGGTTTCACGAGATGCCATGTTTTCGAGCGGAGAAATCCGTGGTTGCCGCCTTTGATTTCGTGACCGCGGTAGCAACTGCGGCCATTCTTCAGCCGATGAAGATAGTAGCCCATCACCGTCGCGTGACTTGCCCAGCCCTCAGACGGCTTCGACAGATCGTTATCGCGGTAAAGAAAGCCGGTCCAGTTCCCAGTCTCGTCTATTCTCGCAAGACTGATCAACTCCGCACCCAGACGTGACACGATGATTCGCAGGCCGTTCTCTTCATCTGTCAAAACATCGAGATGCTGCCCGTCGCGTTTTTCCTCGGAACGAGAAATTTTCATTGGTTGGTATAGGCGATTCACCGAACCGCCCCTCCTGTGCGTAATCGCATCTGGGAGCAGGCGATGGAGGTCAATCGCCCCTACCTGTCAAAATTTCGGCACGGCTCATGGGAATAAACCGCGCACTTGTTTGGCCTTGATGACGCGTTCGACACCGATGGCCATGGCCGCTGTGCGATGCGAAATTTTGTGTTCTTTCGCTCGCCTGATCACTTGCGCAAACGAATGCTCAAGGATGCGGAAAAGCTTGTCTGTCACTTCCATTTCCGTCCACAGGAACGCCTGCAAACCCTGCACCCATTCGAAGTAGGAAACGATCACGCCCCCGGCATTGCAGAGAATGTCCGGGATCACGAAAATTTCGTCCCAGCGCTTTTCGAGAATCAGATCTGCGTCCGGCGTGGTTGGACCATTGGCGGCCTCGGCGAGGATACGGCACTTCAGTTGGCCGGCATTTTTCCCAGTAATCACTCGATCGACCGCCGCCGGAACAAGGATGTCGCACGGCAAAGTGAGAAGTTCCTTGGGATCGACATGGTCACCCTGGGCGAACGCCCGCAGGTTTCCCTTCTTTAGCACGTGCTGCTCCGCCGCTTTCACGTCAATTCCCTTGGGATTGTAAATCGCAGCGTACGCGTCGCTGATCCCGATGACATTGACGCCGCTTTTGTACGCCAGCGACAGGGCCGCGACCGAGCCGACGTTGCCGAACCCCTGCACGATGGCGGTGCACTTTTCAGGATTCATCTTCAACATGTTCATGGCGCGCTCGACGAGATAAACAACCCCGCGTCCAGTCGCTTCGCGCCGGCCTTCAGTCCCACCGATGGCGACCGGTTTGCCGGTGACGATCTCATTCACGGCGTAACCCATGTAAACGGAGTAGGTGTCCATGAACCAAGCCATGATCTGTTCGTTTGTGCCCATGTCCGGCCCCATGATGTCGGTGTGCGGCCCAACGAAAGGAATCATCTCCTGCATGTAACGGCGCGAAACCGATTCCAGCTCGGTGCGCGACAATTTGGTTGGATCGACCGCCACTCCGCCTTTGGCGCCGCCATAAGGCAGATTGGCCAGCGCGCATTTCCAGCTCATCCACATCGCCAACGCGGCCGTCTCACCCATCGACAAAGTAGGCGCAAATCGCGTGCCGCCCTTGGTCGGCCCGAGCGCGATGTGATGTTGAACGCGGTAACCCTGGAAAGCTTTGGTGCTCCCATCGTCCATGTGCACCGGCAACGTCACGGCGACCGCGCGCTTTGGATACGTCGCCCACTCGCGGTCGTTTTTGTCGATGCTCAAATAATCGGCAATGACCCTGAACTGGTCGCACGCCATTTTGAAAACTTCGTCGTCGTAAATCGTCACGGATGATTCAGGCGAAACTTCGGCGTCCATCAGAAAGTTGCTATTTGCGCTGTGGTCGTAATGCCGTCAAATCGAAAACACTTTTGTAATCCGGCTGATGCGCCGCATAAGACGAATGCGCGTAAAGATCGACAATCGCATTTGAAATTGAGTAACGTCCTGCGCGAAATGAAAATTGAAACCTTAGCCGTTCACGCCGGGCACGGCATTGATCCTGCAACGGGAGCGGTCGCCGCCCCCATTTACCTTTCCACAACGTTCGAGCGCGACATCGAAGGAACGTACTCGCGCGGATTCATGTACACGCGCAACAACAATCCCAACCGGGAAGCTTTGGAGCGCGGGATCAGCGCGCTCGAAGGCGGCGCGGTTGCAGCCGCGTTCGGCTCCGGAACCGGAGCAACCATGTCCATCCTTCAAGCGTTGGCCCCGGGCGATCACCTCCTGGCACACGTTGATGCCTATTACGGTACGTCGCGACTGATCCGCGAAATTTTTCTGCGCTGGGGACTCGAAGCCGATTTCGTAGACATGAGCGATCTCGCTGCGGTGAAGAAAGCTTTGAGGCCAAATACGAAATTGGCCTGGGCCGAAACGCCGTCCAATCCGCTGCTGAAAATTGTCGATCTTGCCGCCGTCGCGGAAGTCGTCCACGATGGCGGCGCGCTTTTCGTTTGCGACAACACCTGGGCGCCGGTGTTACAACGGCCGTTCGATCTCGGTGCCGATCTAATCCTGCATTCAACGACGAAATATTTCGGCGGACACTGCGATGTTCTGGGAGGAACTGTCGTTGCCAAAACTGACAATGATTTCTTTCAACGCATCCGCGGCATTCAATACGAGGGCGGCGCGGTCCCCTCGCCTTTCGATTGCTGGCTGATCCTGCGTGGCGTGCGCACGTTGCCGTGGCGGATGCGTGCGCACTCGGAGAACGCAATGAAAGTTGCGAATTTTCTTGCCCGACATTCAAAGGTGGGACGCGTTCATTATCCCGGACTGCAATCCCATCCGAACCATAAGATTGCGGCGAGGCAGATGTCGTCGTTCGGCGGAATGCTTTCGTTTGAAGTGAAGGATGGAAGCGACGCAGCGATGTCGGTTGCGGCGAAAATGAAAATTTTCATTCGAGCCACAAGTTTGGGGGGCGTGGAAAGTCTGATCGAGCATCGCGCATCGATTGAAGGACCGGTAACAACATCACCCGAAGGTTTGCTGCGCCTATCCATCGGCCTTGAAAACCCAGACGATCTGATCGAGGACCTCGATCAGGCCTTGAGGTAGCGCATGCGTCCCCGCTTACGCCGCGCAAGCCAGAGGCACGCGCTACTTTGCTCCCATCCTCCGCCGGAAAACATCGATGATGTCCTGCACTTCGCTGACCCGCAACAGAAAGGCTGCGGCAAAAAATGCTGCTGCACCACACGCGATCGTAGCAAGTAGCGCGCTCAATTTTTGGAAGAAGCGCAGGCTCGCCCACGCATCGAGCCAAAAGTAGTTAGCCGCCCAGCAGATCAGCGCCAGCAGCGCGCCGGCGAGACAAATCTTTCCAAGACCAACTAATGTCTGTCGCGTCTCCAACCTGCGCGTATGCCGTCGCATTAAAGCGTAAAGCAAAAGAAAATTGATCGTTGCGACCAGGCTTGTCGAAAACGCAAGGCCGCGATGTCCCCATCCCAGCCGGAAGGTGAAAAGCCAGTTCAAAAAAAGATTCGCGCCGATTGCTAAAAAGCTCACCACCATCGGCGTGTTGCGTTTGCCGACCGCATAAAACGCCGGCGTCAGCACTTTCAACACCGCATAGGAAACGAGGCCGATTGCGTAAAATTGCAACGCGCCCGCAGTCTGCCGCGTCATTTCGGCAGTGAACCGCCCGTGCTGATAGATCACGGTGATGATTGGTGACGCCAGCATTGCCAGTCCGATCGCCGACGGAACAGTAAGCAAAAACGCCAGCCGCATCCCGCGCGCAAGAATCGTACGAAATTCAGCCGTGTTCCCGAGCGCGGCGCTCTTCGAGACGAGCGGAAGTGTGACGGTGCCAATGGCGACACCGAAAATTCCCAGCGGCAATTGCATTAGGCGAAACGCAATATTGAGCCAGCTCACCGGCCCGTTTCCGAGGCTCGCGGCAAATCCGCTATTAATGAGAACGTTTACCTGCACCGCACTGGCGGCGATCACCGCCGGTCCCATCAAAGTCAGAACCGTGCGCACACCTTCATCGCGCCAGTGAAAATCGGCGCGAAGCCTGTAGCCGACTTTCCAAAGCGAAGGAAATTGACCGATCAATTGCCACGCGCCGCCGATCAGCGTTCCGATCGCCAGTCCAACCAGGGAGCGCGCGCCGAAATGCGGATCGAGCCAGTAACCGATTGCCAACCCGGCAATGATCGAGCCGAGATTGAAATAACTCGATGCCATTGCCGGAGGACCAAACACATGTTTCGCGTTGAGCATTCCCATCACCAGCGCCGCAAGCGAGACCAGCAGCATGAACGGCCACATGATTCGGGTGAGCAGAATCGTCAGCGCCGTTTTGTCCGGCGACCAAGCTCCCCATGTCAAAAGCTCCACTAGCTGCGGCGCAAACACGATGCCCAGCAACGTCACTGCGCTCATAAAAATGGCCGTGAGCGTGGCGACCTTGTTCGCCAGGCGCCACGCCGATTGGTCGCCTTCGACGGCGATCTTCTTCGAGAACGTGGTGATAAACGCCGTTGATAGCGCACCTTCGGCAAACAAATCACGCAGCAGATTCGGCAACCGGAACGCCATCAAAAAAGCGTCGAGATTTTTTCCGGCCCCAAACAGACCGGCAAACACCATTTCGCGAATCAGACCTAGGACGCGACTCGACAGAATGGCAATACCAACAACGCCAGTCGCGCGGGTGCTCGCTCGCCGATCCGCTACCTCAGCCATCGGCGAACAAAGAACAGCGTCACTCGGATTTACAAAAGAAAAATCTCGCGCAACGTGGCAACCGCCTCTACACCTTTGCTCTCTTTGCAGAGCCACCCTGATCGCGCTGGAGTAATTCATCGAAGCGCCGGAAGGGGTTTGCGTAAAACGGGTAGAGCCGGCCGGCGTTTGCCGGCTTGTAGCGCCAGTGTTTATACATCCAGAGCCAGGGCGCCGGATTTTTGCGCACATACGGCTCGAACGAATTCCAGCATGCCTGCGCGATCTGCTGATGAGTCATCTCACGAGTGCACTCGATCTTCGGATGAAAGATGAGCCGATAACGGCCATCGGGCAGTGGCTCGCAGTGCGCTGGGATGATCGGCACGCCTGTTTGTTCATGGAGCCAAACGTGCGCGGAAGTCACGCTCGTTTTTAATCCAAAACAATCAATCGCTACTGCGCCCTGAGTCGGCGACACAGTGAGATCAATCAGAAGAGCAGTGCTGCGTTTTCGCTGGAGCGCTTTGAAGAGTCGGAGAAGACTACGCTCGCGGGGAATGAATTTGTGATCCGATTGTTCCCGTAATTTCTTAAAGACTGGATCAAGCAGCGAATTTTTAAATTCCTGGGCGATGATTGTGCCTTTCAAATCGAGAAAACCGCAGGCCAGGCTCAGCCATTCGAAATTGCTGTAGTGATAGCAGGCGATGATCACGCTGTGCTCCGTCCGAGTGTCCCGCCCCGTCTCCTCGAAATTCTGCCATTCAATATAACGTTGGAAATTTTCGCGTGTTAAGCGCGGGCTCCAGAAAAGGTCGACCATCGTCCGGGCGAAATGCTGAAATGATTGGCGGGCAATTTTGCGGCGCTCGTCGCTGGAAAATTGATCGCCAAACGCGACCTCGAGATTGCTCAGAGCGACTTGATAGCCATGCCGGTCAAACGTCGACATCAGCCTTCCGCCGATTTGGGCAAGCCGGTGGCACGTCTTGCGCGACAACAGCGGGATCAGTTTTGCCGCAAGGAGAAGCCCGAGCCACTCAAGCCGGTAGCGGAATCGTTTCCATCGCGAAGCCATTGCGCATTGTAAACACGCTCCCGAACGAAAGGCTAGTTCGCGCAAGAATGATGATTAGGGGGAGTTTCTTAAGCACAAGCGCGAACGCGATTGCGAGATTCAGCGTTATCGGACTTGGCTGGGATTGGTCACCGGGGGAAGACCCTTGCGAAACTCGGACTGCTGTCGTTCAGCTTCGCGTTGTTGCTCCGCCTCGCGTGCCACCTGCTCGGGATCCGGACCCGGAGTTGCGCAGCCGGATAATATAAGATCCAGCGCGGTGATCACAAACACGAGGGCTGCCAGCTTTTTCATGAAAAGAGCGTAATGATAATCAAGCTAACGAATGCGGCAACCCAGTGGGTTCGTCCGGTTTTGTAGAAAACCACACAGCTGGCGCGACTACGACTTCTATTGGCCTTGTTTCTCGGATGCCTGCGGAAGGCGATCCTGCTCGAGGGTTTTCAAGCGCTGAAGAATCTCATTCAATGCGAGTTCGTTCTTCAAATTGACCTGATAATCGATTTCCGAGCGAAGCCGGTCTTTGTGAGCCTGCCGATTCTGCGACATCAAAATGATGGGGGCTTGCAGTACAGCAAGCATGTTAATCGCAGTGCTTAGGAGCAGATAGGGGTACGGATCAAAGCCGCTATTCGCAAGCAGGAAGCTGTTTATCACCACCCACAAGTCAAAAAAGAGCACCGCGGCGATAATGAATTTCCAACTGCCGCCAAACTCCGCGATGATGTCCGCGGCCCGGTTGGCGAGAGTGAGTTGCGCTGCTTCTTCGACATTGACATTACGGGTGGCGCTATGACGCAACAGCTCATCGGTCTGCCGTAACCGGTTGGCAAGTGCAGTGAGCATTTTGAGCGCGACATCGGGACTGCCCCGCATAAAAGAAAGAAAATGTTCTCGCGAGAGGACAGCCAGCCGCGCGTCCTCCCCGATCACGGCATTCGCCGAACGCTGCTGCCCGTCGAGCAATGCCATTTCGCCGAAGAAATCGCCACGGCCCAATTCCGTTAACGTAACCTCATGTCCATCCGTAGCCTGGACGCAAATTCGGACCTTGCCCCGCTCAATTAAATACATCGCGTCACCGACATCACCAGCATGGAACAAGACTTTGTGCCCCGGGCAATCAAGCGTCTCGATCAGTTCGCATAACTTCTTGGCACTCGCGTCGTCGAGGGATTCAAACAAGGGCACTTGGCGCAGGGCTTCAGAGGTCATCGCGGGAAACGATAATGACGAGCACGCAAATGTTAAACGGCGCAAGAACGAAAGTGTCAACGCGCATCCTCATAATAATAGCGGCAATCGGCACCGCCGAGAAGTGTGAATTATGACGGATGCGAGCCAAAATTTTGCCTGGCTTCTGACACCTTGGTCTGGTATTTCGTGCAGTCCATCATCGGAATCGCAGGATTGAATAGGAGGAAATATGTTGCATCTCATCTGGTATATCATTGTCGGTTTTCTCGCGGGCTGCGTCGCCAAAGCGTTGTTACATGTGCATCTGTCAATCACGTGGACAATTGTGCTCGGCATCGTGGGCTCGATTATCGGTGGCGCAGTGACACACATCTTCTCGCCGCCTAGCGGAGGAGGCCGCTTTCACCGGGCGGATTAATTGTTTCCATCCTGGGAGCGATTGTGGTGCTCTACGTGTGGCACCGGTTCAGATTGCAAATCCCTCGTGGGTAAAAAGCGTGTCGGCTGAATAGTAAATTGGCTAATCGTCAGCGATGCCGATACGACTCCAAATTGACTTGGCCCGGTTCGATTCTAGGTTGCACGGTCGCGCGCTCGCGCAGCCTGAATCGTGAAAAGCGTTCTCTTTGTCTGCACAGGTAATATTTGTCGCAGCCCCATTGCGGAAGGGCTGCTTCGCCGTCTGCTTGGAAACCGCAAAGACATCGAGGTCGCTTCGGCAGGCGTGCATGCCGTGCGTGGACAGCCGCCGAGTCTTTACGCGGTGCAGGTCTGCGAAGAGGAAGGCGCAGACATTAGCGGTCTGCGCAGCCAGCCGCTCACATCGGCCCTGATCGATCGTGCCACGCACATTTTCGCCATGACGGGCGCGCACCTCGAGACGATCCAGATGCTCTTTCCCCAAGGCGCCGAAAAATCATTCTTGCTTCGCGAATTTGAAGAGCCGGGAACAACGGTCTGGCGCGATGTCCCGGACCCGATCGGCCTCGGCCGGGAAATCTATGAGGATTGTGCGCGCATCATCAAAAACGCTTTGCCCAGCGTGCTGGCCTTCGTCGAACAAGGCGAGCTGGTCCGGCCAGGCGCGACACGCAGGTCTGACATTCCTTATTCAGTGAGCGACCGTTCTCAGCATATTGAAACTGGAATGATTAGGCCGATATCTCCGTCACGTTACGGCGACGCTTTGCGCAAGGTCGATCCAGAAATTTTCGATGCGATCGCCGCGGAAGAAAAACGCCAACGCGAAAATATCGAGCTGATCGCCTCGGAAAACTTCACCAGCCGCGCGGTGATGGAAGCGCAGGGCAGCGTACTTACGAACAAGTACGCCGAAGGTTATCCACGAAGACGTTGGTACGGCGGGTGCGAGAATGTCGATGTTGCGGAACAGCTGGCCATTGATCGCGCGAAACGGCTCTTTGGCTGTGAGCACGTGAATGTGCAGCCGCACAGCGGCACACAGGCGAACATGGCCGTCTACTTCGCCGTCATTAAACCGGGCGACAAAATTCTTACGATGAACCTCGCGCACGGAGGTCACCTCAGCCATGGACATCCGGCAAATTTCTCTGGCAAATTTTATCAAGTCACACACTACGGCGTCGGTCAGAAGACCGAGCAGATCGATTACGACGCGTTGCAAAAGCTGGCCGAAGAAGTTCGGCCCGCCATGATTACTGCGGGCGCGTCGGCTTACCCGCGCGTGTTCGATTTTCCGCGGCTAAGGCAAATTGCCGATTCAGTGGGCGCGATTCTTTTCATCGACATGGCACACATTGCCGGACTGGTTGCGGCTGGTCAGCATCCCAGTCCCATTCCGCATGCGCAATTTGTGACGACTACCACGCACAAAAGTTTGCGCGGCCCGCGCGGCGGGATTGTGATGTGCGAGGAAAAATTCGCCAAGCTCATCGACTCGACGCTTTTCCCCGGCGTGCAGGGCGGCCCGCTCATGCATGTAATTGCAGCGAAGGCGGTCTGTTTTCACGAAGCGCTCCAGCCGCAATTCCGCGAATATCAGCGGCAGGTAGTCCTAAACGCAAAAGCACTGGCTGCCGGGCTGGCCAATCAGGGCTACCGCATCGTTTCAGGCGGCACCGACAATCACCTCATGCTTGTCGATCTTCGCCCGAAAGAAATTAACGGCAAAGAAGCGCAGGAAGTTCTCGATCGCGCTGGGATCACAGTGAACAAAAATGCCATCCCGTTCGATACGTATCCAATTTTCAAACCCGGCGGCATACGCATTGGGACGCCAGCGGTGACCACGCGCGGCATGAAAGAGGAAGAGATGCTGGAGATTGCGGACCTGATTGCTGAAGCGCTGAGCAATCGTAGCGACGCCGACGCGTTGGAGAGAGTCCGACGAAAGGTGCTCGACCTGACGCGGAGATTTCCACTGCCCATTTAGGAAGAAATGAGCGCCCAAAAAGTTGTTGGCAGCCGAGAAGCACCGCGAACACCAGCCGAGTTTCACGCGTTAGGCGCACGCCTCGATCGCGAGCTTTCGGTTGTGAGGCCATTTACCCGAAAACGCGGGTTCGTTTTTAAAGCGCGCACTTGGGATGAGCTAGCTAAATGGGAATCACGACGCGCCCTCACAGAGCGACGTCCGCTTCGCCAATGAGCGAAGAAGCGCCTTTGTTGCGCGTCTGTTCGCTGCTAAACAAACACGGTGCACAATATTTGATCGTAGGAGCGCGCGCCTGCTGGCTACACGGTTACGTCCGAGCAACGATGGATGTGGATATCCTCGTTCCCGAGGACCTGGAAAACCACGCGCGCATAATCGCAGCGCTTTCGGAGCTTGAGGATCACGCGGCAGCGGAATTGACACCGCGGGACCTCGCGGAAAACGTCGTGGTCAAGATCGCGGATGAAGTGGAAGTGGATGTAAGCACTCGCGCGTGGAGGGTAAGTTACGCCGATGCGATTCGCACATCGCTCAAGACCACAATCGAGGGTATCGAAGTTCCCTATCTCGATTTGCAAACTTTGATCAAGAGCAAAAGCACCGAGCGCGACCAAGACAAAGTCGATGTCCAACGATTGAGTTCATTGAACCGACCGAAATAGCTCGCGCCTGCGAATTTTCTGCCTATCCGCATTTAAGGAAACGAGTAGCTTGTTGCGGTTATGAACCGAGCAGCAGACCAACAGGAACTGAACCCACTTCGCGAAGGAATTTCCGCTCGCGCAGTGCCGCAGCCGTGCACGATTGTGATTTTCGGCGCCACCGGCGATCTCACGCATCGCAAACTCGTCCCTGCGCTGTATAACCTCGCGGCCGATGGCGACCTGCCGCCCGCCGTGGCCATTGTCGGATTCGCACGCCGTAAAAAAAGTGATGAGGAATTCCGGCGTGATCTCGAAGAAGCCACCCGCAAGTTTTCTCGCCAGGCTGTGCGCGATGAAATCTGGAAGACGTCTGCACAATCGATCTTTTATCACCAGAGCGAGTTCGGCGACGAATCTGGTTACAAGCGGTTGGCGAAACGCCTCGATGAAATCGACAAAAACCACGGCACACGCGGCAATCGCCTTTTCTATTTTGCAGCTGCTCCAGACCAATTTGAACCGATTCTCAAGCACTTGAAAGCCGCCGGCTTGAATCAAACGTGCAAGGGAAGCTGGGTCCGCGTGATTGTCGAAAAACCGTTCGGAACCGATCTCGCCTCGGCGCGCGAGCTAAATCGCATCGTCCGCAATTCTTTTACAGAAGAGCAAACCTATCGGATCGATCATTTCCTTGGAAAAGAAACTGCTCAAAACATTTTGGTGCTGCGGTTCGCAAACGCTACTTTCCCACCACTTTGGAATACGCACTACGTCGACCATGTACAGATCACAGCGGCGGAAACGCTGGGCGTCGGGACTCGTGCAGGCTTTTACGAAAGCGCAGGCGCCTTGCGCGACATGGTACAGAATCATCTGCTGCAGCTGCTTTGTCTTGTCGCGATGGAACCGCCCACAGATCTGGCCGCTGACAGTATTCGTGACGAAAAGGTCAAGGTAGTGCGATCGCTACGCCGCTGGTCGCGCAATGAAATCGCAGCCAACGTTGTGCGCGGGCAGTACACCAAAGGCGCTATTCACGGCGAACCGGTCGTCGGTTATCGCGAGGAACAAAACGTCAATCCGGATTCGCAAACAGAAACATTCGTGGCATTGCGCTTGTTCATCGACGACTGGCGCTGGGCCGACGTGCCGGTTTACATGCGCGTTGGAAAACGCCTTCCGAAATCGGCAACAGAAATTTCCATCCATTTCAAAAAAGCGCCGGCGGTCTTGTTTAACAAAGACTTGCACGACCTGAATGTGCTCGTTATTCGGATTCAGCCGGACGAAGGGATTTCGTTGCGAATTCAGGCCAAGGTGCCGGGCACGAGCTTTCGCATTGACCCTGTCAAAATGGATTTCAGCTACGGGACGTCTTTCGGGAAGCCCAGCCCCGAGGCTTACGAACGTTTGCTGCTCGATGCGATGAGTGGCGATGCCACACTTTTTGCTCGGCGTGACGAGGTCGAGCGAGCTTGGGCGTTCATCGATCCCATCGAAGAGGCGTGGCACGCGAAAGATGCGCCCGAGCTGTTCTTTTATAGTGCGGGATCGTGGGGACCGGAAGAAGCCGATGACTTGCTCGCCCGCGACGGACGCGCCTGGAGGAGATTATGAGATATGCCTACGGTAACTGAAACATATTCGCTCGGCATTCCAGTCGAGATCAGCAGGGTCGATCAGGAGCTGAAAAAACTTTGGCAGGAAAGCGAAGGCGCAATGACGCGCGCCTCGCTTATGAATCTCGCCGTTTACAGCGAAGAGACGGGCTCACTGAACAAGAACACGCAGTTGATGGCAAAAATTACTGAGAACCACGCCTGTCGCGCCATCGTCATCGAAGCCGATTGCAGAGCGAGGGAAAACAGCGTGGACGCGTGGATCAGCGCGCATTGTCACGTTAGCGCCGCAGGGAGCAAGCAAGTTTGCTCCGAACAAATTTCATTCTTGCTCAAAGGCGGTTGTGCCACTCTGCTCCCGAACATAGTCTTCTCGCACCTGGATTCAGACCTGCCGTTTTACCTCTGGTGGCAGGAGGAATTCCGTGAGCCGATGGATCCGCAACTTTGGGCGTGGGTTGATCGCGTGATCTACGACAGTCAGGGCTGGACAGATTTTCGCGCGCAAATGCGCTTGGTGGAGTCCGCAGAACAGGAAGCAAAACAGCGCATCGTGCTATGCGACTTAAATTGGACGCGTTTGGATCATGTGCGCTTCGCCCTCGCGCAATTTTTTGATCATCCCGCGTCGCATCATCATTTTGCCAAAATCAGGAAGCTCCGAATCGACTTCGCCCATGGATTCCGATCAACGGCTGTTCTCTTCGCTGGATGGGTTGCGGCGCAATTGAACTGGCGGGCTGATAAAGCGAAATCGTCGCACGAGTTGCGCTTCATCGGCCCATCCGGTCGCAAGATCGATATCGAACTGGGCGAGCGCGACGGCGAACCGATCCACGAAATCGCGTTGACCACGGGTGACATAGAATTCCGCGTCAGTCATGCGAAGTGCGGCGATCTTCTGGAAGTTTCACGCATGAAAACTGAGGAAAAACGGGTTCCACAATTGATGCCCGCGGGAAAAAACGATCTGGTCAGCTTGATGAGCGAAGAGCTGATGCGTGGCGGACCGCATGATGTTTATCTGCACGCCGTCAATTGTGTTCGCGAGTTATTATAGAAATACGCAACGATTGGTAGGGGCGGTTCACCGAACCGCCGACTTGCTCTAGGCGCTTGAAGTCAATCGCCCCTACCGGCCTTAATGAGCGCGCATAACTCACGCACATTCTTCTCGATCGAAAAAAGCTCCTGAGCGCGCTCGTGACCCGCGCGCCCCATTTTCCGCGCAAGAACAGCATCGCCGATCAACTTCTCGATCCCATCGGCCAGCGCAACGGCATCCCTTGGTGCAACGAGGAATCCAGTTTCGTCTTCGATCACCATTTCGGGAATCCCCCCAATTGCTGTCGAAATGACAGGCAGACCCGTCGCCATCGCTTCCATGATTACGGTGGGCAGATTATCCATGCCGCCTTCTGGATCGATCACGCTCGGCAGCACGAAAACGTTTGCCGCTGCCAAACGCTGCCGGACTTCGCGCTGCGATTTTGCGCCAGCCAATGCGACGCGGTCTTGTAACTCCAACTGCTGGATTTTCTGGCGCAATTCGTTTTCGAGCGGGCCTTCCCCGATGATCTCACAGCGAAACCATTTCCCGCGTTCCGCAAGCAATCCGCAGGCGCGAATCAGATCGACAAATCCCTTCTTCGCGATCAAACGACCGACTGCGACAACCAAAGGCGGCGCAGTTGAAAAATCAGCGCGGCCGAATTCCGCGAGATCCAAACCATTGTAAACTCGATGCACGCGGTCCGCACAATATGGAAAACGCTCTCGTAAGAATCTCGCGGCGTAATCAGTCTCGGTAACGATTACGCGTGCCGCATCGACAAGTTGATCAAGCCCAATCTCGAAATCTCGCGGGGCGAAAATGTCGTTCGCATGCGCAGTAAAGCTAAAAGTGATTCGAAAAAATCTGTAAATCCAAAATGCGGTGCGCGCGGCCATTCCCGCGAAGTGTGCGTGAACATGGCGAATCCCCATTTCTCGCAAACGCAGTCCAATGTAAACGGCCTGATAAAGCCGAAGGAAATCAGTGCGCCGACCCCATTCATCGAGTGCAGTGACAATTTCTTGCGTTAGCTTTCTCTTTTTTGAAGCCCGGCGAACGTCATCCAGCAATTGCTTTTCCTCAGGCAGATAATGCACGCGTTTGACGATATGCGCGTCCCACTCCTGCAGCGGTTCATCCCTCGGATTCCGGATGGAAAAAATCAGCGGAGTAATGCCCTGCCGCGCGAGTTCCGCCACCTCGCGATGGCAAAATGTTTGTCCGAATGAGGGGAAACGTTCGAAGAGATATGCGAACTGGGGCATCGATCAGAATAATTTGGAAGAATCCGATAGCGACTATGCACTGCCACGCTTTACTGGAATGGGTTTTCCCGACTCATCGACCGCGACCAGGGTAAAGACGCCGTGTGTGACACGGAGCTCCTCGCCACTCATGTAACGTGTTACCCATACCTCCACAGGAATGGTCATTGAAGTTCGCCCGATTTTCTCTACACGCGCATAACACCTGACCGTGTCTCCGACCCGAACCGGTTGAAGGAAAGACATGCCTTCCATCGCCACGGTCACGACTCGTGCCTGCGCAGTTTTCGCCGCAAGAATTCCGCTTCCAAGGTCCATTTGGGATGTCAGCCATCCGCCAAAAATGTCGCCGTTCGGATTTGTGTCCTTAGGCATGGCAATCGTTTGGATGACCAGCTCGCCTTTGGGTTTTCCTGCACTGCTCATTTGGAATTTCTAACCACGAATGAAGGCGAATAAACACAAATAAGAAAGGAAGCAGATTTGCCCGCGAATCACGCGGTTAACACGAATGATTTTTTGGGTTGGGAATTGTTTTTGCCTGATTCGCGGGCTCTCTCTTGTTCATCCTTCATTCGTGTCAATTCGTGTCCATTCGTGGTGGAATTCCGCTACAAAATCAGCATGCAGTCGCCATAGCTGTAGAAGCGGTAACGTTGGCAAATCGCTTTCTGGTACGCGCGCAGTAGAAACTCGCGGCCGGCGAACGCGCTCACTAGCATCAGCAAAGTGGAGCGCGGCAAATGAAAATTCGTCAGCAGCGCATCGACGACTTGAAACGTGAACGGCGCATAGATAAACAGAGTGGTGTCACCCGACTGCGGCTTAATCTGCCGCTTGTTAGACTTGACTGCTTTATGCAGTCGAGTTTCAAGCGCCGCTGTTTCCAGCACGCGCACGACCGTTGTTCCGACAGCTACGATGCGCTGCGCATTGTTGATCTTATCGGCGGCTTCTGGGGAAATCGAGAAGCGCTCCACATGCATGCGATGTTCGGCGATGTTATCCGATCGCACTGGCAGAAATGTTCCGGGGCCCACGTGCAACGTCACGAACGTGTGCGGGATTTCACTCAAAATTTCCGGTGTGAAATGCAGCCCGGCCGTGGGCGCGGCGACCGCGCCGGGCGCATGCGCAAAAACAGTCTGATACCGTGTCGTGTCCTTTTCATCGCTCGGGCGATTGATATAGGGCGGCAATGGCATAGAACCGCCGGCATAAACATCGACATCTTTGTCGAGTGCGACTATGCGCTCGCCACCCGGCGTGATTCCTTCAACCCGCAAAGTGACGGTGTCGATCTTTGCCGTTGCGCCAACGCGCATTTTGCGTCCCGGCTTGACCAGGCATTTCCAACGCATGCAGCCAAGGCGTTCAAGAAACAAAAACTCAATCACGCCGTCGTCGGAAAATCGTCGTGCTGGGAGCACGCGCGTGTCGTTCAAGACAAGCAGGTCGCGCAGCTGTAAAAATGCTTTCAGTTCGCGGAATTGGCGATGCTCAATCTTCTGCTCGGCGCGATGCAGCACCATCATCCGGGAATCTTCGCGGCGCAGAAGCGGGCGCTGCGCAATCAATTCCTGAGGCAGATCGTAGTCATAATCGCTGAGCCGCGCGCTCATCGCTGCACGATCAAAGAGATTGCGTCCAGGCGCAAAATTTTGGATGATCGCGGCAAATGACAGAGCCAGCTCTCGATTTCGTTATCGCAGCGCTGGAAAAGATTCGACAGACGAATGATCTGGCGGCTGCCGGACCGCGCGCATCGAGAACCGCGCTCGCGCGATTGCAAAGCCTTTCTCCTGTAGCGATTTCCGTGCGGGAAACGTCTGCGTCGCCCACAGGGCGACGGCTGCAGTCCGACGCGTCAAACAAAGCTGGTTTGCTCAACGCGGTTCGTGAACGCGTTCGCGCGTGTACGAAATGCGCGCATCTCGCCCGCTCGCGCACACAAACCGTCTTCGGCGTAGGAAATCCGGATGCGGAGTTGATGTTCATCGGCGAAGCACCCGGCGTGGATGAGGATCAGCAAGGCGAACCATTTGTCGGACGCGCCGGGCAATTGCTGACGAAAATCCTCAAGGCGATGAACTTCGCCCGCGAAGATGTTTATATCGCGAATATCCTCAAGTGCCGGCCGGACACGCCGCCGGGCAGTTTTGGAAATCGCGTGCCCACGCCGATCGAGATGCAGACCTGCCGTCCGTATCTGGTGGAGCAGATCGAGATCATCCAACCGAAGGTGTTGGTCGCGCTAGGCGCAGTTGCGGTCGAAGGCCTGCTGGGAATGCGGGGGACCATGCGGGAACTGCGCGGCCGCTGGCACGCGTACAACGGCATCCCGCTCATGATCACGTATCACCCTGCTTACTTGCTCCGAAACCAAGCGCCTTCGGAAAAACGCAAAGTCTGGGAAGATATGCTGCAAGTATTGGAGCGACTTGAACGACCCATCAGCGACCGGCAGCGAAATTATTTCAGGTAGGGGCGGTTCACCTGAACCGCCGACAATGCCGATGTCGTCGCGCGAGGCGGGCGATTGAGGTCAATCGCCCCCACCTAGATATTTCCTGAAGATCGCATCGACGACTCTGCGTGACGCGAGAGTCGTGAGCAGCGATAAAATCATGCCGCGTACTTCACGCCGCGCTACTTTCACCGCGCGCTGCAACGCGCTTCCTCCAGCCTTATCTAAAAGGGCAAGTGTGCGCGCCCCGATCAATGCTGGCAGAACTGTGGCAGCGCGCACACGGCGGTTTTGAATCGCGCGTGAGTATTGCATCCCGAATTCGAGCCCGGCCTTCGCTTTCTCCAGCCAAGTCCGGTAGATCGGCTGGAAACGCTCCGGCTCGGATAAAATCTGCGACGTAGTGAGATCCGCTGCGGCTAATTCGAATTCCGGAAAATAGCATCTGCCGGCTCGCAGATCGGAACCGGCGTCGCGCAGCACATTGATCAACTGAAGCGCCATACCGTAGCGCTTGCCGAGCGCCAGCATCTCGTCCTCGCTGCGGCTCGCGAAATTCCGAACATGTCGGAAACAGAGTCGCGTCCAAAATTCACCGACACAACCGGCGACCAGATACGTGTATTCATCGAGATCGGCGGCGGTGCTGAGTGCGCGAATTTCATGCGGGTTATCGAAGCACTGGAGGTCGAGCATCTGGCCGCGAGTGATTTTCTCGAGCACGACGCGAATGTCGTTGCGATCGGCCTGCTCTATTTGATCGAGCCAACTGAGACAATCCGGCAACGACTCGAGCAGTTGTGGTTCGCTCGTGTTCGCCTGCAGCGGGACAAATGAGGCGATCAGATCCGCAACGACGTCGCGCGAAGCTTTGCCCTGAATCCCGTCCGAGAGCATCTTCAGAGTCTCCATTCGCACGAGACAGGAAACTCCAGTCGTGTCAGCAACGGTGTCGGTCGTTCGCGCAAGCAAATATGCTAGCGCGACTGGTTGTCGTAACTGCGACGGCAAAAATCGAATCGAAAGATAAAATGAGCGTGAAACCGAGCGCAAAATGGTTTTCTCCAAATGTGATCGCGCGCTCATGGAATGTTTGTTCCGTCGAATTTCATCGTTCGATATTTCGGATCTCGATCCGGTTGGGCACTGAGTTACCGAGCCCAAGTTGGCTGGCAAAGCCGACATAAGCCGCAAGTCGACCGATCGCGGGGAGACTCGCCCGCGCACGCCATTGCTCCAAGTGTCTCAACGCGATCGCATCTAACGCCACAGGATCTTTGCTGGCGTATAGCGTGGCATGATGCACCGCGTAATTCGGCTGCGACTCCGGGCCGCCCGCATATTGTGCAATGAGGCCGTCCATCAAACTGAATACGACTTTCCTGGCAACGATGGGATTGCTGTAAACCTCGGCGAGACTTTCCGCACCAAAACGCGGACCTTGCGCGAATCGACGCCAATTGTCGATGTTGGGAATAGTCATGTTGTAAATGCAGCCAGCGATGCCGTTCGTTTCGCTGCTGCTCATTACCGGAACATTGATGATTTTCGTGACCTCGCTCGAAATGATCTTCGAAAAATGACTCACGTTGCTGGTGTTTTCTGTCTCGGAAGGCAATTTTTCTCTCTCGCTCCGATAGTCGAGATCGCCCCACACCAGTTGCCCAATTAGCGGCGCCGACAGAATCGCTTTCGGGTCATAGCCGTCGCCCGGCGCAATTGCTTTAAGCTGATAGCCGTCAATTCCACGCTGATAACCGGCGCCTTTTATTCCGCCAAGAGTACGATCCCAGACGATAATGCTGCCGCGCGGATGTCCTGCCGCCACGAGGCCATCCACGATCGCATTCACCACGTCATGGTGCGTGGTGAAAAGTTCGCCGCCTGCAGCGGAAATCTTGATGCCGATCTTGTCATCAGGCGAAACCAGCGATCTCCACGCCTCTGCTAAATCATGCTGGCCCGTCACGGCGAGAACGAGTCGGTTGACCATGCCGTGGACGACGCGAGGGTTCGTCTTGTAATCTTTAATCGAGTCTGGATCGTGCACAGCATACACAATCGAGGGAGTCGCTGCAGGCTGCGGCCTTTGTGCAAGTCCCGATGAGATGGCGCAAAATAGAACAAGCGCTACGTTTCGCATCAACAAGGCGTCTCCTCCGCGGTGGCAACCGATTTTATGAGCAACAGCACGAATCAGAACTGGCACTCTGTAGCGGCAGCCGTGCCGGCTGCGGAAACGCGCGCCAACGCAGGCGACACGCCTGCCACTACAGCAGAACCGATCCGCCATCTCTACGTTCACATCCCCTTCTGTGCGCGCATCTGTCCATATTGCGCTTTTTACAAGGATCTGCTCGATCGTTCGCAAATACAGCGTTTTTGTGAAGCGGTCTTGCGGGAGCTGGAACAGCTCGTTGCCGCTCACCATATTTTTCCATCAACGATCTACTTCGGCGGCGGCACGCCCACCGCGCTCAGCGTCGCGCAACTGGAACTGCTGCTGCGCGGATTTCACGAACGGCTCGCCATGTCGCAGCTGGTCGAGTGGACAATGGAAGCGAATCCAGGAAGCGTTTCCACGCGAAAAGCCGGCGTCCTCAAAAAACTCGCAGTCAACCGGATCAGCCTCGGCGTACAATCGTCGGACGATGACCTGCTGAAATTACTCGGACGCGAGCACAACGCGCGGCAAGCGGAAGAATCGTTTTGGATTCTGCGCGACGCGGGATTCACAAACATCAATGTTGATCTAATGTTTGGCCTTCCTAGCCAGACAACTGACCAGTGGCGAAAGACGCTGAAGAAAACGATTTCGCTGCGTCCCGAGCATATTTCTGCGTACTGCCTGACTTACGAGGAGGACACGGAATTTTTTGTGCGACAGGCGCGTGGCGAACTTCGTGCCGATCCAAACCTCGAAGCCGAGTTCTTCGAGATGACGATGTCGATCTTGGAAGCGGCGGGTTATGACCATTATGAAATCTCGAACTATGCGCGGCCGGGTTTTGAGTCGGCCCACAACCGCGCCTACTGGTCGGGCGAAGATTATTTGGGCATCGGTCCCAGCGCATTTTCCACGATCGGACTGCAACGGTGGCAAAATGTTCCCGATTACCGGGAATACATCGAACGCATTTTGTCCAGTCGATCCCCGATTGGATCAATAGAAATTTTGACCGAAGAAATGAAGCGCGCCGAAAAAATCGCGCTCTCGTTGCGCACCCGGCGCGGCGTCCCAGCAAGTCTGCTCGCGGCGAAGCCTAACGAGACCAGAGAGTTTATCACGTTGGGCTTGCTCCGGCAATCGAATGGGAATTTCGTCCTAACGCAAAAAGGCAAATCCCTGGCAGATTCCGTTACCGAAGCGTTTATATAGCGGCGCAAACACCGTTCACGGTTGAGCTTAGTAATACGCAAGCTGGAAGCTCCCGCTACTATTCCACGGCGCCGTAGCGGCGTTGGCGGCGGCCGTATTCTTCCACTGCGGCGAAAAGATCTTTCTTGGTGAAATCGGGCCACAGCTTGGGCGTGACGTACATTTCAGTGTAGGACGTTTGCCAAAGAAGAAAGTTCGACAATCGCATTTCGCCGGAAGTGCGAATGAGCAGATCAGGATCGGGATAATATCGCGTGTAAAGGTGTTTGCTAAACATCTCGACGTCGATCATTCCCTTGTCGATGTGACCAAGCTCGATGGCGCGCAGCAAACTTTTAATCCCGTCGATAATTTCGAGGCGTCCGCCGTAACTGAGCGCGAGGACCAGAGTCAGTCCGTTGTTTCCGGCGGTTTGCTCGACCGTTCTGTGAAGTTGTTGCTGGGCGCCCTCCGGGAGATCGGTCAACCTGCCGATCGCCTGAAGCCGAACATTTTTCTCGATTAGCTCCGGCGTTTTCTCTTTCAAAAACTTTTCGAGCAGCCGCATGAGCGCGGTGACTTCGCTCTTAGGACGCTGCCAGTTCTCAGCGGAAAAGGCGTAAAGCGTGAGGTATTCCACTTTCAATTCGCCGCAGCCTTCCACGCATTCGCGAACGGCTTCCGCGCCTGCTTCGTGACCTTTAATGCGCGGCAGACCACGCGCCTTGGCCCAGCGGCCGTTGCCATCCATGATGATCGCGATGTGACGTGGAACGGTTTTCACGCTCCGACAATATGCTACAAAATAATGGTCTCACCACGCGTCGGCCCAACGCTGATCATGGATAGTTTTGCTCCGGTTAAATTGGAAATGTATTTGACGTACGCTCTTGCTGCTGGAGGAAGCTGGGAGAATTTTTTGGCTGAACCTGTAGGTCTGTTCCAGCCCGGCACTTCTTTGTAGATCGGCTCACAATTTGCAAGCTGAGCAGCGTCGCACGGCGGAACATCCAGACGTTTCTCGTTTAGTCGGTAAGCGACGCAAACCCTAATCGGATCAACGTAATCAAGACCATCCAAGTTGGTAATAGCGAGTTCGTCGATTCCGTTGATCATCGTCGCGTAACGCGTCGCGACCGCATCGAACCAGCCACAACGGCGTTTGCGTCCTGTGGTCGCGCCGAACTCGCGCCCTTGGTTGTGAAATGTCTCAGCCAAGCGTCGATCTTCCGTCGGCAAAGGCCCTTCGCCTACGCGTGTGGTATAAGCCTTCATGACCCCGACGACGCGATCCATCCGATGCGGCGGCACGCCAGTTCCCGTGCAGGCGCCGCCGGCTGTCGTGTTGGAGGAGGTCACATACGGGTACGTGCCGTGATCGATGTCGAGAAAGGTGCCTTGCGCTCCTTCAAACAGGATTTCTTTTCCACGCGCCAGGGCATGATGTAGGTACACAACCGTGTTAGCGACGAACGGACGCAATCTTTCTCCGGCGGCGAGATAGCTTTCGTTGACCTCGCGAAAGTTGATCGGCTTCGCGCCGAGCGCTTGGAGGATTCTGTTGTTCTCCAGTATCTTGGCCTGAAGTTTTTTCGAGAACACGATTGGCTGCATCAAGTCAGATATGCGCAGGCCCGTTCGTGCTGCTTTATCCGCATAGGCCGGGCCGATCCCGCGTTTGGTTGTTCCAATTTTGCCTCGACGCAGCTCGCGCTGTTCATCGAGTAACCGGTGGTAAGGCAGGACCAGATGCGCGCAATCGCTAATGAGCAAATTCCTCTCGATCGTGATTCCTAGCTTGCGCAGGCCGTCGATCTCGGCGACGAGCGCGACCGGATCGATCACCACGCCGTTGCCGATCACGCAAATTTTTCTACGCCGGAGTATGCCGGAGGGGATCAGGTGCAGGATATATTTGACGCCGCGATGGATGACGGTATGACCGGCATTGTTGCCGCCTTGGCTGCGGACAACGATGTGCGTCTTGGCAGTGAGGACATCAATGATCTTACCTTTGCCCTCATCACCCCACTGTGCGCCGATTAAAATTGTGTTGGCCATCGGGAATCAGAAATGAGCAAAAAATTTTCCCGACGCATCCGGCAAGACGCAGTCGGGACTTGCCGACGAATCATATGTTGGACCGGAGCGGCTGCAAGGTATTTCGTTGCGGAGTGCAACGCGGCGGCACCTCGAAATAAGTATTGCCATTTCGCGATGCACCTAAATAGCCTCGCCGAGTGCGAACGATTCTCTTAATTATTTTGATTCTCCTGCTGATTGGAGCGTTTCCGGCGTGGCCTTACAGCACCGGTTGGGGCTATTATCCGATCAGGCGGGATCGACTTGATTGTGCTGATTTTGATTTTGGCTGGGGTAATTTAAGTCCCGCAACGTCAATGCTGACGTCGTTGAGCTGGGTTCTGACTTGATCTTTAAGGATCAGCTCCCTTTGCCGCGGGGCGTTAATGCTCCAACGCGAGTGCTTCTTTTAATGCTGCGGCCGATTCGTGAGTTCCACCGCGATGATGCGAATAATTCTCTGCAGCGTCCCAATTGATCAGCGTGTCATGAGTGAAGGTGTTCATCGCGATCCGATACTTGGCGGAACTGGTTTGGAGCCGCCGAAGCGACAGGATGAACTGCGAAGGATCGCAACAATTGCTGAGGTCTCGCGCAAACGACGCTCGGCTCATTCCGATTTCGATGTTTTTTCGGATCTCCAAATGCAGATGCGCGTCGTATAAGCCGTGCGCCGTTCCAATCGTCCCAATTTTCTGCCCACGCGATACCGCCTGGCCGCGGCGCACGAGAATTCTGTCCAAATGTCCATAGAGTGAGTCGATGTTCTTGGTGGTACCATTCTCCCGATACGCATCCCGCACAATGATCACGTTTCCTCAGCCCATGTGACAGTCGCGGGCAAAGACAACGACGCCTGTGCCGATACTGCAAACCGGATCGCCGAGATCGGTGTCTCCAGCGCGTATGCCATCCCAATCTTCACCGAGATGTCCATTTGGTCGGAAGCCGCGCGCTTTGTAGTAGCCTTGGCCATCAGGTATTCCCACCGGAAAATCAAACCCGTCCGCCAGTTTCGTAAACGCCGTCTCAGTTCGCAGGCTAATGAATTGAGCGGGGATTGCATCCTGCTCGCGCACTGATTTGTTGAGCAACTGCGAACTGTTTGTCGATTGCGGCACTTGATTTTCTCCGCTGCGGGACTCGCCTTTCTCGCCTTTCGCGGAGTGAGAAGTGTCTGTCTCCTGTCTGCCGGATTCCATCATTGTGGGTCGAACAGGCCCAATAGGACCGACCGCCTCCAGTTTCTTTGCGCCTGACTTTGGCTCATGCTGAACACTCGACTGTTCGACCGGCTTTTCCTTTCGCAGTGATTCCCCTGGCACGGGCTGCACTCTTGCCACTTCGGGTTGGGGCACAGGTGACGCTTTCGCCTTTTCGACGCGACCCTGGTTCTTCAGTCGCTCAGCGGCAAGCGCTCCAGCCGTTCGCATCTGCTCGACCGTAGGCAAGGCCTCTGCCGATTTTTTCTTCCGATTGGAAGCCTTTTTCGGCCTCGCGCTTTCCAATTCTGAACCGGTCAGCTCAGACGCAGGCGTTGCGGGCTCTGGAACGCTTGGCTTTGTCTCTCGCGCGACCGTCACTTCCTGCGCGCGCACTTGTCCCACTATGGCAAGGCTACAGAGCAATGCCGTGAACGCTTTCGTCGCCATGAAACGCGCCCGTGATAAATGAATTCAGCGCGATTGGCAAGCTGTTAATTGGGCGGGTTCGCCACCGGGCACGCAATCTGAATCACCGGCAAGGGAAAACGCAGTCGCAACTCTTCTTCCAGGTAAATCTCCACGTGATGCACTCCGTATTGCTGAAACTGCACGCCGCCAAAATAGTGGACGTTTGTCGCGTGGCCTTCCATCTCTTTCAGCACGAACTCTACTTCCGCCTGGGCGATCAGTTGCTGTTCATCCACGCCCACAATGCGCGAGCGTTGCCGGAACTTTCCTGTCCCGCTGCACCAGCGCGTCCAGATGCAGAGTCGCAGGTAATTAATTGGCAGGGCCGGCGCGGCGATGACATTGAGGACACCGATCAACGTTTGCATTCCGTTGATTTCGCAGCGGACATCCTCGCAAAGAACCGCACTTTGCAGATCGGGAAGGATTACGTTGGTTTCCATTTGACAATGGGTTTTAGAAGAAGCCGCGCACCAGTAGCGTTAACAATCCGATTCCGAGCACAATCCGGTAAATCGCAAACGGCGCAAAACCGCGTGCCCGGACCCAGTGCATGAACCAGGCAACCACTGCAAGCGCCACAAAAAATGAAACCACAAATCCGATTGCCAGCACGATCCACTGATGCGGGTCCATTTGGAGGGGCGCGATATTCACCTGATGATGAGACGGCATCACTGTCTTGACGAAATCGTAGCCTGTGGCCACCAGCATCGTTGGCATCGACAAAAAAAACGAAAATTCGAGTGCAGCCGGACGCGACATGCCGGCCACTTGCCCGGCGGCAATTGTGGACATGGAGCGGGATGTTCCCGGGAAGACAGCGGAAAAAATTTGCGCAGCGCCGATCCAGATGGCTTGCGGCAAAGTCATTTCCTCCATGTGCATCACACGCGGTCGCGTGAAAGTGGAGTCAACGATCCACATGATCACTCCCCCAATGACGAGCGCCCAACTCATCACCCAGAGACT
>JBKPQL010000012.1:0-2916 GCA_046734045.1 Verrucomicrobiota bacterium
AATTGCGAGATCGGGAACAACGTCGTCATCGCGAACAATTGCTTATTGGCCGGTCATGTGCGTGTGGACGATCAAGCGTTCCTCGGCGGTGGATCGACATTTCATCAACACATGCACATTGGCAGGTTAGTGATGGTGCAAGGCAGCTCCGCTTTCGGAAAAGATCTGCCGCCGTTCGTGATCGCGGCGGAGCGCAATTCTGTTTTCGGAATCAATGTTGTTGGGCTGCGGCGCTCCGGTTTCAGCGCGAAAGACCGCGACGAAATTAAGAAGGCGTTCAAATTACTTTACACGAGCGGATTGAACATCTCGCAGGCCCTGGAGAAAGCGGCGACGCTTGATCTTGGCGCGCCCGCCCGGGAGTTTTTCGATTTCGTCGCCCACGCAAAGAAACGCGGGATTTGTCCTTACCGGGTTGGTGCAAACGAGGACGAGTAGAATTTCGAATCGGTAGGCGCGACCGCCGGGCGCGCCGACGATTGCACAGGAAGATTCGACGGACGGCTCGGCGAGCCATCCCTACCAGCGCATTTTCATTTCAACCCGAGTAACGCCAGCATTCGACCGGTGCGCCCTTTTTCGGCGCGGTAGGAATAGTAAAGATCGACATGACACGCGGTGCAGACGCCGCTGTCGTGGATTTCCTTCACGCCAAGCGCGCGACATTGTTCGACAATCTCCGCCGCGAAATCGACTTCGTAATGGGGCGGACGAATGCAGGGGCTGAGCTGTACGATTAATTCGGCTGGATTTGATCCGAAACGCTGGGCCATTTGTGTGATTGCAGTCGTAACGACGCCGAGCTCGGTCCCTCTGCGACCGGAATGAACGAGACCGATAGCCGGTGTCTTCGGATCGACAATGTAAGCCGCGCAGCAGTCGGCGACATAAACGCCCAGCATGATTCCACGTTGATTGGTGATGATGCCATCGCAGCCGCGGAATTCGCGGCCCACAGGGACGCGGCTACAATTATCGATAACTGCGATTTTGTTTCCGTGAGTTTGTTGAGCGGTGAACAGTGGCCAATCGCCCATCCCGGCCGCATGCCGGATTTCACCATGCGCGGCATTGAGCCGCTTCAGCACTTCGGCTTTGTCGTGCGAAACATCGATGCCTGGAATTCTTTGCGTGAAAGCGTGACGACATATTCCAATCGCGCTCAGCGCGGGAAATTGCTCGAAGGGCGGCCGCGTCATTGTGATTGAAATCCCAACTCGCCAAACCCAAATCCGAAGAGGACGCCAATCACCAAATCCCAAAAAGTTGCGAGCGGCCGGGTTGGAATTCGAATTTGAGCCTTATTTGGAATGTAACGTTCGGGACCTTCCAGACGAAGTTCGCAGCGTGCTGTCGTCGTCAGCTTTCTTCCGTTTTCCTTCGGCGTCCACGCCACTGCCGGTGTCGTAGGTCTTCGACTTGGTCGCGCGGGGCGCGAGGTCAGCGAACATTTCGTTGTAAGTACTCTGCGCGCCAGTGGCCCGATCGAACTCCGCGAGGGAGGAATTGTATCCGAAAAGCGCTTGCAAACGCGTCGTTTGCGCCGTGAGCAACTGGACCTGGGCGTTGAGGACATCCAACTGCACCCCTGCGCCAGCGTCGAGCCGGGCTTTGGCCAGGCGTAGCGCTTCGTCGGCTAGCTCCACGTTTTTCTCCTGGCTCTTAATCAACTCCTGGTTCTGCTGCAAATTTGAATACGCGGTCTGCACTTCCAGCTCAACCTGCCGAACGTCGTCGTCGTAAGTGATCTTGGCTTCCGAAAAGAGGGCACGCTGTTGGATGACCTGGCCAGCGATCGCGCCGCTGTCCCAGATCGGCATGCTGCCCTGCACCGTTGCGATCCAACCTTTGGAAATATCATGCCAGCTGGAATTAGTCGGCGAGCTGACCCATTCGCCGCCCCCGCTCGTAGTGATAGTTGGAAGGTACTGGCCCGCTGCCGCCCGCACTTGCTGAAGTTGATTCAAGACGTTTGCCCGCGCCTGCTTAAGAAAAGGGCGCCGCTCCTTTCCAAGCTCGATCGCGTTGACCAGCGATATGGTTCGCGGGTTGTATGGCATTTCACCTACCACTTCGAGCGGCGGATTTTCACCGCGCCCTGGCTGGAAATCGAGGCCCAGTGTCTTGGCCAGAGTGATCTTCGAGATACGATAATTATTTTGCGCGGTGATCAATTGCGGAAGCTGATTGTAGAGCGCCACTTCCGCCTGGAGCACGTTGAAGCGCGGAACTGTCCCCGCTTCGAAGCGGTTTTGCTGATCCTTCAACTGACTCTCCAGCAAGTGCACCGATTGTTCCTGAACCTTGATCAGCTCTCGATTGACCACTACCTGGTAGAACTGCGTTTTCACCGTCGCGAGGAGTTGGTCCAGCGTATTGCGGAACGCGAAGTAGGAGCTGTCGCGTTGAAAGAAAGTCCCTCTGATCTGCGGGTAAGTGGTCCCGTTAAAAACTAGCTGCGTTCCGAGGACGCGGATGTCGTAAAATATGTCAGACCTCAGATTCTGCGCCGCGCTAGCGCCGCCGGCAATTCCACCGCCGCTTGTACCAAGGTTCGGATCAGTCCATTGATATTCCCCGGTGGGGGTGATCTGCGGCAACGCCTGCGCACGTACTTGGATGATCACGCCTTTGGTGCGTTTGATCTCCTGCTCCGCGTTGAGGAGAGTCGGATTCTGTTGGAGCGCCGTGAGGATCGCCTGATCAAGTGTAAAGGTGGGAACTTTGCCTGAAGAAGATGTACCACCGCTTGCCGACGTCGATCCTTCGCCTGTGCCGGCGCGCGCCACCGAGCTTGCAGCAATCATCCCAGCGGCGAACCCGAAGATTAGAAAATATTGTCGCACGAAGAAGAGGTAGTCCCAGAGATTAGATGCGTGACTATGGGCGCGTAGATTCAAACTGCGCGTCTTTTAC
>JBKPQL010000013.1:0-4538 GCA_046734045.1 Verrucomicrobiota bacterium
ATGCATCGCCTGAAGTGTTTAGACTTCGATAACCAGATGGCAACGTTCCACCCTTAACTTATGATTGCGAGCTACCGGATCTAAATCTGGACCAAAATAAATACCCGAGTCCGCATGGAAGCACGATCCCAATCGCCCGCAGACACAATGAACCCAAATTTTAACTTGAATACCTTCTCATGGAGGGCGATGCAGCGAACCGCGAGCCACTCTGCGATTTACCTTCTGCATATTTGCCATCCACCGTTTGGCTGCGTGCCCACGCTTCATAGGGCTTGCGGTCGCTGATCTTGTGGCTCGTTAGGCAGATGCGCTTAGCCGTCGGAACGCATCAATGAAGTTTCCTGCGCTCAAAGCAATAGGCCTCGGTATCGGGCTGTTTGTGGTCGTCTATGTTCCTGCTTTCGTGACAACAACACTTGTTCGGCCGCGCGCTGATATAGCAATACCTCTTATCATCGCGATCACTTTGTTGGTCACGTTAATCCTGATGTTCCTGTTAGCTCGAGGCCCAGCGGGCATCGTAGAGTTCGGGTTCCGCATTCCACATTCACGCTATCTCGCGGTCGCGACTGTTTTTGGGTTTGCGCTCGGAATCGCCGTCACTTTTCTGGATCACTTATACCCATCGAAACCTCCGTTTGACGTTTCTCACTTCACGCCGCTGATGATAGGGCTTTATTTCATTATCGGTTCTCCTATCCAAGAAGAGATTATTTTCCGCGGCCTAATTCAATCCATGCTCGAACGGCGGTGGATGATCACTTTCCCTGTGTTCGGTGGGTCGCTCTCGGGTGCAGTCATATTTACCGCCATGCTGTTTGGCATTATTCACGTAGGGGTGGGCGCGGTTGTCGCCATCGGCGCAATCGTGCTTGGGCTCGTTGCAGGTGAGTTGAGGCGGCGAAGCGCTAGCCTTCTACCAGCGATAGTCGTGCACGCCCTTTTCAACGCTGCCGACGCCTTTTGGTCTAAAATGTGAGTCTGCCTAACCAATCGATGAAGCCAACGGCCCCTTGGCGAGACAACTTCAGCGTGTTTGCCACGAACACCCTGCCGTGGCTTATCTCTGTCTCGTTAGGCTTTGCAAGCATTGTGGTCACATGCAAAGGAATCGGTCGAAACGCCCGTCTGTTGTTATCCCGAAACTCGCACGCTCGAATGTTGGCGAAGCTACGAAATGGCTTTGCGAAAAAGGCACTGGAAGTGGCGGCTGCGGCCGAAGCCGTGCTCGTGCATGGTGCCGAGCACGAGTCTGCACCACACGCACGCGTCTTCCATGCTGAGACCAATCGCGCCGCCAATGAGAATGTTCGATGGTTTCGGCGCGACCGCCGACACGATCGCCCTGATGTCATCGCGTTGTTTGAAACCGGGCGCGTACAAACAATCGCGCCAGCTTCCGAGTAAGCGACGAGCCGCTTAATCACCTGATCGATGTTTTCGCGACCGACCAGAAATCCTTCCGCCCGTCCGACGAGCAAGACTCCACTGTTGCCGATCGCTTCCCGCGCCGCGCGGATACGCTCGACCGCAAGATCGACATCGTAGATCAGCTTTTCTTTCCGATCGATTGCATCTTCAATTGAAAGGCCAGCAACGCCAGTCGCAACGCAGAGTCTCACGCTTTCAGCGACATCATCCGGATCATCGGCATAACCATTTTCAAAATCGGCATTCACTGGAATTTTAGTCGCATCGACCAATTCTTTGATGTGCGCCAGCATGTCATCGCGTTTGACCGCACCGTCGGGCAAACCGCGCGAGAACGCGAAACCGGCAGACGTTGTCGCGATTGCTTTGAAACCCAGATGTTGCAGATAGCGCGCACTGCCGATGTCCCACGGGTTCGGGATGGCGAAACAACCGCTCTCATGCAACCGGCGAAATTCTTTACGCTTGTCTTCGACTGATGGCATCTCTCACTCTGGCGAAAAGCTGGCGCGCTGAAAAGTGAAAAGCCAATGTTCTACAGCCGCTCACATGACGCTGGGATTCGCGTTTATGATGAGGCCAGCCGACAATGTAATCGAGACACACGAGCACGCGGGCGAGTTCAAAGAGTGGTGAGCGTTACGCGCATTATGTCGCCCCGCTGTCACGTTTTGCTCCCAGCGATTGCAGTGCCAATTAGACGAAGAAATCTTCGTGACGCTTTACGAAGGTTCGTCTAATCATAGTTAGGCCACACAGCACGCAGTGACTACCCCAGCCCTCAAAACGACTCGCGGTGGGCATTCACCCCGCATACGCTGACGTCGACGCAGCCTGGACGACGCTCAAGTCGAGAAAAATTTCGAACTCGTGTCCTGCGGAGCGCCAGTCGTTCGTCGAGATAGGAAACCAGGAAAACTGGAGAACAAACTATGAGAAAGATCATTGTCATTACCCAAGTCACGCTGGACGGCGTCATGCAGTCGCCCGGCGGGCCGGAGGAAGATCCGAGGAGCGGGTTCACCCACGGAGGCTGGGCCATGCCCTTCGTGGACGACGCCCTGATGAAACAGGCTGTTGGCGAGACTATCGCCGGTGAGTTCGACATGCTTTTGGGACGCCGAACCTACGAGATCTTCGCCGGCTACTGGCCGAACCAGGGCGACCACCCGATCGCGAAGGCGTTCAACAAGGCGACGAAATACGTCGTCACGCGCAGCCTCGACCAACTCGACTGGGAGAAATCGCTGCACATAGGCAGTGATGTCGTGGACGAGGTCCGCCGGCTGAAGGCATCGGATGGGCCGGCGTTGCATATCTGGGGCAGCAGTGAATTGCTGCAGACGCTTATCGCCGCCGATCTCGTCGACGAATATCGCATCTGGGTCTTTCCGGTGGTGCTCGGCGAAGGAAAGCGGCTGTTCGAGAACGGCGTTCCGCCGCGTGGCCTCACTCTGGTCGAGACGCGAAGCACGCCCAAGGGCGTCCTCATCAACACATACCGCCCGGCTGGGCCGGTCAGATCAATATGACGCACCTCAACATTCGAGACCCAGATGTTCCCATTGAGGAGCGATGGAGAGTTACCATGTGGCTCACAGACAGGAGTGCTGAGGACGTGCCAATCGGCAGCAAAATTTTGGTTTCACGCGAGGTCAGAGATGCGATACTTCCTGAGAATGTGGCCTAACCATGCGCTGCAGCGAACCCGGCGGGAGCGTCGCGGTTGCAATCGTTGCATCTCGTGCGCCGGGTCGCTGAGCTTGGGTCGTTAGACGACCAAGGGAAGCAGTGATAACCTCCGATTCTATGCTGAAGAAGAACCGCTCGGCACCAAATACCGCCGTAATGCCCGTGCTGTACTATCCCGACGTGCGCGAAGCAGTCGAGTGGCTCACAACGGCCCTGCCATTTACCGTACGTCTCCGCAATTCCGACACTCGGTGTCAGCTCATGCACAGCAATGGGGCCATCGTCGTCGCCAAGCCCGGCGTACACGCTGACGCCGCTCCTTCGACACAGCAGAGCCCCGCGGCGCACTCCATCACACTTCGCGTCACGGCGATCGACGAACTCTTTGGACGCGCCAAGGCAGCCGGTGCTCGTGTTCTCGCTGAACCCGCGGATCACGTGTATGGCGAACGCCAATGCTCGTTTCTCGACCCATGGGGACATCCGTGGACACTTTCGGAGACGATCTTCGATTCCGACCCAGCCGACTGGGGCGGTAAACTCCTAGTCGAATAAGTGCGGTCGAAACCGGACCGCCGAGCCATGCTCGACTGGTCGCCTCCCGAGACGCCTCCGGGCCATGACGACTTTGGTCAGATTCAACCCGATCAACATCTAAGCTTACTTTATTTCGGAGTATCAGTGGCAGAAAGAAATGGAGAAATTGAGAAGGATCAGTCTTGGCTGTGGGCTGACCGAAGAATTGAAGTGGGGTAAACCTTGTTACACGTTTCAGAAAACTAACATAGTTATAATACAAGGATTCAAAGAATTCTGTGCGCTTTTGTTTTGCAAAGGTGCCTTGTTAAATGATCCCAATGGTATTCTTAAAAAATTTGGCTGGCAGGCGGCACGCCGGATTCCGTTCACCAATGTTCGAGAAATAGTTGAGATGGAACCCATCTTGAAAGCCTATATCCATGAAGCCATGGAAGCGGAAAAAGCCGGTTTGGAAGTGAATTTTAAAAAGAATCCAGAACCTATTCCTGAAGAATTGCAGAATAAATTGGATGAAATCCCTGCCTTGAAAACTGCTTTTAATGCACTGACGCCGGGACGGCAAAGAGCATACATCCTTTATTTTTCTGCAGCCAAACAATCCAAAACTCGGGAGTCCAGGGTTGAAAAATGTATGCGGCAAATTCTCAATGGAAAGGGATTGAATGATTAGTAATGCCACCAAACGTTCAATTCTTCGCTGGATTCACCTCATCTTTACCATTCCGATAATGGGTTATGTTTATAGTCCGTTTGCAGAACTTCCGAACTACGCCCCCGTTGTTCGGTTTGTCTCCATTCCTGTACTTATCCTTTCGGGATTTTGGATGTACGCAGGCGTATTCTTCGCCATCATTGGCGTCGCACTATGGCTC